>DATMPY010000256.1:0-6944 GCA_035566955.1 Solirubrobacteraceae bacterium | reverse complement strand
ACGTTCACGCGCATCGTCGCCCAGAACTCCGCGGGCGCGTAGGACCCGAGCGGGCCGACCGGCGCGAGCACCGCCGCGGCCGTCACGAGCCCGTCGATCCCCGCGAGCGCGCCCGCCGCCTGCGCCTGCAGCCACGCCGCTTCGTCGGCGACGTCCGCCGCCCACGCCGTATGGCCGGCGCCGGGCAGCGCGGCCGTGACGCGCTCCACGTCCGCGCGGGTGCGCGCGAAGGCGACCACGGCGGCGCCCGCCTCCGCCAGCCGCAGGGCGACCGCCGCGCCGATGCCGCGGCCGGCGCCGGTGACCAGCACCCGCCGGCCCGCGAAGTCGAGGTTCTGGGACAAGGGGACGTACCTTAGTGGCGTGAGGCTGCGCCTCTACCACCACCCCGACGGCGCCCGGGTCGCCTACCGCGAGCTGGGCGCCGGGCCGCCGCTCGCGCTCGTGCACTCCGTGCTGCTCTCCCACCTCGAGTGGGAGCCCATCGTGCGACGCCTGGCCGAGCGCTTCCGCGTGGTGCTCCCCGACCTGCCCCTGCATGGCGACTCCGAGGACCGCCCTCGCCATCCCTACACGATCGATTGGTTCGCCGAGGTCCTCTGCGGCTTCTCCGCCGACGTGCTCGGGCCGCGGCCCATGATCGGCGGGCACGACATCGGCGCGGAGATCCTCCTGCACGCCGTCTGCCGCGGGGGCCTCGCGCCCGCCCGTCTGGTGCTGATGCCCAACCGCCTGCACCGTCCTCCCGAGCAGGCCCGGCTGCGCGCCGCCTGGCGGCTCGCCGCGCGCGCGGGTGCGCTGCCCGGCGCCGACCGCCTGCTCACCCGCGCGGCCCCTGTCGTGTTCAACCCCGCCCTCGGCCGCAAGCTCTCCGCGCGCGGGGAGCCAGCCGCCTGCGACCTGGTGCGCCACGCCTTCGCCGACGTCCCCGGCAACCCCAGCCTCGCCCGCTCCTGGGCCAAGTTCGCCCGCCGCTGGCCCCGCGATCCCCAGGTGGAGCTGCTCGGTCTCTACCCCGAGCTGCAGCAGCCCGTGCTTTTGCTGTGGGCCGACCGCGATCGCCTGCACCCCCTCGCCGGCGCCGAGGAGGCCCTGCGGCTGCTCCCCCGCGGGCAGCTGCGCGTGCTGCCCGGGACCGGCTTCCTGATCGCCTACGACGACCCCGTCGGCCTCGCCCGGGAGCTGGTCGCGTTCTGCGGGTGAGGAGCCAAGCGCGCGTCGCGTGGCACATGGATAACGTCTGGTCTCGCCGTGCGAACGCCGCGGCGGCCGGTAGGCCGCTAATCAAAATAATCACCACCTGCGAACAATCACCACCCCGGCCTCTGAAGGAGAGCGAATGAATCAAGACAAGCAGCTGTGGGGCGGGGAGACCGCCAAGGCCGTGGAGAACTTCCCCATCTCCGGGGAGACCGTGCCCGTCGCCGTGGTGCACTGGCTCGCCCGCATCAAGGGGGCCGCCGCCGTCGTCAACGGCGAGCTTGGGCTGCTCGACAAGCGCCGCGCCGGGCGCATCCAGAAAGCCGCCGCCGAGATCGCCGCCGGCAAGCACGACTCCCAGTTCCCCATCGACGTCTTCCAGACCGGCTCCGGCACCTCCACCAACATGAACGCCAACGAGGTGATCGCCGCCCTCGCAACAGATCGGGACCCCGCCCGCCCCGTGCACGCCAACGACCACGTCAACATGGGGCAGTCCTCCAACGATGTCTTCCCCTCCGCCGTGCACCTCGCCGCCCTGGAGGTCGCCCAACGGGAGCTGCTCCCCGCGCTGCGCCAGCTCGAACGCTCCTTCGCCAAGAAGGCCAAGAGCTTCAGCGGCGTCGTCAAGGCCGGGCGCACCCACCTGATGGACGCCGTGCCCGTCACCCTCGGGCAGGAGTTCGCCGGCTACGCCGCCCAGATCGCCCTCGGGCAGGAGCGCGTGCGCAGCGCCCTCGAGCACGTTGGGCAGATCCCCCTGGGGGGCACCGCCACCGGCACCGGCCTCAACACCCACCCCCGCTTCGCCGAGAAGGTCCGCGCGCGGCTGAAGAAGGACTCCGGCCTGCGCCAGATCGCCGCGCCGCTGGATCCCTTCGAGGCCCAGGCCAACCGCGATGCCCTCGTCGAGCTCTCCGGCGCGCTGAAGGTGATCGCCGTCTCCCTCACCAAGATCGCCGGCGACCTCGCCCTGATGGGCTCCGGCCCTCGCGCCGGCATCGGCGAGCTCTACCTCCCCGAGCTCCAGAAGGGCTCCTCGATCATGCCCGGCAAGGTCAACCCCGTGCTCCCCGAGGTGGTCCTCCAGGTCGCGGCCCAGGTGATCGGCAACGACACAGCCATCACCGTCGCCGGGATGCAGGGCCAGTTCGAGCTCAACGTCCGCATCCCCCTGATCGCCCGCAACCTCCTCCAGTCGCTGCACCTGCTCTCCAGCGCCTCCCGCGCCTTCGCCGAGAAGTGCGTCGACGGCATCCGCCCCAACCGCGCCGGCACCGACGCCTCCGCCGGGGCCACCCTCGCCGTTGCCACCGCCCTCAACGGCGCGATCGGCTACGACCTCGGCGCCGCGATCGTCAAGCAGGCCACCGACTCTGGGCGGCCCCTGCGCGAGGTCGCGCTGGAGCAGGGCGTCGACGCCAAGCTCTACGACGCCACGATCGATCTTGCCAAGATCGCGCGGGGGAATCGACCTTGAAAAAAGGGCCCGATCGCCATGTGCCCTCAGCCAGGTGGGCGGTGAGAATAAAACAAAAAATTGAGTTTCGTGTAACTACCGTTATACGCTAACCAAAAAATATATATTCACCCTCAAGCCCCGCCCGCCCTTACACTGCCGTGTGGCGCTTTTGAAAGTGCACACGTCTCACCCCGCGGGCAGCGCCTTGAACAGTCGCGCCACCACGCCCACCGCCGGCTTGGGCTGCCCGGCGTAGTCGAACAGGCCCTTGCCGTTGATCCCTTCGATCAGCTTCATGTGGGTCAGTTCGCTGCGCACGGAGCCGCCGTTGTAGGTGGGGTTCTCGGCGAAGTCGCGCAGCACCCACACGAGCATCCCACTGAGCTTGGGGTCGGCGCTGTAGATCGCGATGTGCTGGGCCAGGAGGTGCGACTGGAAGGCGTATCCTCCGGGCTTGTTGGGCCTGTTCAGCGCGTTGGCTTCGGCGCCGAACTCGCTAATGATCTGGACCTTGCCCGCGAACGTCCGGTGCATCGCGGCGAGACGTTCGTGGATGAACTTGGCCAGCCGCTTGGGCTTGTAGTGGACGCCCTCGTACCAGCCGGAGTAGTCGGTGTCGGAGACGGCGTTCACATTGTCGTACAGCGCCCCCGCGACCTTGGGGGGGTGCAGTCCCCACACGTCGACCGCCACCATCCGCCCCGGGTCGAAGGCATGCAGCCACCGGGCCATCGCCTCCACGTACCGGGCCTGTCCTCCGGGGTGGCCGTTGCCGGCGAGCTCGTTGGTGAGGTTCCACGCGATCACCGAGGGGTGCAGCTGCTCGGCGATCGCCGCGGTGCGCGCGTCCTGCTGGGCCCGTTCGGCGAGCGCGGGCGTGATCCCGGTCCAGTCTCCCGAGGGATCGTTGGGGCCGATCCCCTGCCACACCACGATTCCCGCCGCGTCCAGCCGTTCGAGCAGGGAGGCGGGAAGGGGGTGCTGGGAGCGGGTGGCGTTCGCCCCGATCTCCTGGAGCTCCTGAACAAGCGCCGCTTGTTCGGCGGGGCCGAGCGCTTCGCCGTGCCCGCGCGCTTCCATCTGGATCGAGGCCCCGTGCAGCGTCAGGGGCTGCCCATTGAGGAACATCTTGCCCCCGTCCCACGTGAGCTGGCGCAGACCCACGTGGGCGGTGAAGCTGCTCTCCCCGGGCACCACGAGCGTGAGTTCGTACATGTTGGGGCTCCCCGGCGCCCACAGCGCCGGTTCGGGGACGGTCACCGTGGCGCTCATCGTCACGGTCTGTTCGGGCTGGACGGTCTGCGCAGGGAAGCTCACCGGAATCGTGCGGCCCGCCCGGCCGAGGGCGCCTTCGGGGGCGATCGTCCGCGCGGGCCCGTCGTTGTGCACGTTCACGCTCAGCGCCACGGTGGCCGTCTGCGCGGTGGGGCTGTCGGGGGTGAGGGTGGTCTGGATCGCGGGATCCGAGAGCTCGCTCTCCCCGAGCTCGCGCACGCTTACCGCACCGTCGAGCCCCCCGAAGTTGAACCACGTACGGTGAAAGCCCCCGTGGGTCTGCACCAGGGGGTCGCGCCAGTTCACGCGCACCACCAGCGTGTGGGCTCCCGCGGCCAGCGCGCTGCGCAGTTCGAAGGGCAGGTCGAAGCCCACGTGCGAGCCCAGGGGCTGCCCGTCGAGCCACACTTCCGCGATGTAGCTGACCGACTGGAAGCTCACCGCGTAGGTCCCCGCGGTGGGGGCGGTGAAGGTGGTGCGGTACCAAGCCACCGAGCCTTCGTAGCTGGGGATCGCCGCCTGCCCTTTGACGGGGGCCGGGTTGGCGGTGTTGGGCACGGTCACCGCGGTGCCCGTGAAGGCGCCCGTGGGCCACCCCTCGAGGACCCCCAGATCGCCGGGGTCGGGGCTCATGGTCCAGGCGCTCAGCGTCACCTGCCCCCCGGGGCCTTCGCTGAGGGCGGCGCTGCTCGGCGGGATGCTCAGCGCAAATGCCAAGAGGACCGCTACGCCCGCGAGTGTGCTCTTGCCGGAGAAGCCGTGGGACACGAATCGTCCATTGTGGCGAACTCGCCGGCGCTCTTCGCCGGTTGCACAGCAGCTCTCATCGGCTCGCCCGACGTGTCCCGCCCCGGCTCGTCCGGCGTGTCCCGCCCCGGCTCGTCCGACGTGCCCCGCCCCGGCTCGTCCAGCATCCCCGCCAACAGGCGCCGTGCCCCGGCCTTGCTCAGGGGTTCGTTGAGGTTGCCGCACTTGGGAGACTGCACGCACGAGGGGCAACCCTCGTGGCAAGGGCACTCCGCGATCAGCCGGTGGGCGTCCCGACAGAGCTCCTCGAAACGCAGGAACGCGGCGCGGGTGAGCCCCACGCCGCCGGGGTGGCCGTCGTAGATGAAGATCGTGGGCACTCCGGTCTGGGGGTGGAGGTTGGTGGAGAGCCCCCCGATATCCCAGCGGTCGCACATGGCGATCAGCGGCAGCACCGCGATCTGGGCGTGCTCGGCGGCGTGCAGGGCGCCGAGGGCGGTCTCCGATGTTGCACCTCCGGTGGGGGGGGTGGCGCCGAGCTGTCCCTTCGCCGCCCGCCTTCCGGCGGGGTTCCGGGCGGGCGCCCCGGGGTCGAGCCGCTCGGGGCTGAGGGCGTCGGGGTCGAGCTCGAACCAGAGGGCCTGGGTGGAGAAGGTGGTCTGGGGGAGGTCGAGCGTGACGAGGTCGATCTGGGCGTGGTCGGCGAGGCGTCGGCGCTGGTAGGCGAGCACGGTGTCGGTGACGGAGACCTCTCCGAAGGAGAGGGTCACCCCGAGGGTCTCGCGGCGGTCGAGCAGGCGCTCGATGGTGGTCTCGGTCTCGCTCTTGGGCTGGGTGTACCAGTCGCCGTCAAACGGGGCCACGAGGGCGCGACGGCGCTCGAGGTCGAGCTCCAGCACCTCGTAGGAGCGCCCGAGGTGCATGTAGATGGCGCCCTGGTGCACGGTGGTGTGGGCGCGGGCGGCCTCGGTGGTGCCGAGCATCTCCCCGGAGGAGGTGTCCACGATTGCGAAGCTGTCGAGCGAGGCGGAGCGCAGGGAGACCGCGGCGGCGGGGTACTCGCCGGGGTTGCGGGGGACGTAGGCGGTGTATTCGCTCGCCCCGCCCTCCCCGTGCTCCCGCACTCCGCGACCGCCTCCGTCGGCTTCAGGGGGCCGTTTGACGCGCCGCCGGCGCAGCTGGCCGCGGCCGAGGAGCAGCTCCGCGTAGGCCTCCCAGCGGGGCCCGAGGATCTCGGCGTCCTCGCCGGAGAGGGGCCCCTCAAAGGCGGCGCACATGAGGTGGGCGAGGTGGATCTGGGGGCTCTCGTGGTCGAGGATGGCGGCCTCCACGGGGCGCTCCAGGAACTCGTCGGGGTGGCGGCAGAAGAACTGGTCGAGGGCGTCCTCCCCGGCGACGTACACCGCGAGTCCCCGCCCGCGGCGCCCGGCCCGCCCCCACATCTGGCGCAGGGAGGCGACAGTCCCGGGGAAGGTGACCACCACGGCGGCGTCGAGCTCGCCGATGTCGATGCCCAGCTCGAGGGCGTCGGTGGTGATCACGGCTCGCAACTCCCCGCGCATCAGCTGACCCTCGAGCTCGCGGCGCTGCTGGGGGGTGTAGCCGGCGCGGTAGGGAACCACGAGGTCGGCGAGGCTCTCATGTCCCCCCTGCAACGCCCCCCGACCTTCATCCGACTGTCCTCGCCCTTGACCCGACCCACCGCGATCTCCCCCCGACTCCGGAAGCCGGCTCGCGTTCTCTCCGGGATCGCGTTCGAGCTCTTCGCGCACGAGTCGGCTGAGGAGCTCGACGCCCTTGCGGGACTTCATGAAGCAGATGGCGCGGGCGCCGTCGCGGACGAGCTGGGCGAGCAGCTCGGCGGCCTCGCCGAGGGCGGAGCGCCGGGCGCCGCTGGCGGGGTCGGTGAGAGGTGGGTTCCACATCGCGATTCGCCGCCGGGGGGTGGGGGAGCCGTCCTGGTCGATCAGCCCGATCCCCTCCAACCCGGTGAGGCGCTCGGCGAGCTCGAGGGGGTTGGCGATGGTGGCGGAGGCGAGCAGGAAGCGAGGCTCGGTGCGGTAGGCGGCGGCGATGCGGCGGAGGCGGCGGAGAACGTTGGCGACGTGGGAGCCGAACACGCCGCGGTAGACGTGGGCCTCGTCGATGACGACGACGGCGAGGTTGGCGAACAGGGAGGCCCAGGCGTCGTGGTGGGGGAGGATGCCGAGGTGGAGCATGTCGGGGTTGGTGAGCACGATGTTGGCGCGGCGGCGGATCT
>DATMPY010000255.1:0-18569 GCA_035566955.1 Solirubrobacteraceae bacterium | reverse complement strand
TGGCGGTTAGGGGCACCGTCACAGGAGCCCAGGGGGCAACCGCGGCGGTATCGAGCCCATTCCAGGCGGTGAACTGTGCGTTGCTGACCTTCAAACCGGGGTTTGCGGTCTCCACCTCGGGCAAGACATCGCGGACGGATGGGGCGAGTCTTGACGTGAAATTGACCTACCCAAGTGGCGCCCAGGGCTCGCAGACGAACATCGCCAAGGTCAAGGTAGAGCTGCCCAAGAGACTCCCGTCGCGCCTCTCGACGCTGCAGAAAGCGTGCACGGAAAAGACGTTCGCGGAAAACCCCGCGAACTGCCCCGCCGCTGCCAGGGTTGGCGAGGCTACGGCGAAGACGCCGGTGCTGCCAGTTCCGCTGAGCGGCCCGGCGTACTTCGTCTCCCATGGTGGCGCCAAGTTCCCCGAACTGATCGTCGTGCTCCAGGGCGACAACGTGACGGTGGATCTGCACGGCGAAACGTTCATCTCCAAACAGGGGATCACCACCTCCACGTTCGGCTCGGTGCCCGACGTTCCGGTCTCGAGCTTCGAATTGAAGCTCCCCGAGGGTCCGACCTCCGCGCTCGCGGCGGTCGGGAACCTCTGCAAGGGCACGCTCGCGCTGCCCACCGAATTCGTCGCCCAGAACGGCATGGTGATCTACCAGAAGACCAAGATCGCCGTGACCGGCTGCCCGAAGAAGATCAAGCACAAGGCCAAGAAGAAGGGGAGCAAGAAGAAGAGGTAGGGGAAGGCTTGCACAGGCTCTCGGGCGCCCTACCGACCTTCCCAGGCGCTCGTGGAGAACTCCGATAGCGTGACCTCCTCTCCACGCATTCGGAAGCGCTGAGCGGGGGCGTCGGTCACACCCAGGGACCGGCGCCCCCGTCGGCTTTTCAGACGCTGATCCCGCCCGCGAAGGCGTCGGTTCAGTGCCTGAACAGTGTGCTGGCGAAGGTGGAGTCGCTGAAGGCTGGATATGAGGAGGCGATCCTGCTGGACGATCATGGCCATGTGTGTAAGGGGACGGGTGAGAACGTGTATGTGGTGCATGGCGGGAGATCGTGACGCCGGGCCAGCACAACTCGATCCTCGATGGGATCACGCGCCGTTCGGTGATTCAGATCGCGCAGGACCTCGGCTACACGGTGTCGGGGCGCAACGTGGCGCGCGCGGAGGTGTACCTGGCGGACGAGGTGTCGGGCACGGCGGCGGAGCTGGTGCCGGTGCGGGGTGCTGATCGACGTGTCGGACGGCCAGCGGGTGTGGGGGGCGTTCGGGGTGTCGGAGAACCTGATCGCGGCCTCGTGGGACGCGTTGGTGGACTCGCTGGAGTCGGGGATGCAACCCGAGCGAGCGGTGGCGGGGCGCCTGGTGACACCAACTTCTTACCCAAGTGGCGGCGCGCGGTAGGAGAGGGACGGTGGGCGAGGACTCAGCGGAGGGTCCTTCGGGGCGCCCGGCGGGCTCCACTTCGGGGGAGCGCAAGCTGCATGACGATGAGCGAATCCCCCTGTCGCGCGCCTCGCTGGGAGCGGCGGAGCGGTCGGCGATCCTGCGGGTCCTGTGTTCGGGCCGCCTTTCGTTGGGCCCGCGGGTGGGGGGAGTTCGAGCGGGCGTTCGCGGAGCGCGTGGGGGCCCCCGTTGGCAAGCGCGGTTTCCAGGTTCACGGTGGCTTGGGCGGGCGCGCGCGTCGCCTCAGTGCAGGGTTTCTGCTCTGTCGGCGGCGGTGGGAAACTGACCCCTCTTCGCCGGTTGAGAATTGACCCCCTCGGGTGGTGGCGGAGGCGTCCGGGGTGTTGGTGAGCCTGGTTCGATCGTGTTGTCGAGACCGGGAGAAGGAGCGTGCTGGACGTGGAGCAGTGGGCTGAGCTGCGCAGGGAGCACTTCGTTCGCGGGGTCTCGATCAAGGAGCTGATGCGCCGCACGGGTTTGGCGCGCAACACGATTCGCTCGGCGTTGCGCTCGGAGGCTCCGCCGGGGTTTCGTTGTCCTGAGCGCCCGTCGAAGCTCGACCCGTTCAAGGAAGAGATCCACGAGCTGTTGCGCGGCGAGCCGACGCTGCCTGGGGTCAGGGTGCGTGAGCTGATTGAGCCGCTCGGGTTCGATGGCGGCAAGTCGATCGTCGATGACTATCTACGGGAGGTGCGTCCGCTGTTCAAGCGCACACGTACCCATCAGCGGACCGTCTATCAGCCGGGGGAGATCTGCCAGTGGGATCTGTGGGAGACCTCCAAGCCGGTGCCGGTCGGTCACGGGCAAGCGCGGCGGGCGTGGGTCGTCGTCTGCTGTCTCGGGTATTCGCGGGCTGGCGCCGGCGCGCTGATCTTCTCCAAGGAAGCACCGGACGTGCTGTGGGGCATGGGCCGCTGTTTGTGGTCGATCGGCGGGCTGCCACGGCTGATGGTCTGGGATCGCGAGGGGTGCGTGCACGCCGGCCGCGGGCGCCCTACCGCCGTCTATGCCGGGTTCTGTGGCCAGCTGAAGATTGACTGGTACTTCTGCGCGCCTGCTGACCCGCAGGCGAAGGGCGCGGTCGAGCGTTTGCAGGGGTATATGGAGAGCAACTTCGAGCCTGGCCGGCACTTCGCCAACCATCTGGACTTTCTGCTGCAGCTCGACGCGTGGTTCGAGAAGGCCAACGCGCGCACCCACAAGACGCTCCGCGCGCGGCCGATCGACCGGCTCACCGAGGAGCGCCAGGTGATGCGTGAGCTGCCCGAGCGCGGGCCCAACGTCGACCGCCGCTGGGTCATCAGGGTGCCACCAGATCCGCACGTTCGCCTCGACACCAACGACTACTCGCTCGATCCCTGCCTCGTGGGACGGCGGGTGGAGGTTCGAGTTTCCCAGCGACAGGTCACAGCGGTGGCCCTCGACACGGGGGAGCTGGCTTGCTCACATGAGCGTAGCTTCGCTAAGAACCGCACGATCACCGCTCTGGAGCACGCGCGGGCGCTCAGGGAGCGCCACGGCGAGGAGGACCGCGAGAGCGAGAGCGAGCCACTCGTCGAGCAGCGTCCGCTCGCCGTCCATGACCGGTTGATCGCGTGAGCGCCACCGCTGAGCTCACGCACCTGTTCCGGGCGATGAAGGCTCCGGCGGCCGCCCGCAATGACGAAGCTCTGCGAGCGTGCACGCTCAGAGGAGTGGAGCTATGAGCGGTTCACCGAAGCGCTGCTGTCCACCGAGATCGCCTCCAGGGACGCCTCCGGCGGCGAGCTGCGGATCAAAGCCGCAAGATTCCCTGCCCGTAAGACGCTCGAGGAGTTCGACTTCACCTTCCAACGCTCGATCAAAAAACAAGTGATCGAGCATCTCGGCCAGCTCGACTTCCTGCACGCCCGCGAGAACGTGATCCTCCTCGGGCCACCCGGCACCGGCAAGACCCACTTGGCGATCGCGCTCGCAATCCGCGCATGCCTCGCCGGGCAGCGTGTGCTGTTCCGCACCGCGACCGAGTGGGTCGCCCTGCTCGCCGACGCACAACGCCAAGGCCACCTCGAGGACGAGCTCCGTCGCCTCGAGCGCTACCCGCTGCTGGTCTGTGACGAGGTGGGCTACATCCCTTTCGACCCGCAGGCCGCGAACCTGATGTTCATGCTCGTCTCCCGCCGCTACGAGCGCGCCAGCCTGATCGTCACCTCCAACAAGCCGTTCAGCGCGTGGGGCGAGATCTTCGGCGACGACGCCACCGCCGCAGCCATGATCGACCGGCTCATCCACCACGCCGAGATCCTCTCCCTCAAGGGCGACAGCTACCGCCTCAAGAATCACGACCTCGGCCCGGCCCGCCACCCCACCCACCGACTGACCCCCCCGCCCGAGCTCGCACCGGCGACTACTCGCTCCACCTCGCCTACGGCTCGGCTACGCAAGCAGCCACCGCAGGGGGGTCAATTCTCAACCGGGTGCTACAGGGTCAATTCTCAATCGGCCTTGACACTTGCTCAGCTTCACGCGGGCAGGAGCGCGACATCGATCTGTCCCAGGACCAGGCTGTCTCAGGCGACGCCGTCAAATCGGAAACATTTTCCTGTGATTTGGACAGGGCTAAAATTAGTGAGAAACAATTCCTTCTCAGACTATTGACATGCTGTAGAGTAGCTCGCGCAACCTCGAATCGAACTTCGGCTCGGTAGGCGACCGGGGTTAGAGCACAGGCTGTGAAGGAGACATAGACATGGCCGATACCGTGGCGTCTTTGCGTTTGAAGACGGGCGCCGCGGAGTGCGGCTGATCAATTCTCAGAAAAGGAGCAGTACGACATGAAGCATATAAAAATCGCGGGACTCTGTCTCATGGCGATGTTCGCGGTGAGCATGGCGGTGTCGGCTACCGCTTCGGCAAAACCGACATGGTGGACGTGCAAAGAAGTAGGTGCAGGATTTGGCAGCTGGGAAAATAATCTCTGTACAAAAGCAAAAGCAGGCGGCGGATGGGAATGGATCCAAATGGCAGAAAAACAAGAAGTTACTTCTAGTGATATATTGAAATTATCTGATAGAAATGGTCTTGGTAAAGGCAAACCGGTGACGCTGGAATGCACGGGCACCGATGCGGGGACAGTCGGCCCGGAAAGTGAAGACGAAGTCACTAAAATTGAAGCTACTAAATGTGTCGTGATCGAAGGTGAATGCCCAACTCCAAATACTAAAGCTGTGCATCTTCCGTGGAAGACTGAATTGAGAGAAGAAACCGGTGGCGAAATTAGAGATGCCGTCAAAAATAGTGGTGCGGGGACACCTGGTTGGCAGGTTACATGCGGTGGTATAGTAAAAGATACGTGCGAAGCAGAAGGGAGCGCGGGTTTGGAAAATGTAGAATCTACAGGTGAAGTGATAGGCAAATTCGATGGTAAAACCAAAAAAGCAAAATGCTCGATCGGAGGAGAAGAATCAGGTGAAGTGACAGGTACCGACAAACAGAAAGGCGTAAAAGAGCGCGCATTCCAGTTTCGTAATAAATAACATATAAGCCTGGGAGAACGCCCTAGGAAAGGATATGGCCCGGGTGGGGCTGCAGCATGTCAGCCCCACCCGGTTCTCAGAACTCAGTAAGGTTTCAGATAGGTCGGCTTCAGGGTCTTTGCGTTTCGTTCAAGCCGGCGATTTCGGTTATTCCGACGTTCACACAGGCAGATTTCCCGTCGCAATACACGGTGGACTTGGGGCTATCGCAGAACGAAGACCCGTTGGGTCTCGCAACTGCCACTATGCGCAAGGCGGTGATCAAGCTTCCCAACGGGGTCGCCCTCTCCCCTGGCGCGGCGGATGGCCTGCAGTCGTGCAGCGAAGCGCAGATTGGGGTCGGCTCAAGTTCTCCTCCCGCCTGTCCCCCCGCCTCGAAGCTCGGCGAAGCGACGCTGACCACGCCGGCGCTGTTCGGCCAGCTGCACGGCGGTATCTACCTGGCAGGCCCGGAATCTGGCTCCATCGGGGGACTGCCGTTCAAGGTGTTCTTGACGCTGGCAGGGGAAGGCGTGATGATCAAGTTGCCGGGCACCGTGGAACCAAACCCGGTGACCGGACAGATCACTACGACGTTCGCCGAAGATCCCCAGTTGCCGTTCAGCAAGCTCGAAACCCAGTTCACCGGGGGTCCACGCGCGACGCTGTCGAACCCACAGGCCTGCGGAGAAGCGACGACCACAACGGACCTGACGCCTTGGAGCTTTCCGGACGCGCCCGAAGCGACGCCGTTCTCGTCCTTCGTGGTGACGGGTTGCACGAGTCCGACGATGCTATTTGCGCCCGTCCTGGACGCGGGGACGGTTAGCCCGAAGGCCGGGGGCTTCAGCCCGTTCGTGCTGACGCTCACCCGCCACGACGGTGAACAGGACATCGGCGGGCTGACCGTCAAGATGCCGCCTGGTCTGCTTGGCGATCTCTCCTCGGTGCCGCTCTGCGGCGAACCACAGGCCCGGGAAGGAAAGTGCTCGCAGGAAAGCAGGATCGGCTCGGTCACGGTCGCTGCGGGCTCGGGCCCACAGCCGCTGTGGCTCACCGGACAGGCATACCTGACCGGCCCGTACAACGGCGCGCCCTTTGGGCTCTCGATCGTGGTGCCGACGAAAGCGGGACCATTCGACTTCGGTAACGAAGTGGTCCGTTCGACCATCACCGTCGACCCGCAGACCGCGGCGATCACGGTGGCAAGCGGTCCGCTTCCTCAGATCAAGGACGGGGTGCCGTTGCGGCTGAAAACGATCAACGTGACAGTGGATCGGCCGGGGTTCATCTTCGCCCCGACTGACTGCGAACCGTTGGCGGTTAGGGGCACCGTCACAGGAGCCCAGGGGGCAACCGCGGCGGTATCGAGCCCATTCCAGGCGGTGAACTGTGCGTTGCTGACCTTCAAACCGGGGTTCGCGGTCTCCACCTCCGGCAAGACCTCCCGGATAGACGGCGCGAGTCTCACGGCGAAGGTGACCTACCCCAACGCGCCCGTCGGCTCCGAGGCGAACATCGCGAAGGTCAAGGTCGAACTGCCCAAGAAGCTTCCCGCACGCCTGACCACGCTGCAGAAGGCGTGCACGGAAAAGACGTTCGCGGAAAATCCCGCGAGCTGCTCCGCCGCTGCCAGGGTTGGCGAGGCAATGGCGAAGACGCCGGTGCTGCCAGTTCCACTGAGCGGCCCGGCGTACTTCGTCTCCCACGGTGGCGCGAAGTTCCCGGAACTGGTCGTCGTGCTCCAGGGCGACGGTGTGATCGTCGATCTGCGTGGCGAAACGTTCATTTCCAAAAGGACATCACGAGCTCCACCTTCGGCAGGGTGCCCGACGTTCCTGTCTCGAGCTTCGAACTGACGCTCCCAGAGGGCCCCGACTCGGCGCTCGCAGCCAATGGGAACCTCTGCAAGGGCACGCTCGCGCTGCCCACCGAATTCGTCGCCCAGAACGGCATGGTGATCCACCAGAAGACCAAGATCGCCGTGACCGACTGCCCGAAGAAGATCAAGCACAAGGCCAAGAAGAAAGGGAGCAAGAAGAAGAAGTAGGGGAAGGCTTACACAGGCTCTCGGGCGCCCTACCGACCTTCCCAGGCGCTCGTGGAGACTCCGATAGCGTGACCTCCTCTCCACGCATTCGGAAGCGCTGAGCGGGGGCGTCGGTCACACCCAGGGACCGGCGCCCCCGCCGGCTTTCAGACGCCGTACGGCGCTCTATAGGGGTTCCACAGGCCACGTGGCCCTTTCGGTAGGGCTCTGTGCGGTGACCACGAACCTATGGTGCTGGCGGGTGCCCACGCCGGCCTCCGCGACCCCGCTTGACGAGCCGCTTCCATAGTGGTAGCAAGGGTGTGTTCGCCCACGAACAAAACCCGGCGCCGGGGCGTCTCTGCGTTTGAAGACGAGCGCCCCGGCGCCAGTGACCAACCCTCACCGGCCGAGGCCGGCTGGGCACCGCTATGATAGCCAAACATCGCTCTCTGCGGGGGTTTTGAGGCCCACACTGGAGCCGGCCGCCCGTTTGGCCGCCCGCGTGGTCGCCACGCGGCGCGGCGAGCAGCACCGTGGCGCGACCCCAGGGCACCTTCCGGATGGGCACCCCAAGGGTCGTTTTCCGGCACCCGTTGCCTCCAGGCGCACGCCAGACCCTCTCCAGGGCGATGACTCGGAAACATTTTTCTACTAGTTAACCCCCCACTGTGACCTAGAGACCGGCCCTTTTACTCCTCTCGACGGTTCTGTAAGATCATGTTTGGTTCTGGGCGAACCCGAGGCGTGACCTCCTCTCCACGCATTCGGATACGCCGGGAGGGGGCGCCGTGTGCACGGAGCTGGCGCCCCCACCGGCTCCACGGGGAGGTTCTCGAGGGCCCCAGCCCCTGAGAAAAGCCCCCAAGGCAAGGCGGTCCCCGTCTCGGGAGCGTGGCACCCGGGCAGCACAGCGGGCCTCGGCCAAGGTGAGTCGTCTGGGAGGTGGAACCCGGGCGCCTCGTGGCGTAGGGGTCTGCGGAGCGCACCGAGCTGGATTTGGGCTCGGTGCGCTCCACGTCCCTCGCACACGCGCGCTGAGAGGAGGTAGCGCGTGGTGCTCTCCGCGGGCGCACCGGAAAGGTAGAGAGGGTGGCGCCAGCAGAGCTTGGTGGTACCGGTGGTTTAGGCCGTGCGGCGCGACCTCCCCGCGCGGCCGCCCTGGCCGTGGCGCACTCGCTGCGCGCGGGTGCGCGGGCCGGTGACCGAGATCTTGGTTGTGTGGCTCACCTGCGCGCCGTTTCGCATGTGGGTGCCACCCGGCCTGATGATCGCGCCGGGTCCGGTGGGCTCCGATGATGCCTCACTGTTTCACTGTGACTTCGCATTGCCTGCGTCTTCGAGTTTGTGTGTAAGGTTGCCCAGCCAGCCCCTCCGGTGTGAACCCATGGAGAGACCGCCGCGCCGGCGACAAGAACCGCCGCCGGCGCCAGCAGGATCGGTCGTACTATAAGGGTGAGACTCGATCTCCTTTCGCCCCCCGGTGAACGCTGAGGCTATGGGTGCACGGATGGAGCGCCGCTCCTCCTGGCAACGGCGGTGTGACGCTCCTCTTCGATCTCCCGCCGGTTCCACATCTCACATCGGGCCGGCGTATGGAGATGGTTGGCAGTATTGCTCTTTCGACTCCGCATGTCAATGCTTTTCCATCGCCTCGACCATCCGAACGCGCCCTCGGTTGGGGGCGACGGCCGCATTTACCCTGCATCTTGCGATGTTCCGCGCGGGGAACATCGGCTCCCCGAGTCGGAAACAGCACCCCGCGACCGAGTCTCGTGAGGCCCTTGGGGCGGGGCTTCGGCGTAACGCAACGTACCGGGCGCGCGTCACCAACCACGCCCGCGCCGGTGACCCCCCGGCCTCCTAGGGGAGCAGGGGGGCGCCGGGGGGTGTAGCCACGCCCGGCGCCCCCGGGTGTTGCCCGAGCGCGCGGACCGGCAGGGCGCGGCTCGGGGCCCATCGCGGGCGACACTGAGGAGATCGGAACAGCGGCGTCCGCGAACTGGCCAAGGCGTCGGGGGCGGCGTGGGAGCCATCGGGGGTAGGGTTCCCGCCACGAATGGGCGGCCCGGTTCGCGGGGGAGGCGTCCCACGAACCCGATGCTCTGCTTCATGCGGTCCTCGATGCCTTGTGGGTTGATCCGCCGGGACCGGGCGCTCGTCTATCTCAGGTTGGAGACGTGCGGTGCCGACGTCTGGTGCCGACCGCGACCTGGCCGGTGGTGGTGCACCACGAGCGTGTCAGGTTCGTACCTCGATGTCAAGAATTTACAGGTATTTGTTTCCGACTTCGCGCGCGCGGCTCGGGGCCGATCGCGGCAGCGATCGAGGGCCGCTAGTGAGAAACAGACCCCTCCGCAAAGCCGGGCGCCCGTATGGGGGGCGCCCCCAAGAGTGTCTGCTCAAGTGGGTATGCGGGTAATCTGGTCACACCTTGATGGCCCTTGGCCGCCAAGGGTTGGTCGGCCGGTGCCGGGGTGCTCGTCTTCTCAGGTTAGAGACGCCCCGGCGCCGGCTACATCGGGTCCGTGTGCAGCCGTGTTGCCCGCTTCCCCCGAGTGCTCAGTGCTCGGCGACCTCCCGCAAAAAGACTTCCCGCGAGCTTCGGAGGGGCCCTCGCTGAGCCGCTCAGCGCAGTGGCGCCTCGTGCGGTCCCCGCCGGGGACTCCTACGGTCGGCGCTTCGTGCGTCTCCCCGCCCGGCGCGGGCCCCCGCTCAGCGCGGTGGCGCCGTGGCGATCTCGCCGGCGGTGTCCGCCCCGATGAACGGGGCCAGCGCGAAGTATGTCGCCCTGGGGGTCATCACCGGGAGCTCTCGCATGCGGTCCTGCAGCGCGTGGTGCAGGCACAGCTCGAACAGGCCCCCGGCGATCGCCTCCACCGTCACATTCGGGGGGCGGGTCCCGTTGGCGGACTGGTCGAGGCCCGGGAGCAGCATCAGCGTGTAGGAGCTCGCCCCTTTGAAGGCCCGCGTGGAACTCCGCTCGGTGGCGGCCAGCACGTCGATCAGTGCCATGTGCGCGAACGAGGGCTCGCCCGCCAGGAAGCGGAACAGCGCCGACAGGCCGGCGCGCACACCGTAGCGCCAGTCCTCCTCGGCGGCGTAGGCCTGCTCGACCAGGGCGAGCGCTTTGTCGTGGCCGATCTCGTACGCCACGAGGAAGGCGTCCTCCTTGTCTTTGAAGTGTTCGTAGAACGCCTGCAGCGACACCGCGGCCTCCGCCGCGATTCCCTCCACGGTCAGCGCCGCGTAGCCCTTGCGCGCGGTGAGGTTGGTGACCGCGTCCAGGATCCGCTCGCGCTGGCTGTGCACCACGAAGCTGCGCGAGGTCCCGTTCTCCCCCCGCGGCAGCCGCCGCCGGCGGCTGGAGGCGGCGCCCAGCGAGAGCGAGCCTGGGGCGCGGCCTCCGGCCAGATCCAGGCAGAGCTCCCGCGGGGTGGGGTCCACCAGCGTCATGATCGACGGGGGGGCCGGCCAGTAGGAGGTCGCCCACTTCACGAGGTCCGGCAGGCGCTTGCGCAGCTGCGTGCGCTCCCCCCGGCGCAGATGGGCGTAGAGCACGTGCGCCAGGCCCCCCACCACGCCGCGCAGGACGGGGTTGGGGATCGGCCCCGGCCCGGGCGGCAGGCCGAGGTTTTCGCGGAGGAACTCCTCGAAGCCCGCCATCAGCTGTTCGCGGCGGCCGATTCCCGCGGGGCCGGCTGCTCCGATCTCGATCATCAGCACCCGCAGCGCATCCGGGCGGGCGAGTGCTAGGTCGAAGAGCTCGTCCAGGGCGCCCTCCACGCTGTCCGGCAGGCCCTGGGCGCGGCGGAAGGCGTCGGCCACCCCGCGTCTGCCATTCGCCGCGATCGAGTCGTAGGTCGCCAGGAAGCACTCCTCCTTGTTGGCGAAGTGTTCGTAGAACGCCTTGCGCGAGACCCCCGCGCGTTTGATCACGTCGGAGACGGTGCACGCCGCGTAGCCCTTCTCGCCGATCGCGTCGATCATCCCCTCCAGCAGGCGCACCCGCTGGTTGGACGCCACCTGCTCGCGCGTGAGCGAGTGGGGGCCCCGCGGCAGCCCGGGGGGGGATGCGAACTGGGGATCTTCGAGAACCTCCGACACGTGCCGATTATTGCGCAGCCTGTTCACCCGCGCAGGTGGTGTTTCCAGCTGTTCGTCGGCAGGTGTATACGGCATCCCAGTTCTTGAGAGTATCGGAACGGTTGAAAGTCTGATGCGTAAAAACTGCTCTCTCCCGGTCTAAAATCCCTGGCTTTCCCGAGATCCGGTCGTCCCGTCCTGTGAGCTGCTTCGGGCAGCTCGAAGGGCGGGACCCCGGGCGGCGATCTCCGCTACTGTCCAGCGAGTTCCCCGAGTTGCCCTGCCGCCATGTCCCGCTTCCGCGAGCCCCAGCACCCCGACTTCAGGCGCCTGAACGCCTCGCTGAGCTTTGACCGGCGGCTCTGGCCCCAGGATCTCGAGCAGTCGCGGGCGCACGCGTGGATGCTGGCCGAGCGTGGGATCATCTCGATGGCGGACCGCAACAACCTGATCGACGGCCTCGAAGAGGTCGAGGCGGAGCTGGCGCTGGGGATGTTCGAGTTCCACGAGAGCGACGAAGACATCCATATGGCCGTCGAGCGGCGCCTGATTGAGCTCGCGGGGCCGGTGGGGGGCAAGTTGCACACCGCGCGCTCGCGCAACGACCAGGTGGCGACCGACCTGGCGATGTTCGTGCTGGCGAGCGCCCGCGCGGCGCACGACTCGGTGAGTGCGCTGATGGGCGCGCTGCTGGCGCGCGCGGAGGAGCATGTCGACTGGCCGCTGCCCGGCTACACCCACCTGCAGCGCGCCCAGCCCGTGTACCTCGGCCACCACCTGCTCGCCTACTTCTGGATGCTCGCCCGCGACCGCGAGCGCTTCGCGTTCGTGCTCGAGCAGGCCGGGCGCCTGCCGCTCGGCGCGGGGGCCCTGGCGGGGGTGAGCTTCGACACCGACCGGCGCGTGGTGGCCCGCCAGCTGGGGTTCCACGACGTGGTCCCCAATTCGATCGACGCGGTCTCCAACCGGGACTTCGCGCTGGACTACCTGAACGCCGCTGCCACCTGTGCCACTCACCTCTCCCGTCTGGGGGCGGAGCTGGTGCTGTGGTCGAGCGAGGAGGTGGGCTTCTGCAAGCTCCCCGACGCGTGGTCGGCGGGCTCCTCGATCATGCCCCAGAAGAAGAACCCCGACGCCGCTGAGCTGCTGCGCGCCAAGGCGCCCCGCATCCTCGGGCACCTGAGCGCCCTGCACGGGGTGCTGCATGCGCTGCCGCTCACCTACAGCAAGGACATGCAGGAGGACAAGGAGCACCTGTTCGACACGGTGGACACGCTGGAGCTCACCCTCGCGGCGGCCCGGGGGATGATCGAGGGGGTGCGCTTCTCCCAGGAGCGCATGGCGGCCGCCGCCGCGGACGAGTTGCTGGGGGCCACCGACATCGCGGACATGCTGGTACGCCACGGTGTGCCCTTCCGCGAGGCCCATGGCGCTGTGGCGGGCCTGGTGCGCCGCGCCCTGGACAGCGGCCGGCGCCTCTCCGAGCTCACCCCCGCGGAGCTCGGAGAGCACAGCTCGGTGCTGGGGGAGCACGTGGAGGAGTACCGTGCGGCGCTGCGCCAGAGCTCGTGGCTCGAGAGCAAGGTATCCGAGGGTGGCACATCGCTCGGGAGGGTGCGCGAGCAGCTGGAGCTCGCGCGCGGTGTGCACGCCCACCCTCCCGCGGCGGTCTCCGCGGAGCCCTGGGAGTGAGGTGGCGGGGGCCCGCACAGCCACTCCCGGTTTTGCCGTCCGCCGCCCCCGTGCCCCTGCGCGGGGTGCGCTGGCGGCGGAGTTCTACGCGCGCCCCGTGCTGGAGGTGGCGCGCGATCTGATCGGCTGTGTGGTCTCCCATCGCGCCGCGGCGGGGGTGATCGTGGAGACCGAGGCCTACCACGAGCGCGAGCCCGCCTGCCACGCGTTCGTGGGGCTCACCCCCCGCACGGGCGTCCTCTTCGGGGCACCCGGGCGGGCGTACGTGTACCGCTCCTACGGCATCCACGCTCTGCTGAACGCCGTCTGCGAGGAGCCCGGGGTGGGGGCGGCCGTGCTGATCCGCGCCCTGGAGCCCCTGCGGGGAATCGCGGGGATGCGCGAGCGCCGTGGGGTGCACGGCCGGGAGGAGCTGTGCTCGGGCCCGGGCAAGCTCACGGTGGCGCTGGGGGTGGAGTTGCTGCACAACGACAGCGACCTCACCCGGGGGCCCGTGGCGATCCACCCTCCGCGCGAGTCCTGGCTCGCTCGGGAGCCCGAGATCCTCAGCGGCCCCCGCGTGGGGATCGCCAAGGCGGTCGACCTGCCCTGGCGCTTCTGCGTGGCCGGGAACCCCCACGTGTCGAGGCCGCGGCCGCGGTAGGGGACCGAGGGGACTCCTTCCGCCCGGGTTTGGAAGGGTTTGGATTTGGAGAGGGCCGCGTTGTGCGGAGCCGGGCGTGGTGCCGGCGGGAGCCGACCGGGGTGGGCACCTGTCGGGGTGCACGTGCGCGTTGTGGGTTGTCGTCCACCGCGTACACCCGCCCGGAGTGGGGTGGGCGTCTGTCGGGGTGCACCCGCGCGTTGTGGGGCTCAGCCTGCCGGGGCGGGCGCCGCCAGTGGGTGCGCTCGTGCCGCCGCTGTTGCCCTGCGACGCCGGTGTTTCCGGCGTGGCGGGGCCTGGTTTGGCGTCCCACCCCGCCGGGGCTGTGGCCCGGAGGTGGTGCTTACGCCTCGCGGGGTAGTGCGGCGGGTTTGGGCGGCACATCTCGTGGGTGTCGTGTTCCCGTAGCGGGGGCTCAGCCGCCGGGGCTGGCGCCGCCGGTGGGTGCGCTCGTGCCGCCGCTGTTGCCCTGCGACGCCGGTGTTTCCGGCGTGGCGGGGGCCTGGTTTGGCGCTCCACCCGCGGGGGCCGGCGCCGCCGGAGCCGGCGTCGCGGGGGAGGGGGACCCCGGCTGGGGGCTCTGCTGGGCCTGCGGCTGGGCGCCTTCCCCGTGTTTTTCGGGACTCGCGGGGGCGTTGCTCGGCGGTTCCTTGGCCCCGTTCTTCGTGGACCCGCCCGCCCGGGGAGTCGCTTCCGCGGGTGTTGGGGAGGGGGCAGTGGCGGCGCCTTCCAGGGCTCCGCTGGCTTCCCCGGTGCTCGTGGTGGTCTGGCCCCCGCCGGCGCGGGCGGCACGGGCTGCTGCCGCGGCAGCGCGCTTGGCGCTTTCTTCTTCGGTGCGTTCCTTTTCCACCTGCATCGCGGAGACCATGAAGCTGTGCCAGATCAGCGCCGGGAACGTGCCCCCCAGCACGGGGCCCCCGTTGAACTCGGTGAGCATCGGCACCAGGCTGTTGGGGAAGCCCACCCACACCGCCACCGTGTAGCGGTGGTCCCAACCCACGAACCACGCGTCTCCGTAGTTGGAGGTGGTGCCCGTCTTGCCCGCCGCGAACTGGCCCAGCGCCGCCGAGCGCGCGGTGCCGTACGCGAGCACCGTCTCGAGCATTTCCGTCTCCGTGCTCGCCACCCCTCCGGGCAGCACCTGGTGCAGGGAGGTGCGGTCGACCTGTTCGTGTGAGCCGTTCTGCACCGCTTCGATTCCCACCGGGGCCCCCGGTTCGCTCAGCGTGCCGCTCACCCGCTGCCCCCCGTGGGCGATCGTCTCATACGCGTGGGCCATGTCCAATGGGGTGACCCCCGTCTTCAGGCCCCCGATCGTCATCGCGGGGTTGGTGGAGATCGGGGTCGTGATCCCCATTCGCCGCGCCAGCGCCGCGATCCGGTGGGTCCCCACCTTGAGGCCCACTTCGGCGTAGATCGAGTTGTCCGAGTAGGCCGTCGCCCCCGTCAGCGTGTCTGAGCCGGCGTAGGCGTTTTCGTCGTTGTGCACCACGAACGCTTCCGAGCTGTGGGGAACCTTGAAGGTCTTCACCCTCGAGCTCCACACCGAGTTCGGGGAGATCCCGTCCTCCAGGGCCGCCGCCAGGTCGAACGCCTTGAAGGAGGAGCCCGGCTGGCGCTCACCCTCGGTGGCGAGGTTGAACGGGCTTTCGTCGTAGCCCCGGCCGCCCACCATCGCCCGCACCTTGCCCGTCGAGCTTTCGATCGCCACCAATGCCGCGGTTGGGCCTTCCGGGCCGGGCAGGTAGCCTGCCACCGCCCGTTCCGCCGCGCGCTGCAGGCCGAGGTCGAGGGTGGTGCGGATCTTCAGGCCCCCGTAGTAGGCGCGCTCGGCCCCGTAGCGGTCGACCACCTGCTGGCCCACCCAGTTGTCGAAGTAGCCCGTGTCGATCCCGTCCACCAGCGGCTGCAGGGGGGGAGCGATGTCCTGGGGGGCGGGCAGCGCCTGGATCGTGCTTTCTTCGTACTCCCTGCGGTTCAGGTAGCCCTGCTGGTACATCTGCCCAAGAACCACGTTGCGCCGCGCCCGCGCTGCCGCGAGGTCGGTCACCGGGTTGTACTGGGTGGGCGACTGGATGATCCCCGCGAGCAGTGCGGCCTCCCACGGCTCGAGCTCCTGCACGCACAGCGGTTCCCCCGGCAGGCCGCAGCCGCGGTGGTTGACTTCCTGGCCGAAATACGTCTGCGCCGCCGCCTCGATCCCATAGGCCCCGTTGCCGAAGTAGATGGTGTTCAAATACTCCGTGAGGATCTTCAGCTTCGACCAGTGGTGGGCCAGGTGGAACGCCAGGGCCGCCTCGCGCAGCTTCTCGAGGATCGTGCGGTGGGCCTGCTGCCCCAGGGCGTTCTTGACGAACTGCTGCTCGATCGTGGACGCGCCCTGCACCGCGCCCTGGTGCAGCACGTCGGTCACGAACGCCCGCGTCAGCGAGCGCAGGTCGATCCCGCTGTTGGTCATGAACCGCTTGTCCTCGATCGAGATCACCGCGTCGCGCACGATCGGGGGGATCTGCTGCTGGGTCACCAGCACCTGGTCGCGCTCGCTCAGCATCCCGATCTGCTTGCCCCGGTCGTCCAGGAGCACCGAGTTGCGGGCGTTGTCCTGGCGGAACTTCGCTTCCAGCTGCGGCAGGTCCGAGGCGACGGCCATGAACATGCCGAACACGAACGACACCACTCCAAGCAGCCCCAGCGCGAGGAAGATGAGCAGGAATCGAAGCTTCTTCAGGCGCGCCCGCCTGCGGGGCTCCGCGGGGGGCGCCGGGCCTGCGGGGAGGCCTGCGCCTGGCAGGGTTGCGGACTCCAACGGGGGCGAGAGTTTAGCATTGGCCCGCCGATGGCGAGCCCCCCCGATCAGAACGCCCCCGCGTCCGCCGCCGTGCCCGACGGTGGCGCCGCGAAGGGGGCCGCGCGGCATGACAGGGGGGATCGAGGTGGGGTATCTGCGGACGGTCACCGGCCCCCGTTGCCTACACAGAGGGCCGTGGAGGCTTCCGGCCACGTCGCCCCGATCGATCGAAGCGCGGCCGGCGCTGCGAGCGCCGAGCCTTCCGAGCTGACCGCCGAATGGTCACCCGACCGGCCGACGGGTTCGGGAGACACTTGCCACGCTCGCATCCCCGAATCGGCCAGCGGGCCGGCTGGCCACGCCGCCGGGTCCGGACCGCAGCCGGGAGACGCTCGCCTCCGACCGATTCGGGAGACACTCGCTGCGCTCGCATCCCCGAATCGACCAGCATCCCCGTTTCGGCCAGCGAACGCCGATCCTCCCGGGCGGCTTGCCGCCCGTCTCATCAAAAATTCTGTCGACTGCCTCCCCGCGGGCGCGCTCGAGGCCAAGCTCGCCGAGGCCCGCGCCGCCGGACGGCCCCTGCGCGTGAAGCTCGGCATCGACCCCACCGCCCCCGATATCCACCTTGGCCACGCCGTCGTTCTGCGCAAGCTCCGCGAGCTCCAGGACGCTGGGCACCTCGTGGTGCTGATCGTCGGCGACTACACCGCCCGCGTCGGGGACCCCTCGGGGCGCTCCACCCTGCGGCCCATGCTCTCCGCCCAGCAGATCGAGGAGAATGCCGCCACGTTCCGCGCCCAGGCCCTGCGCATCCTCGACCCCGACCCCGCCCGCCTGGAGGTCCGCAACAACGGCGAGTGGCTCGACATGCCCATGGCCGACCTCTTGCGGCTCGTCGGCACCACCACCGTCGCTCAGCTGCTCGAGCGCGACGACTTCGCCCAGCGCTACTCCGCCCGTGCCCCCATCTCCATGCTCGAGCTCCTCTACCCCCTGCTGCAGGGGTATGACTCGGTCGCCGTCCACTCCGACCTCGAGCTCGGGGGCACCGACCAGAAGTTCAACCTGCTCCTCGGCCGCGACATCCAGCGCGCCTACGGGCAGCCCCAGCAGGCCATCCTCACCATGCCCCTCCTGGTGGGGGTCGAAGGCACCCGCAAGATGTCCAAGTCCCTCGGCAACCACATCGGCATCGCCGAGCCTCCCGCGGAGATCTACGGGAAGGTCATGAGCATCCCCGACCAGCTCATGGGGGACTACTACCGCCTGCTTCTCCTGCGCGAGCCGCCCAATGGGAGCCCGCCCACCTCGCCGCGCGACGCCAAGCGCGAGCTCGCCCGCGGAATCGTCTCGTGGCTGTACTCCGAGGAGGACGCCGCCGCCGCGGAGCGCGAGTTCGACCTCGTCTTCGTCGAAGGCCGCCAGCCCGGGGAGATCCCCGAGGCCCGCGTCCACTCCCAGGACGGCCTCCTCCACCTCCCCGCGGTGATCGCCGAGGAGTTCGGTCTCTCCCGCGCGCACGCCCGTCGTCTCATCGACCAGGGCGCCGCCTCCCTCGGCGACATCCCCCTGGAGAGCGGCCAGTACGACGTGCCCCCCGAGCTCGCCCACGGGCAGGTCCTGCGCGTCGGCAAACGCCGCTTCCGCCGGCTCCTTGTCGAGTAGGTCGCCAAGCTGTGGGCTGGCTCCGGGTGGCCCCGCGGACAATGGCTCCTTGTCGAACTGCTGCTCGATCGTGGACGCCTCTGGTGTGGTGGCCCCGCGGACAATGGCTCCGGCTGTGGGGCTTGAAGTGAGTATCTATTTTTTGACGAGCGTCTGACTATGGTTGTACGCACGCGTCGGGCGGAGGCTTGCCGTCCGGGGTGGCCCGTACTATGCTCCGCACAGCTGCTCGGACGACGAGGCCGGGCGGAGTGGGCACGTGCCCGCACCGCCCGGGGTCCGCGCGCTATACTGCTCGGCCGGTCCAAAACGCGCCCTCGGGCGCAGGTCCGGATCGGTCTTCTCCGGGGAAGTCCTCCCCAAAGAGGCTCGACGGTCTTTGAAAACTCAACAGCATGCGCACCGACGATCGATCCTCGATCGTGGTGTGCGTCCAGGTTCGACCCGCCACCGGGCGGGGCGCCATGTGCGCCTGTGCTCCGGGGTGGGACAAATTGAGTCAAGTAGGGAAGCAGCACCCCGTCATGGCTCGGGGTCCACGTGTATAGGCCCCGGCCCGCCGGTCCTCGCGCAAGCGCTGATCGGCATCCATGACAGCTTTTCGTGAAGTTCTTCACGGAGAGTTTGATCCTGGCTCAGGACGAACGCTGGCGGCGTGCTTAACACATGCAAGTGGAGCGACGAACCAGGGCTTGCCCTGGGGCAGAGCCGCGAACGGGTGAGTAACA
>DATMPY010000254.1:0-2798 GCA_035566955.1 Solirubrobacteraceae bacterium | reverse complement strand
GTGTCGGCGGGTGTCGGGTGCCAGCAAGTGTCGGGTGCCAGCGAGTGCCGCCGAGTGCCCGGGTACCGGCGAGTGCCGCCGGGTGCGGGGTAGCAGCGAGTGCCGGGTGCCGGTGGGTCGGCGTTGTGGTGGTTCGGCGTTGCCGAGCGCAGGCGGGTCTTAGCGTCGGTATGCGACCCGGCCCCACGAGGGCTCGGGTGAGAGCTCGATCGGCGAGCCGCCGCCCCTCGAGCGTGGGTCGGTCGGCTGCACGTACACGAAGCTGCACGTCTCCTCCACGAACGCCACCTCCAGCTCCCCCTCGTTGACCCGCTGGTCCAGCCACGCCCCGCGGAACACCAGGCGGCGCAGCCAGTGCACCAGCGAGCGCTCCGCCGGGCCCACCAGCTCTGCCCAGCAGTCGTTCACGTGCTCCCCCAGCGCCGACGCCGGGTCGAGGATCTCGCCGTTGACCGCCAGATTCACCAGGTCTTCCAGCTCATCCTCCCCCAAGCGGCCCCCCACGAACCCCAGCTTCAGCGCCGCCTGCTCGCAGCGCTCCCTGAAGTCCTCCTCGTTGAAGGTGAAGCGCAGCTCCCCGTATTCGAGGACGAAGTCCTCACCCGAGTCGTAATTTCCGCGGCGTGTCTTGTCCATGACGTTGATGCCGGGAGTTCGTGTCGGGTCCCTGGCCGTCGGAATCATAAGCCCGGTTCCTGCTCATGTGGAGGGCATGAATGGGAACTTGCACCGCCGTCGTCGCGGGGCACGGAAGCCCCGCGCCCCGCACCAGGGGTCCTCAACCCCGCTGCGCGGACGATCTCAAAGCTCCCACGTATACGCTCACAGCTGATGGCACGCCTCAGCGAGCACGGGCTGCGACGGTCGGTCGGGGTTCCCGGCCTGTTCGCCACCGCCTACGGGAACGTCGGCTCCTCGATCTACTACGCCCTGGGGCTCGTGGCGGGCTACGCGCTGGGGCTCACCCCCGTCGTGTTCATGTTCGCCGGCGGGCTGTTCGTGCTCACCGCCAAGACCTACGCCGAGGGCGCCGCCATGTTCCCCGAAGCCGGCGGCTCCTCCTCGTTTGCGCGCCACGCCTTCAACGACGTCGTCTCCTTCTTCGCCGGCTGGGCCCTGAGCCTCGACTACATCATCACCATCGCCATCTCCGCCTTCTTCGTACCCCACTACCTCGGCGCCTTCTTTCCCAGCCTCACCCACAATCCCGGCGACATCATCGGCGGGCTCGTCACGATCGTGCTGCTCGCCGCCCTCAACATACGCGGCCTCGGGGAGTCGGCCAAACTCAATCTGTTCCTCGCCGTGGCCGACCTCTGCACCCAGGTGCTGCTCGTCGGGCTCGGCATCGTGCTCGTGCTGAACCCCTCCCTGCTCGTCGACCAGGTGCACCTCGGGACCGCCCCCACCTGGTCGCGCCTGATCTTCGCCTTCTCCGTGGCCATGGTCGCCTACACCGGCATCGAGACCGTCTCCAACATGGCCGAGGAGGCCAAGGACCCCGGCCACGACATCCCCAAGGCCGTCAACCTCGTGCTGTTCGCCGTGCTCGGCGTCTACGCCGGCATCTCCGTCGTGGCCCTCTCCGCGCTGCCCGTCGTCTTTCACCCCGCCGTCGCCCACCACGCCGCCTTCTACGCCACCGAACTCGGAACCACCTATGAAAACGACCCCGTGCTGGGCATCATCTCGCGCCTCGGCCTGCACGGCGCGCTGCTCCCCGTCGCCAAGGACTACGTGGGGGTGCTCGCCGCGACCATCCTCTTCATCGCCACCAACGCCGGCCTGATTGGTATCTCCCGGCTCTCCTGGTCGCTCGCCGAGCACCGCCAGCTGCCCGGGATCTTCTCCCAGCTGCACCCCACCCACCGCACCCCCTGGTTCACCATCGTGTTCTTCTCGATCCTCGCCGGCCTGCTGATCCTCCCCGGGGAAACCGCCCTGCTCGGCAACCTCTACTCATTCGGGGCGATGCTCTCCTTCACCGTCGCCCACATCTCCGTCGTGGCCCTGCGCGTCAAGGACCCCGACCGCGAGCGCCCCTACCGGATGCCCTGGAACGTGCGCATCAAAGGCGCCCAGATCCCCCTCACCGCGGTCCTCGGGGGGATCGGCACGTTCGCCGCGTGGTGCGCCGTCGTGGCCCTCCACAACGAGGCCCGCACCGTCGGGATTCCCTGGATGGCAGCCGGCATGGTTGGCTATGTCATCTACCGCCGCCGCCAGGGCCTCGACCTGCGCAGCACCTACCGCATCCCCCGCGCCGAGCGGCCCCCCGATTTCCAGGAGCTCGGCTACCGCACCGCCCTCGTGCCCATCTTCGGCGAGGACGTCTCCGCCACCGCCCTCTCGAGCGCCGCCAAGCTGATCGGCGAGGGCGGCGTGCTCTACGCCGTGTTCGTGCTTCCAGTCCCCGCCCAGCTCTCGCTCGAGGCCGGCCTCGAGGAGGAGGAGGCCCAGGGCCGCTCCGTGCTCGAGAGCGCCCGCATCCAGGCCCGCCGCGCCGGCATCAGGATTCACACCGGCCTGATCCGCACCCGCAACCCCGGCGCCGCCCTCGTCGAGGAAGCCCGCCGCGTGCACTCCGACGTGATCTACTGGTCAACCCTCCACGCCCCCTCCGGCGAGCGGCGCATCGGTCCCACCGCCGTCTACCTGCTCAAAGCCCGTCCCTGCCGCGTGATCATCGAGACCGACAACGCCCACACCCTCAGCCGGACGCCTGCTGCAAGCCGAGCACCAGCCGCGCCCGCTTGACCCCGTTCGACAGCGTCTCCCCGCTGCCCGCCGAGACGAGG
>DATMPY010000253.1:0-4142 GCA_035566955.1 Solirubrobacteraceae bacterium | reverse complement strand
CCTCGCAACGCGCCCGCCGGCCCGGCCCCCGGCGCAATCCCCGTCGATACGCCCCCCGCCGCCGCGCCCGTTGGCACGCCCCCGCACGACCCCTCCAAGCCCGGCGAGGCTGGCGCCGGCGGAGAGGGCGACGGCGATCTTGAGACGGCGCCCGAGGCGGTCGAGGCGCAGGACCTCCCAGTCCTCGGTGGCGGCGATGCGGGCGAGGTCGGGGTCGGGGTTGACGACGACGGGGTACCCGACGGCGCGGAGCATGGGGAGATCGGACTCGGAGTCGGAGTAGGCGTAGGAGGCGGCGAGATCGATGCGCTCCCGCGCGGCGAGCTCGCGCAGGGAGAGGACCTTGCCCTCGCGGTAGTTGAAGGGCCCGTCGGCGCGGCCGGTGTAGTGGCCGTCGCGGACCTCCAGGCGGGAGCCGATGCCGCCGTCGAAGACGAGCACGTGGGCGAGCAGGTCGGCCATCTCCTGGGAGGCGGCGGTGACGATGTAGACGGGCCGCCCGGCGTCCTGATGGCTATAGGCGCGAGCGAGCATCTGGGGATACAGACGGGGGAGCACGCCGGCGAGCACGCGGGGGGACATGCGCTGCAGGTCGCGCACGGCGACCCCGGCGAGCATCTCCCCAACGCGCCGGCGCACGGCGTCGGCCCAATCGTCGGTGGAGCCGTGCAGGCGAAAGCGGAGGTTCTGGTAGAGGTCCCCGAGCAGCCGCCGCCGGGAGATCATCCCGGCCTCGTAGGCGGCGCGGGCGAAGAAGATCCCGGAGGAGCCGGCCATCAGGGTGCGATCGAGATCGAAGAACGCCGCGGCGCGCGATCCGTCTTGGTTCTTTTGGGGCGCATCCGCGCGGCTGAGCTCCGGCCCAGGGGGGTAGGCGCGGGACATCGTGTCCCGCGACCCCGGCTGTGGCTCCGAAGGGAGCGCCCCCATACCTAGCGTCAGACGCGCACGATCAGCGCATCGCCCTGCCCGCCGCCGGAGCAGATCGCGGCGCAGCCGAGGCCGCCGCCGCGGCGGCGTAGCTCCAGGACGAGGCTGCCGAGGATGCGCGCGCCGGAGGCACCGATCGGGTGCCCAAGGGCAACGGCGCCGCCGTTGACGTTGACGCGGTCCTCGTCGATGCCGAGCATGCGGATCGAGTTGAGGGTGACTGATGCGAAGGCCTCGTTGATCTCCCAGACGTCGATGTCCCCGGGCTGCAGCCCCACCTTCTCCAGAGCCTTGGCGGCGGCGGAGGCGGGGGTGCGGGCGAGGTAGGCGAAGTCGTCGCCGCTCTGGGCGTGGGCGAGGATCTCGGCGAGGGCCTCCTTG
This sequence comes from Solirubrobacteraceae bacterium, assembly GCA_035566955.1. Taxonomy (GTDB): domain Bacteria; phylum Actinomycetota; class Thermoleophilia; order Solirubrobacterales; family Solirubrobacteraceae; genus Palsa-744. Next base: position 2,831 of record DATMPY010000253.1, on the reverse strand, counting down.
CCGTTGGCGCGGGCCCACTCCTCGGAGGCGACCACGAGGGCGCCGCCGCCGTCGTTGACGCCGGGGGAGTTGCCCGCGGTGTGGGAGCCCTCCTTGCCGACCAAGCCGGGGAGCGCGGCGAGCTTCTCCAGAGAGGTGTCGCGGCGTGGCCCCTCGTCGATCTCCACGACGGTGTCGGCTTTCTTCCCCTTGACGGTGACGGACACGATCTCCTCGGGGAGGCGGCCCTCGTCGGTGGCCTTGAGGGCGAGCTCGTGGGAGCGCAGGGCCCAGCGGTCGAGGTCGGCGCGGGTGAGCTCGAGCTCGTCGCCGACCGCGGTGGCCTCCACGAACATCTGCTTGCCGGAGAAGGGGTTGGTGAGGCCGTCGTGGACCATCGCGTCGAGCGCCTTGACGTCGCCCATGCGGAAGCCGAAGCGGGCACCGGGGAGGAGGTAGGGGGCGCGGGACATCGACTCCATCCCGCCCCCGACGCCGACCTCGAGGTCGCCGGCGCGGATCGCCTGGTCGAGGATCGCGGTGGCGCGCAGCCCGGAGGCGCAGACCTTGTTGATGGTCTCCGAGGAGACCTCCTTGGGAATGCCCGCCTTGATCTGGGCCTGGCGGGAGGGGATCTGTCCCTGCCCGGCCTGGAGCACCTGGCCCATCACGACGTGCTGAACCTGCTCGGGCTCCACCCCTGCGCGCTCCAGGGCACCCTCGATCGCGATCGCGCCGAGCTCGGTGGCGTCGAGCGTTGACAGTCCGCCGCCCATCTTGCCGACGGGGGTGCGCGCGGTACCGAGGATCACGGTCTTTGGCATGAACGATGGTCTCCTGATAGCTGAGAGGAACGAGTAGGTGCGGGCAATGCTAGTGGAGGGCCACCCAAAACCCGCGGGGGCGAGTCAGAGATCGCGCCAGGCAGGCCCATGAGCGCCGTGGCTATCCACACGAAAGCCAGCGCGGGTCAGCGCACAGCCGGGACAGGTCCCGATGCAGGCACCCTCGGACACGGCAACGATGCGCCGCGCCCCGGCGGGGACGCAACCCGGGACAGGTCCCGATGCACGCAACCCCTCGGACGCACACCGGATATCGTGCGGGGACTCGTGGACGTCTCAGCGACAACCCAGCCCGGCGGGAGCACCGACGCGGACACCGTGGCGGTGGGGATCTTCGAGGGCGAGAAGCCCCCGGAGGGACTGCCCGAGCAGGCGGCGGCGCTGATCTCCTCGGGGGAGGCGCGAGGCACACCCAAGGCGCTCGCGGTGGCGCACGCGGATGGCAGGCGGTGGCTGCTGGTGGGCCTCGGCAAGCGGGCGGACTTCACGGCGGAGCGCGCCCGGGTGGCGGCCGCGGGCGCGCAGGCGCGAGCCCTCGAGACGGCCACGCGCACGCTCTGCTGGGAGGCCCCCGCGGAGAGTGACGCCGACGTGTGCGCGGCGCTCGTTGAGGGCACGGTGCTGGCGGACTACCGCTTCGATCGCCACCGCTCGACCCCAGCGGACGCGCAGGACGGCGACTCCGCCCCCCCTAAGCACCTGGAGGGCCTGATCGTCTCAATGCCGGGCGCGAACGCGGAGGAGCTGAAGCGGACGGTGGCACAGGCGGGGATCGTGACGGCTTCGGTGAACGCGGCCCGGGACCTGCAGAACAGGCCGGCCAACGACCTCACGCCGAGCGCGCTGGCCGCCCACGCGCAGGCGCTGGCGCAGGAGATCGACGGACTCACAATGGAAACGGATGGCCGCGAGGGGATCGCGGCGCGGGGCATGGGGGCGTTCGCGGCGGTGGCCCAGGGCTCCGAGGAGGAGCCGGCGCTGATCGTGCTGCGGTATGACGGGGTGGGCGGGGCATCCAACGGTCCCGGCGGGGCATCCAGTCCAAAGGGCCCGCTGCTGGGGCTGGTGGGCAAGGCGGTGACGTTCGACAGCGGGGGCATCTCGCTGAAGCCGGGCGCGAAAATGGCGGAGATGAAGTTCGACATGTCGGGGGGCGCGGCGGTACTGGAGGCGATCGGCGCGATCGCCCGGCTGGGCCTGCCGGTGCGCCTCGTGGGGGTGGTGGGGGCGACGGAGAACCTGCCGAGCGGACGGGCGGTCAAGCCGGGGGACATCGTGACGGCGGGCAATGGCAAGACGATCGAGGTCAACAACACCGACGCGGAGGGCCGGCTGGTGCTGGCGGACTGCCTGCACCACGCGGTCACGTTGGGGGCGGAGCGGATCGTCGACCTCGCCACGCTCACGGGCGCGGTGATCGTGGCGCTGGGCTCCACCTACGCGGGGGTGATGGCCAACGACGACGAGCTCGCCGAGCGGATCGCGGCGGCGGGGGAGCGCAGCGGGGAGATCGTGTGGCGGCTGCCACTGCACGCGGAGTACGACGAGCTGATCAAGGGCAAGTACGGCGATCTCGACAACGCCCCGGAAGCGCGCAAGGCGGGCACGATCGTGGGGGGGGCGTTCCTGTCGAATTTCGTCGGCGAGGTCCCCTGGGCGCACCTCGACATCGCCGGCTCGGCATGGGATCTCGACCGGGCCTACGTCGGCAAGGGTGCCTCGGGCTACGGGGTGCGCCTGCTGGTGGAGCTGGCGCGCGCGTACTGCTAGGCGAGGTGCCCGTACAACCGAGTGAATTGCCTTACCACCGCGGAGTGAACTGCCTTGACACCGGCGAACTGCCTTGGCACCGGCCAACGGCCAGGTCGGCGCCAGGGATCACAGCCCAGCCGGGGGGTGGATGTATATGTAACCTTTTGAGCAGCGTCTGACTATAGTTATACGCACTTTGAATTTTTTATATCGACCCCCACCCCTCCAACATCTCCCTCTCCCCTCTCCCCTCTC
>DATMPY010000252.1:0-15588 GCA_035566955.1 Solirubrobacteraceae bacterium | reverse complement strand
GTCCAGGCTCGGGGAAGGATGTGCCGGCACCGCGTTTGCTTCGGTCTTCGCCCGTGCCATGTGCCACAGTCGGTCCAGGCTCGGGGAGGGATGTGCTGGCCCCGAGATAGGAGACCTCCAGCGGGGACTCGACCACCACGCCATCGAGTGGCTCCACGCGATATGCGCGCCCGTCGGGCCGGGAGCTCACGGCCCGCTCCAGGCGGGTGCGACGGAAGTGCAGTGCCACCCCGTCCTCGGCGGCGAACCCGGGACGCATCCCGTCGCCGACGAAGCGGTGATACTCGGCGCGCCGGGCGGGCTCGACGTCGTAGTGGACGCAGTTGGAGTAGGGCAGCAGGCCGAGTCCCCTGACACGGGTGGGTGCGCCATGGAAAGCGCTCAGCGCCTCCCGAAACCAGCACAGCGATCCCGCGGATGGCCCACAGAGCACCACTCCCTTGCGCCATGCCTTGTGCAGGACGCTGTCGAGCCCGTGTGCGCGCCACGCTCCGAGCATGCTCACGACGTTGCCGCCGCCGACGTAGATCAGATCCTGGGCGAGCAGATGGGTGGCGAGATCCTCCTCGACCCCGCCCACGCCCTGATCGCGGCGGAACAGCGACACGTGACTCGCCTCGCAGCCGGCCGCGAAGCGGCGGTAGAAGCGCACCACGTAGTGATCCGCGTCGCCGGAGGCGGTGGGCAGGAAGCATACGCGCGGCCGCGCCACCCCGGTCAACGAGAGGACGTAGTCATCAAGCAGGGAGCTGTCTTTCTCCATCGAGAAGCCGCCCCCGCCAAGGGCGACGATCTGGGGAGCACGGCTTCGCATCTTCGCGACGATCTGTGGGGCTCGGGGTCGCATCGCTCGCCACCTCGCTTGGCGGTTGCTCGGAGCGCGCACGAGCACCGTGGCGCCTCGAACGACTTGGTTTTCTGCCTCCAGGATCGCCTCCGCAGCTCCTCCGTCGTATGGACGTCAGTCGGAGATTCGCGCGCTCTGCGCTGGACATCCCGCTGCACCGCAATGTCCGCTACTATAAGGCCGGGTTGACGTTTAGTCCATATTCTCGGTAAAATAATGATCTAAAAATGCCACATAGAACCACCATCTTGGGAGGCTTGAGCAGGTGATCCCCCTTATTCCAGGGAACATAATCCGCCGCACTGACCTACACGCTCAGTACGGTGGGCGCCGCCAGGGAGGTATCAGCCCGTCGAAGGTCAGCAACAACGTCTTTCTCATCACGGACCCGGATAGGGGTGAGCGGCACGGCTATCTCTACGACGGTCCGCGCGAGGATGGGTACTTCCATTACACGGGTGAGGGCCAGTACGGCGACCAGCTCATGGCCCAGGGCAACCGTGCGATCCGCGACCACGAGGCTGAAGGTCGAGACCTACAGCTGTTCAGCGCCCACGGGACAGATCTGACATACGTCGGCCAATACGCCTATGTAGACGACTACACCGCGGATGCCCCCGAGACCAACCACGGCCCGCCGCGTAGCGTGATTGTGTTTCGCCTGGAGCAGCTGCAAGGCATCTCACCTGGCCCGAACCGCTCAAAGCTCGATCGGCTTCCGGGTGATCCGGTGACCGAGATTCCGGTAGAGCAGGCGATTACTGAGTCCACACTGATCGAGGGAGATCGCGATCCCTATATGGCGGAGCGGCGCGAGCAGAAGCTTGTTAGGGACTTCTCGGCATCACTCGAACAGCAGGGACACGCGGTCTGCCGGCTGCAAATTCGTCCCCCTAAAGAGCCAGCGCCGATCTTCTGCGACCTCTATGACAAGACGACCAACACTCTGTACGAGGCCAAGGGTACCGTCGCACGTCAAGCGATCCGGATGGCGATCGGCCAGCTAGCCGACTACGCGCGCCTCGTTGATCCCAGCCCTCGCAGGGTGTTACTCGTGCCGCAGCAGCCTCGCCATGATCTGTGCAACCTCCTGGCGCACGAGGGCATCGAGATTGTGTGGCGCGAGGGCGATCAGTGGCTTTCCCTGGCAGACGGAAAACGGGCACCAACACCTGATGGCAGGTCAGGCTAGGCGACGATGCCGGCGACTCAGAAGGAGTGGATCAAATGCCTCCAGGAGCGGGGCTGGACGCTGGACCGTGGGGGTAAGCATCAGGTCAAGATGACCAAGCCGGGACGGCGGCCAATCACGCTTCCGGAGAACAAGCGCCGCGCGTACTCGAAGGGCTTCGAGGCGCAACTACGCCGCGAGGCCGGTCTACAGGACAATCATCCGTGACCGATATCTATGATGAAGGCGATGCCCGAGTCGCAGAAACTCCACGTCAACGTCCACCACGAGGACGACGCGTTCTGGGCAACCGTGGACGAGTTCCCTGGTGTGCTCGCAGCGGGGGATAACCTCGACGAGCTGCGCGAGAGCCTGCAGGAAGGCATCGCGCTCATCCTCGCCCCCCCGGGCGAGGAGCCGCCGGCGGTGACATTGGGGGCGTTGCACCTTGAACCCGTCGCGATCAGCGCCGGCGCCGAGCTCGTTTACGCCTGACGGGCACCCAGATGATGCTGGCAGATCGATTGCCCAACATTGTGGACTAGGGCTAGCTAGGTCATGCTAAGATGGGCGACGTGGCCCGCGTGGGAATGCACGATGCCAAGACGCATCTCTCCAAGTTGGTGGAGCGCGCCGAAGCCGGTGAGGATGTTGTCATCCAGCGCAACGGCAAGCCGGTGGTACGGCTGGTGCCTGTCGTCGAGGAGCCGCGCTCGCTGGCGTCGGTGCGTGGTGCGTGGCGCGGCCGGGTGCATATGGCCGATGACTTCGACGAGCTTCCCGAGGACATCGCCGAGGTCTTCGGCGCCCGGTGAGGCTGCTGGCCGATACCCACGCCGCGCTCTGGCTGCTCGGGGAAGACAAACGATTGAGCCGACGCGCCGATGAGCTGCTAACCGATGCAACCAACGAGGTCTTGCTCAGCGCGGCGGTAGTATGGGAGGTCGCGATCAAGCGATCGCTCGGCAAGCTCGACGCGCCCGACGGGTTCGCGAGGCAGCTGTTGGATAGCGGAGCTGTGCCCCTGCCCATCAGCATCGACCACGCAAGGGCGGTGTGCTCGCTGCCGTGGCATCACCGCGACCCATTCGATCGCCTGCTCGTCGCCCAAGCAACCCTCGAGGATGCGGTTCTCGTCTCTCATGACGGAAGGCTGAGTCCCTATCGCGTACGGGTCGCGTGGTAGCCACCCACGCCGCCGATCAAATCAGCCTCGACCGCGAGCATCGTGGGCTAGGTCCACCTGGTTGCAGAGGATGTTCTTGACGGTTGAGGGACGGATGGTCTGGTTGTCGTGGAAGGCAAAGACGACGGGTGGGCGGTTCGGGGCTTCCATCGGCTACTAGGCGCCGGATTGAGCGGCCCGCTGCCGCTCCTGAGCCCGCCGAGCATCATTTACAGGCACTTCCAACACGCGCCCGGCAAGATTCGAACTTGCGACCTCTCGCTCCGGAGGCGAGCGCTCTATCCACTGAGCTACGGGCGCTGGGGACGCCGCGCGTGGAGGCGTCTTGCCACAGCCTATCCACTCGATGCAATCGTTAGGGGAGCAGATGCGAGAGGCCGCGCGAGCGTCCCATCCCCGTGCGCCGCTACCGTTGCCGGCATGGACCTATCGCTGTTCTTTGCGGGCACGGGCGGCTCGGTGCCGAGCGCACGCCGTGGGCTGCCGGCGGTGCTGGTGCGCCGCGGGGGCGATCGGCTGCTGTTCGACTGCGGCGAGGGGACGCAGCGCCAGTTGCTGCGCTCGGTGGGGCTGGCGGATGTGGAGTGCGTGTTCATCACCCACTTCCACGCGGATCACTGGCTGGGATTGCCGGGGATGCTGAAGTCTTTCGCGCTGCGCGACCGCGAGCAGCCACTGAGCGTGTACGGGCCGCCGGGGCTCGGGGAGCTGATGGCGGCCACGCGCTTCATCTACGGGCGGCGGCTGCCCTACGAGCTGACGATCGCGGAGCTTGGGCCCGGGGAGGCGGTGGAGCTGGAGGGCTACCGGGTCGCGCCGGTCCCGGTGAGTCACAAGGGCGCCTCGGCGGTGGGGTACGCGATCGTGGAGGACGCCCGCCCCGGGGAACTCGACCCACAGCTGGCGGAGCGCCTGGGGGTGCGACCGGGGCCCGACTTCGGCCGGCTGGTGCGTGGGGAGACAGTCAACGGGGTGCGCCCCGAGCAGGTGGTGGGTCCCACGCGGGAGGGCCGCAAGGTGGTGATCTCCGGGGACACCTCGCCGTGCGAGACGCTGGTGGTCGCGGCGCACCAGGCGGATGTGCTGGTGCACGAGGCGACGTTCGTGGAGGAGGAGGCCGAGCGGGCGCGACAGACGGGCCACAGCACGGCGCGCCAGGCGGCCGAGCTCGCGCGCGCGGCGGAGGTGAGGCTGCTGGTGCTCACCCACCTCTCCACGCGCTACGCCGGCGGGGAGGTACGCGAGGAGGCGCGGGCGGTCCTGCCCAACACCGAGGTCCCCCGCGACTTCGACACGGTCGAGGTGCCCTTCCCCGAGCGGGGCCCGGCGAAGCTTATCCGCTGGTCGAAACGGGGATGCTGGCCGAAAGGGGGACGCGAGCCGGAGGCGAGTGTCTCCCCGCTTCGGTCGCAGGCGAGTGTCTCCCGGCTTCGGCCGAACCGCCCGGCGCCGCCGGAGGGGGCAGGTGGCGGCGGGCGGGACACGGAGAACGGGCAAGGCGAGGGGCCGCATGAGACGGGGCCGCGCGGCCCGCGGGACACGCCGGCGACGGCGTCCTCGATAATCCAATGAGCTTGCCCACCCTAGTCCATGCCCAGGCTCCTCCCGCCGACCTGCTGCTGCGGGACGTTCACCTGTTCGACCCGCGCGCGGACCTTGATGGACGCTATGACCTGTTGGTACGGGCCGGTGCAATCGCCTCGATGGGCGCGCCAGGAACGCTCTCAGTGGCGGGCGAGCCTTCGCCTGGGGTCGCGCCTGCGCCTGGTACCTTCCAAGCGGACGGGGGGGACGCCGAGGTGGAGGTCGTCGAGGGCCACGGACGCCTGCGGGCGTTGCCGGCGTTCTTCGACCCGCACGTACACCTTCGCACCCCGGGACAGGAGCACAAGGAGGACATCGAGAGCGGCACCCGGGCGGCGGCGGCGGGGGGCTTCGGGGCGGTGCTGGCGATGCCCAACACCGACCCCCCGATCGACTCGCCCGAGCTGCTGCGCTTGGTGCGGGAGACCGCGGGGCGAGTGGCGCACGTGCCGGTGGGCTTCGTGGCGGCAATCACCAGCGGGCTGAGCGGCGGGCGGCTGACGGCGATGAAGGCGCTGCGCGAGCAGGGCGCGGTGGGCTTCACCGACGACGGGTACCCGGTGGCGAGCGCGGGGCTGCTGCGCGAGGCGCTTCACCGCCAGCGGGAGTGTGGGGGGGTGCTCGCACTGCACGAGGAGGACCGCTCGCTATCGCAGGGGGGCAGCATGAACGAGGGGGTGCTTGGCGCGGAGCTCGGGATTCCCGGTATCCCGTGCGCGAGTGAGGCGACGATGGTGGCGCGCGACGCGACGCTCGCGGGCTGCGTGGGGGGGAGGGTGCACTTCCAGCACCTGAGCTGCCGCGCCTCGGTGGAGGCGCTCGCGGCGGCGAAGGCGCTCGGCGTGGGGGTGAGCGCGGAGGCGACCCCCCACCACCTGCTGCTGAGCGAGGGGGACGTGCGGGGACTGGACACGCGCATGAAGATGAACCCTCCGCTCACGACGGACGCGGACCGCGGGGCGCTGGTGGAGGCGCTGCGCACGGGTGTGATCGACTGCGTGGCCACCGACCACGCCCCGCACGCCCGCGCGGAGAAGGCGCTGCCGTTCACTGAGGCCCCGATGGGCACGACGGGCCTGGAGACTGCGTTCGCGGCGCTCTACACCGGACTGGTGCTTCCGGGTGTCCTCGGCTTGGACGTGCTCGTGGAACGGATGACCGCGGGCGCCGCGCTGTTTGAGCTGCCCACCCCGGGGATCGCGGTGGGCGAGCAGGCGAACCTCACGGTGATCGACCTCGACGCGGAGTGGACCGCGGGGGAGCACGGCTGGGAGAGCCGCTCGGCGAGCTGCTGCTTCGCGGGCCGGCGCCTGCGGGGGCGGGTGCTGCTGACGCTCGCCGCGGGTGGGGTCGCCTACCGCGCGGGGGCCGGTGCGGCGGGCGCGGGCGCCACCGGCGAGGGCCGGGCGGTGGCGGTATGAGGTGGGCTTGCGCGGACAGTCCTGGCCCCGGCTCCGGACGAGGCGTGCGCCGCCGGGGGACGAGGCTCGTCCGAGTGCGCGGGAGGGCCGCACGATGAGCCTGCTCTCCCGTGGGCGCGCGGCGCTGGTGGTGGTGGACGTGCAGGAGGCGTTCCGCCCCTACGCCGCCTTCGAGGGCGTGGCGCGCGCCTGCGCGAAGCTGGTGCAGGGCGCGCGCATCCTGGGGCTCCCCGCGCTGGTCAGCGAGCAGTACTCGAAGGGCCTGGGGCACACCGCGCCGGAGGTGGGCCTCGAGGGCGAGCGGGTGATCGAGAAGAGCGTGTTCTCGGCCGCGCGGGCGGAGGGGTTCGACCTGGGGGGCCGCGGGCAGGCGGTGGTGTGCGGGATCGAGACCCACGTGTGCGTCTCCCAGACGGTCCACGACCTGCTGGAGCGGGGGGTAGAGGTGTACGTGCCCGCGGACGCGGTGGGCTCGCGCCACACGGTCGACTACGAGCGGGGCCTGGAGCGCCTGGAGCGGGCGGGCGCGGTCGTGACCACGGTGGAGGCGGTCCTGTTCGAGCTGCTGGAGCGCGCGGGCACGCCGGAGTTCAAGCAGGTGCAGAAGCTGATCCTCTAAGGAATACTCTTGCTATACACCCTCCGAAAAGTACATAACAACATCTACGCCAGTGCCAACGTCCAGACTGCTACGAACGTCCCCGCTGGCGCCAACGTCCCCGCTGTCGCGCCATGAGCAGGGGGCCGGCATACGTGCTGCTGGAGGACGGGGCGCGCTTTGACGGGGAGGCGTGCGCGGCGGAGGGCCACGCGGTGGGGGAGGTGGTGTTCACCACGGGGATGTCGGGCTACCAGGAGTCGATCAGCGACCCCTCCTTCGCTGGCCAGCTGATCACGTTCACCTATCCCCACATCGGCAACTACGGGGTCAGCGCGGAGGCAATGGAGTCAGAGCGCCCGTGGGCGCGGGCGGCGATCATGCGCGAGGCGTGCGACCGCGAAGACGCCTCGGGCGCGGAGGGGGGCTGGCTGACGTGGCTTGCGGACTGCGGGGTGCCGGGGATCAGCGGGGTGGATACGCGCGCGCTGGTGCGCCACATCCGCGAGGCTGGCTCGATGCGCGGGGGGGTCTTCCCGGGGAGCGTCCCGGAGCGCGAGGCGCGGGCGCTGATCGAGGCTGAGCCACAGATGGACGGGCAGGACCTCGCGGCAGTGGTGACTCCCTCGGAGGTGACTCATCGCGGCGACGGGCCAGGCCCACGGATCGCGGTGCTGGACACGGGGATCAAGGGCTCGATCGTGCGCAACCTGATGGCACGGGGGGCACGGGTGTCGCTACACCCGTGCACGACGTCGGCGGCGGACCTGCTGGCGACGGACACGGACGCGATCCTGCTGGCAAACGGTCCCGGCGACCCTGCGGCGCTGGGGTACATAACTGACACGGTCCGCGCGCTGGTGGGCCGCCGGCCGGTGTGGGGAATCTGCCTGGGCCACCAGCTGCTCTGCCGGGCACTGGGCCTGCAGACGTTCAAGCTTCCGTTCGGCCACCGCGGGGCCAACCACCCGGTGAAGGACCTGCACACGGGCCGCGTGGAGATCACCTCCCAGAACCACGGCTTCGCGGTGCTGGGCCCGGGGGGCGCGCGCACGATCGAAGGATCGCGCCCGGTGCGCTGGCACACCGACTTCGGGGCGGCCCAGCTTACGCACGTGAACCTCTACGACCGCACGGTGGAGGGCCTGGAGCTGCTGGACGTGCCGGGGGGCTCGGTGCAGTACCACCCCGAGGCGGGGCCGGGCCCACACGACAGCGTGTACCTGTTCGACCGATTCCTGGAGCGGATCGCGGAGGCCTCGGCGTGATGGCGATAGGGGGCCTGTTTTTTTTGATGAGGACCCCACAAGGGGGTCCGGGTCGGCGTTCGTATGCGCACCCGGGGTGGGTGGCGAAACGCCTAAGCGAAGCTGAATCTGCCCTCGCACGGGGCTGGAGTGTGCAGGCGTGTGGGGCTGAACGCTGATGCCCCGGCGCGACGATATCCACAAGATCCTGATCCTGGGGTCGGGCCCGATCGTGATCGGGCAGGCGGCGGAGTTCGACTACTCGGGGGTGCAGGCGTGCAAGGTGCTGCGCGAGGAGGGCTACGAGGTGGTGCTCGTGAACTCCAACCCCGCGACGATCATGACCGACCCCGAGTTGGCGGACGCCACGTACATCGAGCCACTGCTGCCCGGCCCGGTGGCACAGGTGATCGAGCGCGAGCGCCCCGACGCGCTGCTCCCCACGCTGGGCGGCCAGACAGCGCTCAACCTCGCCAAGGCGCTGCACGACGACGGCACGCTGGAGCGTCTGGGGGTGGAGCTGATCGGGGCCAACTACGAGGCGATCTCCCGCGCGGAGGACCGCGAGCTGTTCGGCGCGGCGATGGCTCGCGCGGGCCTGAGGATGCCGGAAAGCCGGATCGCCACAACGGTCGCGCAGGCGCAGGAGGCGCTCGGGGTGGTCGGGCTGCCGTGCATCGTGCGCCCGGCGTTCACGCTCGGCGGCCGCGGGGGCGGGATCGCCGGCACCGAGGCGCAGTTCCGCCACTTCGTCGCCCGCGGCCTGGAGGCGTCGCCGATCGGCCAGGTGCTGCTCGACCAGTCGGTGATCGGCTGGGGGGAGTTCGAGCTGGAGGTGATGCGCGACCGGGCGGACAACGTGGTGATTGTGTGCTCGATCGAGAACGTCGACCCGATGGGGGTCCACACGGGGGACTCGGTCACGGTGGCCCCCCAGCAGACCCTCACCGACCGCCTCTACCAGCGTCTGCGCGACCAGGCGATCGCGGTGATCCGCGCGGTGGGCGTGGAGACGGGAGGCTCGAACGTGCAGTTCGCGGTCAACCCCCAGACGGAGGAGGTGCTGGTGATCGAGATGAACCCCCGCGTCTCGCGCTCCTCCGCGCTGGCCTCCAAGGCGACCGGCTTCCCGATCGCCAAGATCGCCGCGCGCCTCGCGGTGGGGTACCTGCTGGAGGAGATCCCCAACGACATCACCGGCCTGACCCCGGCGAGCTTCGAGCCCACGATCGACTACGTGGTGGTCAAGTGGCCGCGCTTCGCGTTCGAGAAGTTCCCCGGGGTGGAGTCCACGCTCACCACCCACATGAAGTCGGTGGGGGAGGCGATGGCGATCGGGCGCACATTCGGGCAGGCGTTCGCCAAGGCGCTGCGCTCGCGCGAGCTCGACAAGCCCCCCCGCCTGGGCGCCGTCCCCGACGCGCAGCTGCTCGCGGGCCTGAGCACACCCTCGCCCGAGCGCTTCGAGGCAATCCTCGAGCTGCTCGGTCGCGGGGTGGAGATCGAGGCGATCCGCGAGCCCACCGCGATCGACCCGTGGTTCCTGCACGAGCTGCGCACGCTCGCCCTGGACCCCGAGGCGCCCTTCGCGGGGGAGCGAACGTTCAAAGCGGTGGACACCTGCGCCGCCGAGTTCCCCGCGCGCACCCCCTACTACTACTCGGGCTGGGAGCGCCCGTCGGCAAAGAGCGCCCACGAGGTCCAGCGCACCGAGCGCCCCTCCGTGGTGATCCTCGGCGCCGGCCCCAACCGGATCGGCCAGGGGATCGAGTTCGACTACTGCTGCGTGCACGCCGCCATGACCGTGCGCGCCTCCGGCCGTGACGCGGTGATGATCAACTGCAACCCCGAGACCGTCTCCACCGACTACGACACCTCCGACCGCCTCTACTTCGAGCCGCTCACGCTGGAGGATGTGCTTGCCGTGGTAGAGGTCGAGCAGCCGGAGGGCGTGATCGTGCAGTTCGGCGGACAGACCCCCCTCAAGCTCGCCGCCGGTCTCGCCGCCGCCGGCGCGCCCCTGCTCGGCACAAGCGTGGAGGCAATCGACCTCGCCGAGGACCGCGGGCGTTTTGGCGAGCTGCTCAGTCGCCTCGGTTACCAGGCCCCCCCGTACGCCACCGCGTGCTCGGTCGAGGAGGCGCTGCGGCGAGCGCAGGAGGTCGGCTTCCCGCTGCTCGTGCGCCCCAGCTATGTGCTCGGGGGGCGTGCGATGGAGATCGTCTACTCGCGGGAGGGACTCGCCGACTATCTACGTCGGGAGCTACCCCCCCTGGATGCGCCCCACGAACTCGCCCACAGCGCTCCCGGGACATCGCCCTCCGCTGCCGCTTCCCCCGCCCCGGCCACGAGCGACGCGACCCATCCAAATCAAAATCAAAAAAATCCGACCACCACCATCTTCCTCGACCGCTTCCTGGAGAACGCGATCGAGGTCGATGTGGACGCGCTCTGCGATGGCAAGGAGACGTGGATTGGGGGGATCATGCAGCACGTCGAGGAGGCCGGCGTGCACTCCGGGGACAGCGCCTGCGTGCTGCCCCCGCACTCGCTGGGGGGGGAGATGCTCGAGCAGATCCGCGCCGCCACCCGCGAGCTCGCGCTGCACATCGGGGTGGTGGGGCTGCTGAACGTGCAGTACGCCGTGGTCGCGGGGCAGCTCTATGTGATCGAGGCCAACCCCCGCGCCTCGCGGACCGTGCCGTTCGTCTCCAAGGCCGTGGGGCTGCCCCTGGCCAAGCTCGCCTGTCGCATCATGCTCGGCGAGAGCATCGCCGAACTGGGTCTGACCGAAGCCGGGGGACACGCGCCTGGGGCGCGAATCCCCGTTTCGGCCAGCAATCGCGAAGGGCTCGGCTTCGGCGACCACGTCTCCGTCAAGGAGGCCGTGCTGCCCTTCGACCGCTTCGAGGGCGCCGACGCCGTGCTCGGCCCCGAGATGCGCTCCACCGGCGAGGTCATGGGCATCGCCCGCGACTTCCCCACCGCCTTCGCCAAGGCCCAGGCCGCCGCCGGCTGCCCGCTGCCGCTGCGCGGCACCGCCTTCATCTCCGTCACCGACGCCGACAAGGCCGGGGCTGTCGGGGTGGCCCAGTCCCTCCACGACAACGGCTTTCGCATCCTCGCCACCCACGGCACCGCCGAGGCGATCGCCCGCATGGGGATCCCCGCCCAGCCCATCAACAAGGTCGGCGAGGGCTCCCCCCACGTGGTCGACTCGATCGAGCGCGGCGAGGTGGACCTCGTCGTCAACACCCCCACCGGCTCCGGCGCCCGCACCGACGGCTGGCAGATCCGCCGCGCCGCCGTGACCCGTGGCGTCCCCTGTCTGACAACCCTGGCCGCCGGTGTCTCCGCCGCGCGCGCCATCTCCAGCGCCCGCCAGGGCGGCCCCCCGCCGGTCCTCTGCCTGCAGGAGCTCCACCGCGGTCGGGAGGACTCGGTCGCGGGGCGCGCGGGCCCCAGGAAAGTCGGCGGCGCAGAGGGGCCCGGTGGCGAGGGTGCGGCGGGTGTGGCGAGCCCCGCCGGCGATGCTCCGGTCGCCCGCGAGCTGGCCACCTGACCGGTTGTGCAGCCAGGGAAATGGTCCGCTAAAAACCCCTGCAAACACGCCGTAGCACTATCCACCAGCCTCCACCAAGCTCGACCTCAAGTTGAGCTTGAGCTGAATTGGCCCACGTCGCCTTGATCGTCGGCCCCGGGTGTGTAGACTCGCCGCCCATGGCGATGGCTACGGGCGCGACGCCCTCCAAGCACTCCGCGGCCCCCGAGCGCTCCCTCAACCAGCGGATGGACGCCCTCGCCAGGGCCAACCGGATCCGCACCGAGCGCGCCCGCCTCAAGCGCGACCTCAAGGCCGGCCGGCTCTCGATCCACAGCCTCCTGCTCGAACCCCCAGAGTACGTCGAGACCGCCAAGGTCTTCGACATGATGCTTGCCGTCCCCAAGTACGGGCGCGTCAAGGTCAACAAGATCCTCGCCCACTGCCGCATCGCCCCCAGCAAGACCATCGGCGGGCTCTCCGAGCGGCAGCGCAGCGAGCTGGTTTCCCTGCTGCGCCGCTAGTACGGGCGTGGCGCGCGTGTTCGTCATCACGGGTCCCTCCGGGGTCGGCAAGGGAACCCTGATTCGGGGGCTCATGGAGCGCCTGCCCCAGCTCGAGCTCTCCGTCTCCGCCACCACCCGTCCCGCCCGCCCGGGGGAGCGCGACGGGGTGGACTACCACTTCCTGACCCCCCCGGAGTTCGAGCGCCGCGTGCAGGCCGGGGAGTTCGTCGAGCACGCCGACTACGCCGGACGCCGCTACGGGACCCTGCGCAGCGAGCTCGACGGACGCGTACGGGCCGGTGTGCCCGTCGTGCTCGAGATCGAGGTCCAGGGCGCCCGCCAGGTGCGCGCCGCGCTGCCCGACGCCCTGCAGGTGTTCATCGCCCCACCCTCCCTCGACGCCCTGCGCACCAGACTCGTCGGGCGCGGGGCCGACGGCGCGGAAGAGGTCGAGCGGCGCCTGCGGGTCGCCGAGCACGAGCTCGAGGCCCAATCCGAGTTCGCCCACGTCGTCGTCAACGACCGCCTCGAGGACGCCCTCGAGCAGTTGACGGGAATCGTCAGCGCGGCTTTGGATTGAGGGGGGAGGCCGGGAGGGGGGCCGGCCCCCCCTCCCGCTCACACTGCGCCTCGAGGACGCCCTCGAGCAGCTCGTGGGGATCGTCACCGGAGCTTTGGAGGGCTGACTTAGGACTTCGGGGCGGCTGACCCGGCGGGCTCCGAAGCACGTGCCCGCGCGCCCCCAAAGCATGTGCCCGCGCGCCCCTCGCGCTGGCGGCTGGTGAGCGCTCGCGCGGGCCCAAAGCGCCGCTCCGTCTACAATCACTGCTTCAACCACGAAAGGGCACCCCAACCGTGATCTCCCCCCGCATCGACCGTCTGCTCGAGAACGTCGACTCAAACTACGCCTCCGTCCTCGTAGCCGCCAAGCGCGCGCGTCAGATCAACAGCTACTACCACAACCTCGGCGAGGGCACCTTCGACGAGTTCCCGCCCCCCATGGTCGAAACCACCTCGAAGAACTACCTCACCATCGCCCTCGAAGAGGTAGCTCGGGGGAAGATCAAGTACCACTACCGCTAGCAAGCCGCCCACCAGGGCTTGCCAGCACGCCGCCGGAGCTCTAAAACCGGGGTATGTCCAGAATCCTGCTCGGGGTGAGCGGCGGGATCGCCGCGTACAAGGCGCTCGAGCTCGTGCGCCTGGCCACCGGCGCCGGCCACGCGGTACGCGTCGTCCAGACCCCCGCGAGCCGCCGCTTCGTCGGCAGCGCCTCGTTCGCCGCCCTCACCGGGGCCCCCGTGCTCGTGGACGAGTTCGAGCGCGACCCCGCCCGCGGCACCTTCCCCGACCGAAGCCGGGAGACACTCGCCTCCGGCGAGCATCCCCGTTTCGGCCAGCCGCTGCCCGAGCACGAGCCGATCGGCCACCTCGAGCTCGTGCGCAACGCCGATCTCTACCTGATCGCCCCCGCCTCCGCGAACACCATCGCCAAGCTCGCCCACGGCCTCGCCGACAACCTCCTCACAAGCGCCGCCCTCGCCGCCACCTGCCCGCTCGTGGTGGCCCCCGCCATGAACAACCACATGTACGAGCACCCCGCCACCCAGGCCAACCTCCAGACCCTGCGCGCCCGCGGGGCCACCGTCGTCGAGCCCGACAGCGGCCGCCTCGCCTCCAAGGGCGAGCAGGGCGTGGGGCGCCTGCCCGATCCCGCGCGGCTGCTCGAGGTCTGCGAGGAGTTGCTCGCCCGCGAGGGCTCCGGCGCGGACACCTGGCGCGGGCTGCGGGTGCTCGTCACCGCCGGGGGCACCCGCGAGCCGATCGACAGCGTGCGCTTCCTCGGCAACGGCTCCTCCGGGCGCATGGGGCTCGCGCTCGCCCACGCCGCCCGCGCGCGCGGGGCCGAGGTGACCGTGATCGCCGCCAACATCGCCCTGCCCCCTCCGGAGGGGGTCGCCTGGCGCGAGGTCGCCACCGCAGCCCAGCTCGCCGAGGCCTGCGAGCGCGAGTTCCCCGCCTGCGACGTGTTGCTGATGGCCGCCGCCGTCGCGGACTTCCGCCCGGCCGAGCCCGCGAATGGAAAGCTCAAGAAGGCCGGCCGCGCGCGCCTGCGCCTGGAGCTCGAAGCCACCCCCGACGTGCTCAGCGGGCTCGCCACGCGGCGGCGACCCGGGCAGACGCTCGTGGGGTTCGCCGCCGAGCACGGCGCGGACGCGGTCGACTACGGGCAGGGCAAGCTGCACGACAAGGGCCTCGACGCCATCGTCGTCAACGACATCTCCCGCCCGGACATCGGCATCGGGGCGGACAGCAACGAGGTCGTGATCCTCACCGCCGGTGGCCACCAGCACGTCGAGAAGAGCGCCAAGGCCAACGTCGCCGAGGCGATCCTCGACGCCGTCGAGCGCCTGCGCGCCGACCGCTGAGCTCGCTTGGGAAACGCCGCACGCCGCTCCTCCGAGGTACCCGGCGGCGCACTCTACAGTGGGTGCAGCCACCATGGAGAGCGTGTACGACCTGTACCTGCGCGGGTGTGACCTGCTCGGAAGCGGCGACCACCACGCTGCGATCGTCCCGCTCACCCGTGCCCGCGAGCGGGAGCCCGACAAGGCCTCGATCCGCGAGGCCCTCGGCCGCGCGCTGTTCGCAGCCCAGCGCTACGAGGCCGCCGCCGCGGAGTTCGGGGCGGTCGCCGCCCAGGCCCCCACCAACGACTACGCGCTCTTCTGCCTGGGCCGCTCCATGCAGCAGCTCGGACGCCACGAGGAGGCCCGCCACCCGCTCGCACTGGCCTGCTCGCTGCGCCCCGAGCGCCGCGACTACCGGGTTTACCGCGATCGCTCCCGCCGTGCGGTTCGCGACGCATAGACCCCTGGCGCCGCACGCACTTCCGAGGGCCCAGTTGTCCCGTCGCACCCCTGTCAGCCGGCCCTCCACGGGTCACCCCGCCGCGCCAATGCTATCCTCGGCCGACAGCTTTCGTGCCGGTGCGGTAGCGCCGGTTGTCGGACCGAAAGTGGGCGGATCGCCCGCTTTTTTTCGTTTCAGGAGGGCTTATGACGACACTGCAGAGAGAGATTGAGATGCTGCTCGCCGACCGCGAGCCGGACGTGGAGGTGCTGCTCGCCGAGGTGGTTTCGAGTCCCGCCCACCCGACCCTGCGCGTCTTCATCGACCACCCCGACGGCGTCACCCTCGCGCTCTGCGAGCGGGTCACCGGCGTCCTCTCGCAGCTGCGCGAGCGCTACACCCTGGAGGTCTCCTCCCCGGGCATCGAGCGTCCCCTGACCAAGCCCGAGCACTTTCGCCGCTTCGTCGGCCGCCGCGCCCGGGTGCGCACCCGGGGAGACCAGCCCACGCCCTCGAGCCGCCAGGGGGGAAGCGCGTCCGCTGGTCGGCCCGCGGGGAGCCCGAGCCGGCGCAGCTACACCGGGGAGCTCGTGGGCGCCTCCGACACCGAGATCACGCTCGCCGCCGACGGCGC
>DATMPY010000251.1:0-23710 GCA_035566955.1 Solirubrobacteraceae bacterium | reverse complement strand
CGGCGAGAACAGCGGGGCCGTTTGGTGGACGATGAACAGGCCCTGCACCGCGAACGTCGCGATCAGCAGGCGCCGGTCGCGCGCGACCACCGCCAGCGGCAGCACCCACAGCGTGTACCACGCCAGCAGCCACGTGCTCGTCACCGAGATCGCCAGCAGCGTCCACCCCGACGCCGACACCCAGTCGTAGCCCCGCCACGTGCGCCACAGCAGGTGCGCCACGATCGCCACCAGCGCCACCTTCAGCAGCACGTGGTCCACCGGGAACACCCCCGGCTTGCCCACCAGATGCGCGAGCTCCGTGGGGAAGCTGTCCGTCGAGACCAGCGCCGCATCGCGGTTCAGCGCCGACACCACGTCCAGGCCGTGCAGGCCGAACACCGGGTAGGAGACCACCGCCACCGCCACCAGCGCCGCCCCCGCACCCGCCAGCCCCCCCCAGCTGCGGCGCGCGAGCAGCATGAACGGCAGCAGCACCGCCCCCGTCGCCTTCACCAGCGCGGCCCCTACCACCGCCGCGCCCGCCAGCGCATCCCGGTCGACCCCTGGCGGGTGGCCCAGTCGGCTCCAGGACGCCCAAAGGGTGGCGCCGCCGGCTCCAGGACGGCGAGCCGGGCCCCTCGTCCTAAGTCGGCCGGGGCGGCGGGGACCCTCTTCCTCAGTCAATATGAGCGCCACCGCCGCCATCATGAAGCACGTCATGATCAGGTCGTTATGCGCGCCCCCCAGCCCGTACAGCACATACAGCGGGTTGCACCCAACCGCCACCAGCGCCACCGCCGGGTCGTACCCCCGGATTCGTGCGCAGCGCCACGTCAACGCCAGCGTGCCCGCGCTCGCCACCAATGCCTCGATCTTCGCCCCCCACACCGCCCCCTTCAGCCCCAGGAGCCCCAGCGGGTAGGAGATCAACGTGTACAGCGGACCGTACGCCGTCGCCACTTTGCGCCAGTCGTTGCCCACGTACCTGTAGATCCCGTCCCCGTTGATCGCGATCGGGCCGTGCAGGTACGGGTCGATTCCGTGCAGCACCCCCATCCGCGCGTACGCGATGTAGCTGAACACGTCCGTCGAGAACAGCACCGGGCCCGCCAACACGATCACGTTCAGCGTCCCCACCAGGACGATCGCCCACGTGGCCGCCCGACGATCTTGCGCCAGGCGCCGCGCCAGCCCGAGCAGCAGCGCATACGCGGCCGTGAAGCTCAGCAGCGCGATCAGGAACACCCGGAAGCCCAGCCGCTCCCCGATCCCCTTCAACCACCCCGCGATCCCCGGCGAGCCCGGGGTCAGCGGCGAGTGGCCCAGCGCCGCGTCGAGCACCACCTCCAGGGTCGCCGCCAGCAGCACCAGCGCGCACGCCCCCCCCAGCGCCAGCATCCAGCGGGCCGGGCGCGCGGCGTCGGTGCGCGAGCCGGCCGCACCCACCTGGGGAGCCGTGTGGGGCAGCACCGATGAACTGGACACTGAGCTCATGGGGTTCGCGTCAGAGTCCACGGGCCGACCTTCACTCGGGGGCACCACACAGACCGAGAGGGCCCGGGTCGGGGCGAGTCGAGGTCAATCTCCCGGGGAGCCCTCGAAGCACAGGATCTCGAGCGCCCCGGTCACCTCGAACACCCGTTGCACAGCGGGCTCCCCCGGGCGCAGCACCATCTCGTAGCCGCGCTCTTTCGCCCGGGCGTCCGCTTGCAACAGCAGCCGCAGACCGGTGGAATCGATGAACTCCAGGCGCCTCAGGTCCACGATCAGGCGCGACGGGTCCTCCCGCTCGACGGCGGCCAGGCTCTCTTCCATCTGCCGCGCCCCCGCCAGGTCCAGCTCGCCCTCGAGCGCGAGGCTGACCGCGCCGTCCTCGACCGCGCTCGAGATCCTCAGGCTGCCCAGCGGCGAGGGGTCGCTCATGCGCGTGACTCTAGTGGACCGCGCGGCACTACCGCTACAGCGCGGTCCACACGCTCTTGGTCTCGAGGTATGCCTCCAGGCCCGCGTGGCCGTGCTCGCGGCCCACCCCGGATGCCTTGAAGCCCCCGAACGGCGCGCTCGGGTCGACGCTGCCCCAGTTGTTTATGTATACCGAGCCCGCCCGCAGCAGCGCCGCGAGGCGGTGCGCGGAGCCCACGTCCTTCGTCCACACGCCCGCGGCGAGGCCGTACTCGTTGTCGTTCGCGCGGCGCGCCACCTCCTCCAGGGTGTCGTACGGGGAGGCCACCAGCACGGGGCCGAAGATCTCCTCGCGTGCGATCCGCAGCTCGTCGCTGTTGGCGCCGGTGGCGCTGAACAGGGTGGGTGCCACGAAGTACCCGCCGCTGTCGGCGAGCGCCGCCTCGCCGCCCGTCACGAGCTCCGCGCCCTGCTCGCGGCCGGAGGCGATGTAGCCCAGCACCCGCTCGTGCTGCTCGGCGGAGACCAGCGGCCCGAGCTGCGTGGAGGTATCGAGGCCGGGCCCCAGGCGCGTGGCGGCGGCGCGCTCGGCCAGGGCGGAGAGCACCTCCTCGTAGCGATCCCTGGGCACGAACAGGCGCGAGCCCGCGTTGCAGGCCTGGCCGGAGTTGAAGTAGATCGCCTGGTAGGAGCCGTTCACGGCAGCCTGGATGTCGGCGTCGGGGAGGATGATGTTGGGGGACTTGCCCCCCAGCTCGAGTGTCACCCGCTTGAGCGCGCGGCCCGCCTTGGCGCCGATCTCGCGGCCCACCGCGGTGGAGCCCGTGAACGCGATCTTGTCCACGCCCGGGTGGTCGACCAGCGCGGCGCCGGTCTCCCCGTCGCCGGTTAGCACGTTCAGCACTCCCGGCGGCAGCCCCGCCTCCAGCGCCAGCTCGCCGAGGCGCAGCGCGCTCAGCGGCGTCTGCTCCGCGGGCTTCAGCACGATCGTGCAGCCCGCCGCGAGCGCCGGAGCGAGCTTCCAGACCGCCATCAGCAGCGGGAAGTTCCACGGCACGATCTGCCCGCACACCCCCACCGGCTCGCGGCGGGTGTAGCAGTGCATGTTGGGCGCCGTCACCGGCAGCACATGGCCCTCGATCTTGGTGGGCCACCCCGCGAAGTAGCGCAGGTGCCCCGCGCTGCCCATCACGTCCACGAACTGCGCGAGCTTCACCGGCTTGCCGTTGTCCAGCGACTCGATCTCCGCGAGCTCCTCCGCGTGCTCTTCCAGGGACTGAGCGAGGGCCAGCAGGAGCCGCTCACGCCCGCTGGGGGGGAGGGTCCGCCAGGGGCCATCCTCGAACGCCTCCCGCGCCGCCCGCACCGCGCGGTCCACGTCCTCCGCGCCGGCCTGCGGCACGCGCGCGATCTCCCGGCCCGTTGCCGGGTCGAGCGTGGCGAACGTGCGCCCGTCCGCCGCCTGCGGGCGCTCGGAGCCGATCAGCAGGGAGTGCGTGCCCGCGATGAACGCGCGCGCCGCGGGGCCCAGGGCGTTGGGCAGGTTTGCGGTTGTCGATGAGGGGGATGAGGGGGAGGGAGTTGTGGTGGCGGAGGCAGTGGTGGTGGCAGCGTCCGTGGCGGCGGTCATGGATGTAGCTCCCTATAGTCGAAGTCCTTGTACGCACTGGGGGCACTGCCTGCGAGCGAGAGCTGACACGTACCCCGGAGGCGACCATATTCTTTTTTCAAACTTCGTATAACCATCGTTAGACACAGTTTGGAATTTTATATATCAACGCTAGTGCCCAACCCCTGAGGTTGTAATACTCTTTTTCAACTTGCGTATAACTATAGTTATACGCAAGCCAGATTTTTGCCATCCAGTCCAGATTCTTGCCATCTATGGTTTGAGGACGATCTTCAGCGCCTCGCGGCGGTCATATAGAGCGTACGCCTCCGGGGCTTCGTCGAGGCTCATGTGGTGGGTAACGAGCGGGCCGGGGTCGAGCACGCCGGCGGACATCAGGGCGAGCACGCGGTCGATGTGCCCGATCACGTTGGCATGGCCGGCGCACATCCGCAGGGCCTTGATCCACAGCAGGCCCATGTGGACCTCGGCACGCTCGGCGTACACGCCGACGGCCTGCACGGTGCCGCACTTGCGCGTCAGGCGCAGCGCGAGGTCGAGCGCCTTGGGGTGGCCCACGGCGTCGATGCAGACGTCCACCCCGCGTCCCTCGGTCGCGGCGCGCACGGCGGCGCGGGGGTCGTCCTCCTCGAGGTGCACCGCCTGCGCGCCGAAGGACTCCGCCATCGCCAGGCGCTCGGGCACGGAGTCCACGGCGATCACGTGCGCCGCGCCGGCCGCGCGCGCGGCCTGCACCGCGCACAGCCCCACGGGGCCGAGCCCGAGCACAGCCGCGACGTCTCCCATCTCGAGGCCACTGTCGAGCACGGCGTGAAAGCCGGTGCCCATCACGTCCCCCGCGAACAGGGCCGCCTCGTCGCTCATCCCCTCCGGGACCCGGCGCAGCACGAGATCCGCGCTCGGCACGAGCGCCCGCTCGGCCTGGGTGCCCTGCAGCGAGCCCAGGGTCGCCCCATGGCCGAAGGTGCGCGAGCTATCGCACTTGTGAAACCAGCCATGCCGACAGAAGAAGCAGCGCCCGCACGCGGTCTGGAAACAGCCCACCACCCGGTCCCCCACCGCCACCTCGTGGACCTCGTCGCCTGCGGCGATCACCGTGCCGACGTACTCGTGGCCGATCGTGAAGCCAGGTTCGATCTGCACACGGCCGTGGTAGATGTGCAGGTCCGACCCGCACACCCCGGTGGCCTCGATCCGCACGATCGCATCCCCCGGCTCGATCAACTCGGGCTCGGGGACCTCCTGCACCGCCACCCTGCCGGGGGCCTGAAACGTGACCGCGCGCATCGCGCAGGGGACCCTAGAGGATTGTGGCGTCCCCCGGTCACTCTCTCCGCCCGCACACGACGCCCGTGGGGATCGTGATCTTCTTCTGGATCGCTGTCCCTGTCCCTCCGAGACTTGACGCGATTCTCCCTCCCTGCCCCTCCGAGACTTGACGCGATTCTCCCTCGAGGGGGCTCGCACGCCCTTCCCGAGGAGGCCCTATGCTCTGCCGATGCCGGACGTCTCCAAGGCCGTGCTCATCACCGGCTGCTCGACGGGCATCGGCCGCGCCACGGCGCTGCGGCTGGCGCGCTCGGGGTGGACGGTATACGCGACCGCGCGGCGACCGGAGTCGATCGCCGACCTCGCGGACGCCGGCTGCCGCACGCTCACGCTGGACGTCACGGACGAGGCGTCCATGCAGGCGGCGGTGCAGGCGGTGGAGCAGGCTGAGGGCGCGGTGGGGGTGCTCGTCAACAACGCCGGCTACAGCCAGAGCGGGGCGATCGAGCAGATCTCGCCGGAGGCGGTGCGCCGCCAGTTCGAGACCAACGTGTTCGGGGCGATCCGCCTCGCCCAGCTGGCGCTCCCGGGGATGCGCGGCCAGCGGTGGGGCAAGATCGTCAACGTGGGCTCGATGGGCGGTCGGATGACGTTTCCCGGCGGGGGGCTCTACCACGCGACCAAGTACGCCCTGGAGGCACTCAGCGACGTCCTGCGCTTCGAGGTGCGGGGCTTCGGGGTGGATGTCGTCCTGATCGAGCCCGGCCTGATCACCACCGAGTTCGCGCAGAACTCGGTCGCCACCGTGCCCACGGGCGCTCGGAGCGCAGGAGATGCGCAGCCCTCGGAGGGAGCCGAGCGCCACGGGGCAACGCCAAGCGCGGAGGTCGCCGAGCGCGGGGGGGCAACGGACAGCGAAGTGGGAGGGGCCGGGATCGCGGAGCGCTACGACGAGTTCAACGCCCGGGTCGCCGCGGTCACGGTCGGCGTCTACGAGAGCCCGATGCGCCACCTCGGCGGGGGCCCCGACGTGGTGGCCAAGGCGATCGAGAAGGCCATCACCCGCCGACGCACGCCGACGCGCGTCCCCGTCACCCCCTCCGCGCGTCTGGCGATCTTCAACCGCCGTCTGCTCTCCGACCGCACGTGGGACGCGGTGTTGCGCAGCCGCTATCCCGAGCCGCGGTAGCCACACCTCAGCACCTGTCGCCACATCGGCCGGTTACGACACCGCAACCGCGGTCGCCCCCACACAGCCGCCGCAAAACCACACCTCAGCAACGGTCGCCGCACACAGCCGCCGCCCTACACAGCGACCAGCGGCCGCGGACGGCCGATCTGAAAGCCCTGGGCGTAGTCCACGCCAAGCTCGCGCAGCACGCCCAGGGTGGGCTCGTCGCCGACGAACTCGGCGATCGTCTGGCGGCCCAGGCCGCGGGCGAGATCCACGATCGCGCGCACCATCACGCGGTCGTGGGCGTTGGTGGGGAGAGCGCGGACGAAGTCGCCGTCGATCTTCAGGTAGCGGAAGGGCAGCCGCTTGGCGTAGTAGAGCGAGCCGAAGCCCACGCCGAAGTCATCGAGCGCGATCGCGCAGCCGAGCGCCTGGACCCCCTCGCAGAAGGCGATGGCGCGGCGCATGTCGGAGATCGCGGCGGTCTCGGTGATCTCCACCACGAGCCGCGCGGGGTCCACCCGGTGGCGGGCGAGCTGGCGCTCGATATAGGCGAGCATCCCCGCGTCGGTGACCGACAGCGCGGAGACGTTGAGCGCCACGCTCGGCAGGCTCTGCGTGTGGTCGTGTGCCGCGAGCGCGGCGGCGACGCGGCCGACCACCATGCGGTCGATCTCGCGCACCAGCCCGTAGCGCTCGGCGGCGGGCAGGAACGCCCCCGGCGCGGTGAGCATCCCCTCGGGCTCGTCGGCAAGCCGCACGAGCGCCTCGTGGTGGGCGATCGCCCCGCTGCGCAGATCGAGGATCGGCTGGTAGTGCAGCTCGAACAGGTCCTCCCGCAGGGCCCGGCGCAGCCGCGCGAGCCACGGCCGCGGCGGCAGGCCCGCGACCGAGCAGAGGCCCGAGCCGCCCAGATCGGCGCGCTCGACGCAACGCCGGCGGGCGGCGGTGAGCGGCCGCTCGGCGGCAGCGGGGTGCACACGCGCAACTACGGGGCCGGCACTGCCTGAGGGCCAGCGCTGGGCGCGCAGCACGAAGCGGGGGGTAGCGGCGATCGTCGAGCTCCTCATCCGTGCCGGGGATCTTCGCCGCTCCCGGCCCCGGCCCTCGTGGGATGAGCGACTATGCGGAGGTTTGCGGGGGAAAATCCTCCACAAAGCTCCCGGGGGAGCCTTCGCTCCGGGCGCGGGAGCCCGTCGGTGGGCGGGGTGGTCTACCCTGGGAGACCTCGATGGCGGCCAAGACAATCGTGACCTCCCACCCCGACGTGGCGTGCGACGTGTGCGGGCGGCGCCTGTTGCGGGGCGAGCAGCCTGACACCTTCCTCGGCGGCGGCCAGCGGCGGCTGGTGTGCGAGCTGTGCACGACGCGCGCCACCCACGAGGGGTGGCGCCGGGAGACGGAGGTGCACGCGACAAGGCCGCGCAGCGAGCGCCCCCAGCGCGGGCGCTCGCTGTTGGGGAAGCTGCGTCAGTTGAGAGACCCGGCGCGCCCGGTGCGGGCCACGCGCGCAGATGCAGACCCGGGGACCGGTCCGCAACCGGGCGCCGATACAGATGCGCCGGTGCAGGAGCAGTGGACGGACATCGACGAGGAGTGGGCGCAGAACGGCGCGAGTTGGGACGCCACTGAGCTCCAGCTCGATCCGCCACACGACGACGTGGAGGATACGGGGGGCGCAGCCACAGGCGACCCAGTCAGGTGGGACGCGAGCGTGCAGCGTGCTCTCGATGTGTTCAACGCCGGCGAGCTCCCGCGCCGCGTGGCGGGGGTGGCACGCGCGCTGGGCGCCCCCTGCGTGCGGGTGGCCCCGGTCGCCGCGGCCACCAGGGTTGCGGTTGTCGTCTCGTGGGAGCTGTGCTGGTACCGCTACGAGGTCGACCTGGCGGACGAGGCCCGCGGGGCGTGGCTCGCGGCGGAGGGGATGGAGCTCGGGGAACTCCCCGAGGAGGACCGCGTGGCGAACACGGCGGCGGACGAGCGCGGAGAGCTGTCGCAACTCAGGTAGGATTGGGGCCTGATGATTTACAGCGTGGTACCCAGGCCGTTGGTCGACGAGCTGTACGCGAAGCTGGTGGAGTACTACAAGGACGACGAGAACGTGACCGTGATCGTCGACCGCCGCCACGCCGACAGGCGCGCCCGGCAGGGCCGGGCGGACGCAGCGATACGCCAGCGTCGGGTGGTGCGTGAGCGCCGCCGCGCACGGGTGCCCGGCGAGCTGCCGGCACTGGCACGGCCCTGAGCACCCGATTCGCCAGCCCACCGTCGGATCGGCCGACCCTCATGGGTCCTCTGGCCCTGGCGCGTTGAACGTGGCGCGGAGCGCCAACGGCGATGTGCCACGGTGGCGGCGCTCACGGGCGAGCGCGCCGTCCCGGGCAGCCGCGATACTGCGCGTCTGATGGCGAGCAAGGTGATCGTGCACGTGGATGGCGGCGCCCGGGGCAACCCGGGTCCGGCGGCGGCGGCGTGCGTAGTGTCGGACCCGGCGGGGGAGGTGCTCGAGGAGCGGGCGCGCCTGCTGGGGCACGCGACGAACAACGTGGCGGAGTACCGCGCCCTGCTGCTCGGCCTGGAGTGCGCCCGCGCGCTGGGGGCCACGGAGGTGGAGGTGGTCAACGACTCGGAGCTGATCGCCAAGCAGGTGCGGGGGCTCTACAAGGTCAAGCACGAGGCGATGCGCCCCCTGCACCGCGAGGCGCTGGCGGCGCTGGGGGAGTTCGAGCGGTGGTCGATCCGCACGGTCCCCCGCGCCCAGAACGCCCACGCGGACGCGCTGGTCAACGCGGCGCTCGACCAGGCGCGGGCGGCCGCGGGGGGCTGAAGTCGAGACTCAGCGCAGCGGCAGGGCGGAGCGAGCGATGTCGAGCATCTGCTGGTTGGTGAGTTCCTCCAGGAGGGTGTTGATGACCCAGTAGAGGGCGTGGTGCTCACGCCAGGCGATCATCTTGATGTGTTCGCCGTCGGCGAAGAACATGTAGGTGCGGCTTCCCACCTGGCGGGTTTCCTGGGGGTGGGCGACGATCGGGGGTTCGAGCCAATCGGTGCCCTCGACGTCGTAGTAGCCCCCAAGGATGCTCTGCTGGAAGACCACGGTGTAGGCGTGGTGGAGGTGGCCTTCGGGGTCGGGCAGCGCGTAGGGGCGCACCTCTTCCTGGGTGGCGGGTCCCGTCTGCAACCGGGGGTAGAGCACGGGGAAGGGCACTTGCACGGCGGCGCTGACGGCCTGCGCCTCGTCGGCGGCTGGGGTGGGATAGAGGTCGACGCTCGCGGGTGAGGCTTCGCTTGCGGGGTGGCCGTGGTGAGCGCCGTGCCCGGTGTGGGAGCTCCCGTGGGAGCTTGCGTGGGAGCTGGCGCCGCCGCCGGGTGTGCGCAGGTGCTGGTCGCCGTGCAGGAAGTCTTCGAGCGTGGCCTGCTCCAGTTCGGGGGTCGAGGTGACGTAGGATTCGCCGTTCAGCATGTAGTCGACGTTGCTGCGCTGGAAGGGGACCTGGCGGAGGGGCTTTTCCTGGGAGAAGGCGATCAGCTTGGTGAGCTCGACCAGCACGCTCGCGGAGGGCGGGAAGTTGGTGCTGATCGCGCGCCCCACGGCGTTGGCGACGGTTTCGATTTTGCCGAGCATGTCTTCGGGGGAGATCTGCTGGCGCAGGTCGCGCAGGAAGTCCTGCTGGCGGGCGACGCGCACGAAGTCGGAGTCGGTGTGGCGGTAGCGCACGTAGTTGAGGGCGTCTTCGTAGCAGAGCTTCTGGTAGCCGGGCTGAAGGTTGATGGCGGTGTAGTTGGCTTCGGGGGTGCCGTTGTTTTCGTGGAAGTAGCGGTGGTCGACGTTGGTGTACACGCAGCCGAGGCTGTCGACGAGGCGGATGAAGCCGGTGAAGGTGACGTCGATGATGCCGTTGAGCTTGCCCAGGCCGGGGAGCACGTGCTCGATCGTTTCGGCGGCCAGCGCGGCGCCCTCGTCGTGTCCGTACCCGTGCAGTTCGCTGCCGAGGCTGTAGGCGAAGTTGATCTTGTGGGGGTAGTAGACCTGGCCGTCGGGGGCTTTGATCGAGACGAGCAGGTCGCGGGGGATGGAGAGCACGGAGGTCTGGCCCTGTTCGGGGTCGAAGCGCACGAGCAGGATCGTGTCGCTGTGGGCGGTGGCCTGACGTTCTTCTGAGTTCTTGGAGCCGTAGCGTTTGTCGGAGCCGAGGATCAGGAAGGTCTTGGGCCCCCCGGTGTAGATCGAGGCGATGACGCCCTTGGCGACGTGGATCTGGTTGAGCTTGGGGAAGATGTCGCCGGCGAGCTGGTTGGCGGTGCGCAGCGTGACCGCGGCGGTGGCGCCGCCGCAGAGCAGCACGATCAGCACTCCCGCAAGCGCGAAGCGCTGCCACATGCCCAGCCACAGCCTGGGCGGACGCTCGTCATCCATTTGGGGTTCTCACAAGATGGCCGCTCATAGGGCTGCACGGACGGACGCCGCGCTCCCCCGGGCGACGCCAATCACGAGCTTCAGGGTATCGACCGCACCGGCGTGTCACGCCGGGTCGGGGCACTGCGCGGGCTGTGCGTGCGGCGTGCCACGCCGGATCCGAGGGTAGGCTCAATCGATGCAGAGCCCCCAACCCGTACTGAGCCCCAACCCATGCTGAGCCCCCGCAACCGCGAGCTGCTGGGCCTGGCGCCGGCGGCGCTGCTCGTGACGGCGGGGTTCCTGGCGATCTTCATCCAGGCGCAGCAGAACGAGCCGGTCGCCCCTACCAACCCCACGCTGACGCTCAACCACGCCTCCAGCGTGTCGCTGACGTATGGGGCGATCTTCCTGGGGCTGTGCCTGGCGGGACACGTGGTGATCCGCTTCGCGCTGCCGAACGCGGACCCCTACCTGTTCCCGCTGGGGGCGGTGCTGGCGAGCGTGGGGATCGTGATGGTGTACCGCATCAACCCCACGCTGGCGCGCCAGCAGGCGCAGTGGATGGTGGTGGGCCTGGTGCTGTTCGCGGCGACGATCCTGCTGCTGCGCCGCACCGGGGTGGGGGTGCTGGAGCGCTACCGGTACACGATCGTGGCGGTGGGAATCGGGCTGACGGTGCTGCCGCGGCTGCCAGGGATCGGGGGGGAAGTGAACGGGGCGTATCTGAACGTGCACGTGGGCAGCGTGTCCTTTCAGCCGGCGGAGCTGGCGAAGATCGCGCTGGTGATCTTCCTGGCGAGCTACCTGCGCGACAACCGCCAGATCCTGGTGACGGCGGGCCGGCGGGTGCTGGGGGTGACGCTGCCGCCGATGAAGCAGTTCGGGCCGATGCTGGCGGTGTGGGGGGTGGCGATGGCGACGCTGCTCTTGACGCGCGAGCTGGGGACGTCGCTGATGTTCTTCGGGGCGTTCCTGGCGCTGCTGTACGTGGCGACGGGCCGCCTCTCGTTCCCGCTGATCGGCCTGGTGGTGTTCGCGGTGGGGGCGTGGTTCGTGGCGACCCACGTAAGCCACGTGCACGCCCGCGTCCTCGCGTGGGAGCACCCGTTCGACGAAGCGCTCTTCAACCAGCGCATCGGGGGCAGCTACCAGCTGGCGCAGGCGCTGTTCGCCCAGGCGGATGGGGGCCTGTTGGGCACGGGCTTCGACCGCTCGCTGGTGGCGGGCCTGCTGCCGGTCCCGGAAAGCGACATGATCTACGCGGTGATCGTCAACGAGCTGGGCCTGGTGGGGGCGTCGGCGCTGCTGTTGACCTACCTGCTGTTCGTGGCGCGGGGCATGAAGGTGGCGATGCTGGCGCGCGACTCCTTCTCCAAGCTGCTCGCCACCGGGCTGTCGTTCATCGTGGCGCTGCAGGTGTTCGTGATCGTGGGGGGCGTCACGCGCGTGATCCCGCTCACCGGGGTGACCCTCCCGTTCGTGGCCTACGGGGGCTCGTCGGTGGTGATGAACTTCGTGCTGCTCGCCCTGCTGCTGGTGATCTCGGACAAGGCGCGCAGACCGGCGTAGCACCGCGGGCCCACAGGTGGGGCGGGTTTTTGGTTTGACTTTGGGATCGTCCGCGCGGGTGGGCACGCGGACCGCGGGGGTGGGCGCGGGGCTTCCGTGCCCCGCGACGGCGGCGGACGTGCCAACCGAGCGGGGGGACCTCAGGCGTCCGCCGCGGCGCTGCACGCCGGCCTGATCGATGATCTCCGGGCGAGCGTGGGTGTGTCCCTCAGCGGATACACTGTCGGAATGGCGAGTCGACACCCCCGTATCCAGGTTCCCCGGGATCCAGACCTCGACCGTGCGATCACGCGCGCGCGAGGGGTCTTCGGGCCGAGGACACCGTCCTCCCAGGTCGTCCATGCACTTGCGGTCCGAGGCGCCGCCACACTCGAGCAGGACCGCCAGGCAGAGGAGCGGGCGCGCGACTTTCTGCTCAGCGTCGCCGACGGGAACTCCGGACTCGACCTCGAGCGCCTGCGCGGCGCCCGAGATCGCGCGTGGCGCTGAGCTGGAGCGGCGGCCCGTGGGTCGCCGACACCTCCGCCTGGGCGCGAGCGTCGAACGGTGAGGTCGCTCCGAACTGGAGGGCCGCAGCCCTTGCGGGAGATCTCATCGGCTGCCCGGTCGTCACGTTGGAGTTGCTCTACGACGCGCCCGATCGGGAACGCGTCGAGGCTGTGGCAGCGGCGCTCGCCGGCTTGCGCCAGGCGCTGATCACCCACTCGGTGACCGACGCGGCGATCTGGGCCGTCCGTGAGCTTGCGGCCCGGGGTTCAGCCGGCGCCCACCGCGTCCGCGTACCCGACGCGCTCATCGCGGCAGCGGCCACCGAGCGCGGCTTCGGGGTGCTCCACTACGACCAGCACTTCGATCGGCTCGCCTCGGTGTTCGGCTTCGCAAGCCAATGGGTTGCGGCCGAGGGCAGCATCTCGTAGCGCCGGAGACCCCGCCGTCTGGCCTTCACGTGACAGGCAGGGGACCGAAGGTCTCGGCGGGGTAGCGGGTCAGCTGCCCGGTGATCGGCGAGGGCGCGAGCCAGCCAAGCCACCGCCACGCTTCGGGCGAGCACGAGGTGAGACGTCCGTTGACTTCGACGGCCCGCTCGTCCTGGCCGAAGATGTGGACGACGAGCTCGGCGCGGCGCGTGGCCGGGTCCCACACCCGCACCGTCCCATCAGTGCCGGCGCTCGCCAGGCGCAAACCGTCAGGCGACCAGGCCACATCGGCCACCGAGCCGTGGTGCTCGTCCAGACGCAGCAGCCGCTCACCTGTGGAGCAGTCCCACACCGACACCATCCCATCGGCATTCGCGCTGGCCAAACGCGAACCATCAGACGACCATGTCACATTGCGGATCCATCCACCTTCGTCAGCTAGGCGCAGCAACACCTCACCCGTCGAGCAATCCCACACCCACACCACCCCATCGTCGCTGCCGCTCGCCAAACGCGAACCATCGGGCGACCACACCACACAGTTCACACTGTGGCGGTGCGCCAAGCACAGCAGCTCGTCACCCGTCGAAGAATCCCATACTCGCACCATCAGATCGCCGGCGCTCGCCAAACGCGAACCATCAGGCGACCACACCACCCTCTTCACCCAGCCATCGTGACCCGTTAAGCGCAGCAGCACCTCACCGGTCGAGGAATCCCACACACACACCATTCGACTATTGCTGCCGCTCGCCAAACGCGAACCATCGGGCGACCACACCACACAGTTCACACTGTAGCCGTCGACCACGCACAGCTGCCCCTCACCGGTCGAGGAATCCCACACCCGCACCACCCCATCGTCGCTGCCGCTCGCCAACCGCGCACCATCGGGCGACCACGCCACACTCAGCACATCGACGTTGCTGTCGGCCAGGCGCAACAACTCGTCACCCGTTGAGGAATCCCACACCCGAACCATCTCATCGTCGCCCCCGCTCGCTAAACGCGAACCATCGGGCGACCACGCCACACTCAGCACATCGACGTTGCGGTCGGCCAGGCGCAACAACTCCTTACCCGTCGAGGAATCCCACAACGCCGCCCCATCGTCGCCCCCACCCGCCACGCACAAGCCGTCCGGCGACCAGGACAGACTGTGCATCCAACCACGGCGAGGGGCGTGGCGCAACAGCCTCTCACCCGTCGCGGAATCCCACAACACCGCCCCATCGTCGCCCCCGCCCGCCACGCATAAGCCGTCAGGCGACCACGACAGACTGCGAATCCAACCACGGCCTCGGGCCTGGCGCAACAGCCTCTCACCCGTCAGGGAATCCCACACCCACACCATCCCATCATTGCCCCCGCTCGCCAAACGCGACCCATCGGGCGACCATACGACGCTCTTCACATCGTTGCCATGGGTAAGGCGCAGCAGCCCCTCACCAGTCGAGCAATCCCACACCCATATCCCCCCGTCACGGCCGCCGCTCGCCAAACGCGACCCATCGGGCGACCACGCCACACAGTTCACCCAGGCATCGTGGTGGACGAGGCGCAGCCCCATCTCGCCGTTGGAACAGCTCCACACCCGCACCACCCCATCGAGGCCTCCGCTCGCCAAACGCGCACCATCAGGGGACCACATCACACTGGGAGACCACCCCACACCGGCCATCCAGCCGCCCTCGTCAGCCAGGTGCAGCAGCGGCGTGCACGTGGAGAAATCCCACACCCGCACAACGCCGTCGATGCCAGCGCCGGCCAAACGCGAACCATCGGGCGACCACGCCACGGCGCCGACCAAGCCACCGCTGGCAGCGAGGCGCAGCAACTCCTCGCCAGTCGCGCAATCCCACACCCACACCACCCCTTCATCGCCGGCGCCCGCCAAGGACGAGCCATCGGGCGACCACGCCACACTGCGAACCAGGCCGCCGTGCCCGGTGAAGCTGACAAGGGAAGCGCGACTGCGCTCTGGCCCGGGGGCCAATTGGCCGTCGATCCGCGTGCCGGCGAACAGGTGCGACTCATCGGCGTGCGGCCACAGCACGCGCTCCCCCCGACAGCAAAGCCACTGTGTGCGGTGTGCGCGAGCGCCCCGCATGTCCAGGTCCGACAGGCGGCAGCCGCGAGCTACGAACCCGGTGAGGTCCGCGTGATCGAGGGCGACATGGTCGATCGTGCTGTCGTGCGCCTCGGCGCGACTCAGCTGCGCTCCGCTGAGATCGCAGCGCTCCAGACGCACGCGATCGAGGCGGGCTTCGCGCAGGTCGGCACCGGCCAGCGCACAATCCACCAGGTGCAGCGGCGACCCGCTCTCCGAACCCGCGAGCCGCAACCGCCGCAGCCGAGCGCCCTCGAGCGAGAAGCCGGTCAGCGCCAGCGCGGGGGCGCCGCTGCCCTGCGCGCGCACGCAGTAGCGGAAGGCCAGCTCCGAGGCCCGTTCGCGGTAGGGCTTGCGCAGCCGGCGCAATCCCTCCAGGCACGCCTCGGTGTCGTGGGCGGCGATGATCTCCGCGAGGAAGTCGAGCGTCTCGTTGCTGGGCATCGGCAGCGCCCAGGCCGCCGTGTCGCCCTCCGTCAGAGCGCGGGCGAGGTGGCGGGCGAGGAAGTACTCGAGCAGCGAGGTGTGGGCGAACTCGAACTCGTCCACGCCGGGGCGCACGATGAAGGTGGCTGTGCGGAGATCCTCCGCGAGCACCGCCGGGTCGGCCCGGCTGAGGCGAAACCAGCGGCCCAGCTCGTCGTCGGCGTCGAGCCGCCCGTTCAGCCAATCCTCGAGGCGGTCGACGGGCATCGTGCGGCGGCCCGCGCCCCACATCGCGGCGGCGAGCTCCTCCATCAGGCGGATCTTGTGGCGGGGCGGGAGCTGATGCTTGCCCTGATCGCGTTCCAGCCAGCTCGCCACGAGCTCCTCGTAGAGGGCCGCCGTGTCGATCTGCCCGCCCGCAGCGATTCGCCGCTCCAGTCCGCCGAGCTGGCCGGCCACGAGCTGCAGGTTGAAGGGGCGCTGGACGAGCTCGGAGAGGTTGTGCACGGAGCGGATCAGCTCAAGCGCCCGGTCGATCCCGTCCTCGTCGGGGCGGCGGAGTTCGAGGTAGACCCGCACCTGATCGGCGGTGAAGGGCAGCAGGTGCAGGGCGGCGTAGGAGTCGGGGCCGACGACCTCGCGCTCCTCACCGCGGAAGTAGGTGTGCTGTTCGCGCAGCGTCCTAAAGAAGTGGGTGCGACAGGTGAAGATCACACGGCCCGCGCCCCGCCGGGTGGAGCCGTCCAGGAAGACTTTCGGCGGCAGGATCTTCCAGAGCTCGCGCAGCAGCGCCTGCCCCTGGGTCTCGGTGAGGTGCACGAGCACCTCGTCGAGACCGTCGAAGATCACGATCGCGCGCCGGCGCTGCACGTGGTCGATGACCTCGGCGGCGCTCGCGGGCGCTTCCACCCCGCCGCTCTGCCAGACCCGGCGCAGCAGCGTGTCGAGCATTGCGGTGAGAGTGGGCTCGCGGTGCTTGACGTCCCCGAGGTGGCGCAGGTCGAGGTAGATCGGCAGGCGCGCAGCGCGGTCCCCATCGCGGCGACGCTGGAGCAGTGCCCGGGTGAACGCCTGGCAGGCGGTCGTCTTGCCCATGCCGTACTCGCCGAAGATGACCAGGTACGACCGTTCATGCGGATCGTCCGCCCAATCGTGGAGGTAGCGCTGGACCTCGACCGTCGCGTCGATCCGCGGGAGGTGGCGCTGCGCCTCGACCATCGCGTCGATCCCTGGGAGATGGCGCTGCGCCTCGACTATCGCGTCGATCCCTGGTAGGCGGCTCTGCGCCTCAACCGTGGCGTCGATCAGTGAGCTCCACGGCTCGCGGGCCAGCGTCGTTTCCAGCGCCCGCGCCTCGACGAGGTCCTCGGCCGCGCCGGCGACCAGCAGCTCCGGCCACTTGACCATCCGCGCATCGCGCTCGGCGGGCTGGTGCAGCCGGGCGACGATCTGCTCGTGGAGGGCGTTGACGAACTCGGGCTTGCGCCGGCACGCCCTGAAGGAGTGCCCGTCGAGCGTGAACACCCCCGTGAATCCGCGCAGGTCGAGCGCGGCGCCGAGCGGCTCAAGGGCGACGGGAACGACCACGCGCTCGGCGTCGACCTCCGCCCGGGTGTGAGCGGCGAGGTAGGCGGTGCTGAGAAGGCACACCACCAGATCGGCGCTCCCCAGTCGCGCGTCGCGGATCTCGGCGGGGGACTCGCCGGCGAGGGGGTTGGTGTCGGAGACCACGACCTCGAACTGCCTGTCGAGCGACAGCGCCTGGGCGAGCCGGCGGGCGAGGTCCTCGCCGGAGCCGTCCGGGGGGCCGTCGATGCACACGCGGACGGCGCGGCGGGCGAGGGCGTCTTCGATGGCGACCGCGCCGGGGGCGCTTGCGGTGGCGTCACCGGAGAGCCGCTCGATCCGCTGCACCTGGTCGTCGGCGCCCGTGAACCAGCACCTGCGCTCCCCCGGGGGGGCGTGCTTCTGCCCGTCGACCTCGCAGGCCAGCTCGATCCCCTGCGCGGCCGCCAGCGCTCGCAGGTCGCTGCGAAAGTCGCGCAGGCGGGTCACCCCCCGCGGGTGATCGGGAAACAGAGCGTCGACCACCTCCCCCATGTTCAGCTCGCGCCCGTTGGGCGCGCGCGACTCGGCGAGCGCGATCAACCGTTCGATCCGCTCGCGCGTGCGCCGGCCGCCGGCCGCGTCCGCGAGCTGGCGCAGGGACCGCGCGGCGGTATCCAATCCGATCGCCGCAGCCATCAGCTCACGCGCGCGCCCGTCATGCGATCGACCATCTGGGCGATCAGGGTGTCGCAGAATCGCGCCCGGTTGGCCCCGGCGCATTCGGCGAACCACAGCTGCCGCGTGCTCCCCGCGGTGTGGTGGCGAAAGATCAGCCGGTCCTCGAGGCCCTTCAGGTCGGCGCGGCGGAGGTCCACGGCTTCCAGGCCCACGGGGAAGATCAGCTTCTCCCCGGCCAGGAGCGCGGGCAGCTCGACCTCGATCACGTATGGGCTCGCCAGGAAGCTGGGGGTGAGGGCGAGCAGCCCGAAGTCGGCGGTCTCCAGTGCGCGTGCGATCTCAGCCCTCCAGCCCTCTCCCACCAGGATCCGGCGGTCCCACCAAGTGTCGAGCTCGAGCTCCCGAAGGGTGCTGCAGCGGGGGCGCATGGGGGCGAGAAAGCGCTCGACCAGCACCGTGTCCTCGTGGGCGTACGACAAGAATCCGGTGCGTCCAGGCAAAGGCACCGGGGCAGTTTATACCCGTTCGCAACGTTTGTCTAGTGGCCGTTTAGATCCGTTCGCAACGTTTGTCCAGCTCTTGATGGGGAGACGGTTTCAGCCCCCAACAGGGCAGGAACCCTAGGCGGGCACAGGTCAAGCGCGCGCCCTGGGGCGCAGGCCAAGGGGGCGCTGCCGAAGCGCAAGTCAGGCGGTGTCGCCCCGGCGCAGGTCAAGAGCGGGCGCCGCCGAGGCGCAAGTCAGGCGTGCGCGGCGGCGCGCTCGCCGGTGGCCTGCTCGACGATCTTCTGGGCGAGGTGGGCGGGGACCTCTTCGTAGCGCAGGAACTCCAGGGTGTAGTCGCCCTGGCCGGCGGTTATGGAGCGCAGGTCGGGGGCGTAGCTGAGCATCTCGGACATCGGGGCCTCGGCCTTGATCTCGGTCATGGCGCCCACGGGCTCCATTCCCTGGGGGCGCCCGCGGCGGCTGTTGAGATCGCCGATCACGTCCCCCACGGAGGCCTCGGGGACGGACACGGTGACGAGCATGATCGGCTCCAGCAGCACGGGGTCGGCCTGTTCGAGAGCCTGCCTCATGGCGGCGACCCCGGCGAGCTTGAAGGCGATCTCGGAGGAGTCCACGGCGTGGTAGGAGCCGTCGTAGAGGCGCACGCGCACGCCCTTCACGGGGTAGCCGGCGAGCACCCCGGCGTCCATCGCCTCGCGCACCCCTTTCTCCACGGCGGGGATGAACGAGCTGGGGATCACGCCACCCTTGATCTGGTCGACGAACTCGAAGCCGTCGGAGTTGGCGGGGTCGCCAAGGGGCTCGATCTCGATGTGGCAATCGCCGAACTGGCCGCGCCCGCCGGACTGCTTCTTGTGGCGCCCGTGGGCCTTGGCGGAGCCGCGGATCGTCTCCTGGTAGGGGACCCGCGGGGGCTTCAGGGAGACCTCCACCCCGAAGCGCTGGCGAAGGCGGTCGACGACCACCTCGACGTGCACCTGGGAGAGGCCCGCCACGATCTGCTCGCCCGTCTGGGGGTCGCGGTGCAGGTCGATCGTGGGGTCCTCCTCCTGCAGGCGGCGCAGGGAGGTGAACACCTTGTCCTCCTCCCCCCTGCTCTCGGCCTCGATGGCGAACGCCATCACCGGCGCGGGGAGCTCCAGGCGGGGCATCTCGATCGGCTCGTCCCGCGCGGCCAGCCAGTCCCCGGAGCGGGTCTCCTTGAGCTTGGCTACCGCCCCGATGTCTCCGGGGCCGAACTCCTCGACGTGGACCACGTCCTTGCCCGCGAACGTGAGCAGCTGGCCGATCCGCTCCTTGACGTGGGCGCGGGTGTTGAGCACCTGGGTGTCGTGGCGCATCGTGCCCTGGTAGACGCGCAGCAGGTTGATCCGCCCGGCGAAGGGGTCGGCGCGGGTCTTGAACACGAACGCGAACAGCTCCCCGTCCTCCATCGGCGCCAGCTCCACCTCGCCGACCCTGAGCGCCCCGTGCTTGACGGGCGAGGGGAGGTCCTCCACGATCGCGTCCAGCAGGCGGGAGGTGCCGAGGTTGCCGGTGGCCACGCCGCACACCACGGGGAAGATGCGCCCGTGGTTGGTGCCCTCCTTCAGCGCCCCCACGATCTCCTCGTGGGATATCTCCTCCCCCTCCAGGTAGCGCTCCATCAGCGCGTCGGAGACCTCGGCGACCTCGTCCATCAGCTTCTCCCGATACTCCGCCGCCTGCGCGGCGTGCTCCTCGGGGATCGGGATCTCCGTCCATCCCCTGCGCTGGGCCGAGTCCTGGCGGAAGGCCTTCATGTCCACGAGGTCGATCACCCCGCTCAGCTCGTGCTCGGAGCCCATCGGGATCTCGGTCGCCACCACGTGCTGGTCGAAACGGGGATGCTGGCCGAAAGGGGGATGCTCGCCGGAGGCGAGTGTCTCCCCGCTTCGGTCGGAGGCGCGTGTCTCCCGCTTTCGGTCGAACGCTCCCTTGAGCTGTTCCAGCGTCCTGAAGAAGTCGGCGCGGTCGAGCATGTTCACGAACAGCATCCGCGCGATGTCGAGTTCCGCCGCCCGCGCCCACAGGCGGGCGGTGGAGACCTCCACGCCCATCACGGCGTTGACCACGAAGATCGCCGACTCGCATACCCGCAGGGCCCCCAGCGCGTCCGCCACGAAGCTCGGCTCCCCCGGGGTGTCGAGCAGGTTGATTTTGCGCTCCGCCCACTCGAACGAGCTGAGGGCCGCGGAGATCGACATCCCGCGCGCCTGCTCGTCGGGGTCGGCGTCGGAGACGGTGTTGCCGTCGGTCAC
Organism: Solirubrobacteraceae bacterium; assembly: GCA_035566955.1. Taxonomy (GTDB): domain Bacteria; phylum Actinomycetota; class Thermoleophilia; order Solirubrobacterales; family Solirubrobacteraceae; genus Palsa-744. Next base: position 3,321 of record DATMPY010000251.1, on the reverse strand, counting down.
TGTGCCCAGCCGGCTGGTGACCCCGGCCTCGAACAGCAGCGCCTCGTGCAGCGACGTCTTCCCCGCCCCGCGATGGCCGACGAGGGCAACGTTGCGAATCCGATCCGCGGCGGTGTGCATGTGATCTCTCCTTACCCGGGAATCAGATCAACATACAGCGCCCAGAGGGCTCGCGCCAGCGGTGTTCCCGGTGGCGTCTCAATGTGAGACCTAGCCGTAATCTCGTAATGCCCGACCGGTAGGCAACAGGCGCTGCCCGGCCAAGGTCGAGCAGGTGTTTCCCGGGCGCCCGAGTGGGACTTCGGGATGTCGAGCAGCGACGCCCGGCGGGTCAGTCGAAGGAGTCGCCCTGCATCCGTGAGCGCAGGCGCAGCACGGCCTTGGTGTGCAGCTGGGAGATGCGCGACTCCGTCACACCCAATACCTCGCCGATCTCCCGCAGGGTGAGGTTCTCGTAGTAGTAGAGGGCAATCACCAGCTTCTCGCGCTCGGGCAGGCGCGCGATCGCGTCGGCGATGCGGTCCTTCATGTCGCCCACGTCCAGCGACCGGGCGGGGTCGGGCGCGCCCGGGTCCTCCAGGGTGTCCATCAAGGAGACCTGGTCCCCGCTCGCGTCGGAGACGCTCCACAGCTCATCCAGCGCCGCGATCGAGGAGTGGGAGATCGCCAGCAGCGAAGTTTGCAGTTCGTCCTCGGAGATCCCGAGCTCTTGCGCCAGCTCGGTGTCGGTGGCCGCCCGCTGCAGGCGGTGCTCGAGCTTCGCGTTGGCCCGCTCGATCTCCCGCGCCCGCGCGCGCACGCTGCGCGGCACCCAGTCCATCGAGCGCAGCTCGTCGATGATCGCCCCCTTGATGCGGGTGATGGCGTACGTTTCGAACTTGATCTCGCGTGAGGGGTCGAAGCGCTCGATCGCGGAGATCAGGCCCACGAGGCCGTAGGAGATCAGGTCGGCCTCCTCCACGTGTGGGGGCAGGCCCGCCGCGGTGCGCCCCGCCACGTACTTCACCAGCGGGGAGTACGCCACCACGAGGCGCTCTCGCGCCCGCTGGTCCCCATTGGCCTTGTAGCGCTTCCACAGGTCGCGCAGCTCGACCGTCTTGACGTTGGTCTCCACGATCTGTCTCCGTCCGCTACTCAGGCTCGAGGGTGGCTGCGCGCATACGCACTCTTCAACCTGGCGGACTCTACCCGAGTATAGACCTGGGTGGTCGACACGCTCGCGTGACCGAGCAGCTCCTGGATCGTGCGCAGATCCGCGCCCCCGTCCAGGAGGTGGGTCGCAAAGCTGTGGCGCAGGGTGTGAGGGGATATCCCGCCCCCCCCGGCCCCGCCTCCCACTCCCGCGCGTGCCGTCCACACCCGCAGCCGCCTGCGCACGTCGCTCGTGCTGAGGGGGCGGCCCGAGCGGCTCAGGAAGAGCAAGCCTGCAGGCAACGGCCGGGACTCGAGGTTGCTGACGGCAGGCGCTCCTGCCCCGGAGCTCAGGAAGAGCGAGCCTGCCGGCAACGACCGGGACTCGAGGTTGCTGACGGCAGGCGCTCCTGCCCCGGAGCTCAGGAAGAGCGAGCCTGCCGGCGACGGCCGGGACGGGTGGAGCGGACTAGACGCGGCGACCCCAGCGTCACGCTCCCTCTCCCCACCGATCCCCTCGCGCGGCCCGCCTGTGGGAGGCGCTGTTGGGCGGGGCTCCGGGGGGTTCGATATATATTTTTCACGCTGCGTATAACGATTGTTAGACGCGCGTTGGATTTTTGCATCACATGTGTGGGCAACAGCCGTCGCCGCCAGCGCAGGACGTCCCCGGTCCAGGTAGTCGCGCAGCGCCGCCAGCGCCACCTCGCCCACGGGGACGTAGCGCGTCTTGCGGCCCTTGCCCTCCACCCGCAGCTGCTCCCCGTCGTGATCCACATCGGTGGTCCGCAGCGTCACGATCTCCTCCACCCGCAGCCCGCACGCGTAGGCCAGCTCGAACATCGCCCGGTCGCGGAGAGCCAGTTGCCCCGCCAGTTGCCCCCCCGTCCCACTCGCGCCACCCCGCCTCCCCGTTCTGCCCGGGCCCACGGGGCCACCCGCTCCGCTCGGGTGGGTGGGTCCCAAGGGGGTGGGTCGCGGGTGGTTGGGTCCCGGGCGGATGGATCCCGAGCGGGTGGGTCCCGGGCGGGTGGGGCTCGATCCCCCAGGGATGCTCTCGAGAAGCGCCGCCACCTCCCCCGCCTTCAACACCCGCGGCAGGCGCGAGGGCTGGCGCGGGGTCGCCACCAGGTCCGCCGGATTTCCCGCGATCCGCCCGTGCTCGCGCTGGCTCGAGAACAGCCCCCGCACCGCCGCCAGCTTGCGCGCGGTGGTGGCCGGCGCCGCGCCCTGAGCGGAGAGCGCCGCCACGTAGCGGCGCACCTCGCGCGGCCCCACGTCCGCCGGCGCGAGTCCCCGCTTCGTGGCCCACCGCGCAAACTGTCCAAGGTCCACCCCATACGCCCGCCGCGTCCTGTCCGCCGCGTCGCGGCGGCGCAGGTCGTCCTGCATCAACTCCTGCGCCCCTGCCCACTCCCGGGTCAGGCGCCCCCCCTCCTCTGCGCCAGCTCCCTCCTCCGCGCCAGCGCGTGCATCCGCAGTCATACCGGGCTATTTCGCCATCAGGAGCCCGATGCCCTGCTCGCGCCTCTCCACAGGACCGCGCAGCAGCGAGGGGCCGGGCCGGGAAGACTAAGGACCGACGGCTGAACACCAAGCGTGCAACAGCCGGGGGTCCCGGACTGGAAGACTAAGGACCGGCGGCTGGACACCAAGCGTTGGACGGGCGACACGGGACTCACCCGTCGGACCCTATGCCCTGCCCGCGCCCACTCTCTCCGCCGGAGTGGGCGAGCTGGTGAGAGGCGCCAGCAGCTGGGCCAGCTCGTGCCAGTCGCGGGCGCAGATCACGTCCTCTTCTTCGCACACCTCCTCGTTCCACGGGTGCACCAGCGTCGCCGCCACGATGCCCCGCTCCAAGGCCCCCACGATGCTCATCGGGCTGTCGTCGATCAACAGCTCGATCCCCTGCTCCTGCCACATCTCCGCCCGCTGGGGCTCGCACCGCAGCTCATCGAAGGGCAGCCCGATCGCCTCCAACCACGCGCCCGTCGCGTGCCGGCACCCCTCCGCGCGGTTGCTCTGGATCCGCACGAAGTGGCCCCGCTCGTGCCACTCCCGGACCGCCTCCACCGCCCCCCTGTAGGGGACCCCCGCGAGGATCCGCTCGTCGCTGTGGCTCTCCCGCACACACACCTCCAGCTGCTCCGGGCGCAGGCGCGTGATGCCCCACGTGAGCTGCTCCTCGTA
>DATMPY010000250.1:0-4083 GCA_035566955.1 Solirubrobacteraceae bacterium | reverse complement strand
GTCGGGGTAGATGCTCGATGTGATCGCCACCCGCTTGATCAGGCTCTCGGGGTAGTCCTCGGGCACCGTCACGGCGAGGATCGCCTCGCTGTTGGTCCTCACGAGCTCGCCCAAGCGCGCAGATATGCGGGGCAGGGAGCCACCGAGGCGGCAGCGCTGCAGCAGCGTGTTCGTGCCAAGCGGCCCGGCCGACACGACCACGCCGCGCGCGCGGTGCACTTCGCGCTGCCTGCGCACCCAGGCTCCCGAGCGCACGCTTTCGACTTCGTACCCCTCGCTGCCGTCGGGGGGGCCGAGCGGGCGGATATCGATCACGGTGCGTTCGGGCATCACGTGCGCCCCGCGGCGCTCGGCGAGGTGGAGGTAGTTCTTGACGAGTGTGTTCTTGGCGCCGTGGGGGCAGCCGACCATGCAGCGCCCGCAGAGCTGGCAGCCGGTGCGCTCGGGGCCCTCGCCGCCGAAGAAGGGGTCGGGCACGGTCTTGCCGGCGTCGCCCTCGGCGCCGAAGAAGATCCCGACGGGGGTCTTCTGGTAGGTGTCGGAGACGCCGAGGTGCTCCCCGAGCTCGCGCAGGAGCTGATCGGCGGGGTCGTCGTGGGGGTTCTGGACGACCCCGAGCATGCGCTGGGCTTCGGCGTAGTGGGGCGCGAGGGCGCTCTCCCACTCGGCCATGTCGGCCCACTGGCGATCCTCGAAGAACTGGGCGGGAGGCACGTAGAGGGTGTTGGCGTAGCCGAGGCTGCCGCCGCCCACGCCGCAGCCGGAGACGACGGCGACGTCGCGGAAGAGGGTGAGCCGGAAGATGCCCTTCATCCCGAGGTGGGGGCGCCAAGCGTAGCGGCGCACGTCGGCTGTGCTCTTGGGGAACTCGTGGTCGGCGAAGCGCCGCCCGCACTCTAGGACCCCCACGCGGTGGCCCTTCTCGGAGAGGCGCAGCGCAGAGACGCTGCCGCCGAAGCCGGAGCCGATCACCAGCCAGTCGTAGTCGTAGGAGGGCCCCATCGCCGGTCATCGTACTGGTTGCCCAGCCAATTGGCGAGTGCCGCTATATTCCGTGAAGTAATGGCTGCGGAGGGTCTGCGCAACAAGCCCTGCGGGGGTCGCTACGGCGACGTCGTGCAGTCGATCGGCAACACGCCGCTGATCGAGCTGCCCCGGCTCTCGCCCAAGCCGGGGGTGCGGGTGTGGGCGAAGTTGGAGTCGCGCAACCCCACGGGCTCGGTCAAGGATCGGGTGGCGCGGGCGCTGATCGAGGACGCGGAGGCCCGGGGGGCGCTCGGCCAGGGGCAGACGATCCTGGAGCCGACGTCGGGCAACACGGGGATCTCGCTGGCGATGATCTGCTCGCGCAAGGGGTACCGGCTGAAGGTGGTGATGCCGGAGAACGTGACCCCGGAGCGCACGCAGCTGCTGAAGATGTACGGCGCGCAGATCGTCTACTCGGAGGGCTCCAAGGGCTCCAACGGGGCGGTGGAGAAGGCCCTGGAGATGGCCGAGGCGGACGCCTCCTACTACATGCCCTACCAGTACGGCAACCCGGCGAACCCCAACGCCCACTACAACGGCACGGCGCTGGAGATCCTGGAGGAGCTGGACGAGGTGTCGGCGTTCGTGGCGGGCCTGGGCACGGGGGGCACGCTGATGGGCAACGGGCGGCGCCTGAAGGAGACGTTCGGGGACGCGGTGAAGATCGTGGCGGCGGAGCCGATGCAGGGGGAGCCGGTGCAGGGCCTGCGCTCGCTGGACGACGGGTTCATCCCGCCGATCATCGACCTGTCGCTGCTGGACCGCAAGATCTTCGTGACCAACCGCGACGCGATCGTGTGGACGCGCAAGCTGTTGGACGAGGAGAGCGTGTTCGCGGGGGTCTCGAGCGGTGCGATCGCGCGGGTGGCGGTGCGGATCGCGGGGGAGCTGGAGGAGGGCAACGTGGTGTTCATCGTGGCGGACGACGGTTGGAAGTACCTGTCCAGCGGGATCTACACGCTGCCGGTGGACGAGATCGAGAACCTCGACTCCACCGTGTGGTGGTGAAGGCCCCCGTCCACGGCGCTCGCGCGGCGCTGGTGCTCCGCGAGGCGATCACCGCTTTGGCTCCGGTAGTCGGACTGATCGCGTAAGGACGCACGGGAACGATGGTCATCGCGCAAGCGCTCTTGGATGATGTGGTCGCGCATGCACGCGAGGAGTACGACGCGGAGTGCTGCGGCATGCTCGCCTACGAGCAGTCCGATTCGGCCGGCTCTCCGCGGGCGGTAGGGGTTCACCGCGCGAAGAACATTCACGCAACCGATGGGGGATCAACCGATCGAGGATCGACCGATCGAGGATCGGCCAGCAAGCGCTTCGAGATCGACGGCAGGGAGGTGCTGGGGGCGATCAACGAGTTCGAGGACGCTGGCTGGGAGCTGGGGGCGATCTACCACTCGCACACCCACACCGAGCCGTACCCGTCGCAGACGGACATCAACTTCGCCCGCAACTGGCCCGGCGTGGAGTGGCTGATCGTCGGGCTTGCCGGAGAGGAGCCGCAGGTGCGCTGCTTCATGATCGAGGACGGCGAAGTCCGGGAGGTCCCGCTCGAGGTGGGGTGATGGCTGAAGAAGCGCTCGTCTGCCCGTCTTGCGGGGACTCTCATTCACCGAGCGAGCGCTTCTGCCTGCACTGCGGGATGCCGCTTGTTCATGCGGTGGGGGCCACGGAGGCCGAGCCGAGGCAGCCCCTGGGGGAGCTGTGGGAGCGGGCGCGGAGGATCAAGCCGCAGTATTCGGAGGGCGCGCTGGTGCGGGTGGTGGGCGCGCGCAACCTCACGGAGGCGGACTTCATCCAGGGCCTGTTGCTGGAGGAGGGGATTCCCTCGATGCAGCGCCGGGCGCGGGGCTTCGACGTGCCGGACTTCCTGGCGGCGGGCCCGCGCGAGATCCTGGTCCCAGCCTCGGGGGTCCCGGCGGCGCGGGATGTGCTGTTGCAGAGCGAGCTGATCACGGATGGCGCACAGGGAGCTCTACCGTGGGGACCGACGGCGTGGCGGGTACTGGCGGGCCTGATCGCGGCGATTGCGATCGTGGCGATCCTCGTTTGGCTACATGGGTGATTGCGTTGACTACGCGAGAACCGGCTGAGGCGACCCCACCTCGCGGGTGATGGTCTCGATTTCCTCCGAGGCGCGCTCGAACTCGTCGTCGGAGAGGACGGGGGTGCCCTCGAAGGGGAGTTCGCGCTGGAGCTCTAGCCAGGAGTGGCAGCCGAGGTACTCGTCGCGGACCTTGACGGTGACGGGGCGCGGGATGCGGTAGGTGCGCAGGAGCAGGACGTGCAGGGGATGACGTGGCTTCCAGGCGAGGCGCTTGGCGGCGTAGTCGGTGCGCCACACGTAGAAGGGGGAGAGGGCGTCGACACAGCGGGGGTCGGAAATGGTGAAGTGCCCGGCGACTTCGGCCCAGGCGCGGATGCGCACGCGGTCGGGCTGCTGGAGGCGGCCGTCGGCGGCGAGGGCCTGGAGGGAGGGCTCGCCCTCGCTCCAGACGCCCTCCTCGAGGGCGCGGCGCAGCTCGGGCTGGTGGGACTCGCGGACGAGGTCGTTGCGTTGGTGGTCGAAGGTGGGGTAGAGGAAGAAGCGCTCGTGGTCGAGCTGGAAGTGCTTCTCGGTCTCGCGGATCCCACCCTTGCGGAGGGTGATGAGCTGCTCGCCTTCGGCGAGGGCGCGGACGGTGACCGCCCATTCCTTGAGTGCAATTGGCATGGCGAATATGAGGGGGGAGGGGGACTGTGTGGGAGATGGCGCTTCGAGCGCGACGCCCGGAGGGACGGGCGAGCGTGCACCAATAAGATACGAAATCCTAGCGAAAATCCCAAATCCCCTGCAAATGGGCTCAATGTTGGGACATTTTTGTCGCGCGGACCTCGCACAAAGTCGCGGTGGGCGTTCCGGAGAGGTTGGTCGGGGACGTTGGGGGAGGCCGGTGGTGGTGGGCCGGTGGGAGGCCGGTGGTGGTGTGACGGTGGTGGTGTGACGGTGGTGGTGGGCCGGTGGTGGTGGGCCGGTGGTGGTGGGCCGGTGGTGGTGGGCCGGTGGTGGTGGGC
>DATMPY010000249.1:0-4899 GCA_035566955.1 Solirubrobacteraceae bacterium | reverse complement strand
CCCGCCAACCCCTCAAGCGACCCCACAACGTCCTCCTCTGGCGCCGCGACCGCGACCATCGCGCCACCCTCCGGCAACGCCTCCATCAACCGCCCCCGCGCGGCGACCAACGCACACGCATCCTCCAACGAGAACACCCCGGCCACATACGCCGCCACAAGCTCGCCGATCGAATGACCCACCACAAAATCGGGGCGCACACCCCAGCTCTCGACCAATCTGAACAGCGCCACCTCCAGCGCGAATAGCCCGGCCTGGGTGAACACCGTCCGATCCAACAACCCCTCCTCAGGTGAACCCTCAGACGCGAACAACACACCCCGCAACTCCCGGCCCAGGTGACCGTCCAACACTCCGCACACCTCATCCAAGGCTTCCTTGAAGACCCCATACGCCCCGTATAGCTCCCTGCCCATCCCGGCCCACTGGGCGCCCTGCCCAGTGAACAAGAACACCAACCCTCCACCAGGTCCAGCCACCCTCTCGACGACACCAGCCGCCGAGTCACCGTCCGCCAACGCCCGCAAGCTCTCCAACAGGCTCCCCTGCTTCTCACCCACGACCACCGCGCGATGCTCGAACACCGAACGGGCCAGCAGCGAACGGCCCACGCCATTCACGTCAAGGTCAGCGGAGGTCTCCACGAACTGCCGCAAACGCCCCGCCTGGGCTCGCAGCGCACCCTCGCTCTTCCCCGACAGCACCCACGGCAGCACGGCGGCACCGTCACCCCTTTCGAGCGCGTCCCCCGCGGGCGCTTCGGGCGCCTCCTCCAAGATCACGTGCGCGTTGGTGCCGCTGATCCCGAACGACGAGACCCCCGCGCGGCGCGGCTCGTCGCCCCGCTCCCACGGCATCCGCTCGGTCAGGAGCGCCACCGCGCCCGTTGACCAATCCACCTGGGCTGAGGGCTCGTCCACGTGCAGCGTCTTTGGCAGTGCGCCGTGGCGCATCGCCTGCACCATCTTGATCACCCCCGCCACGCCGGCGGCGGCCTGGGTGTGGCCGATATTCGACTTCACCGATCCCACTAACAGCGGGCGCCCCTTCGGGCGGTCCTGCCCGTAGGTGGCGAGCAGCGCCTGCGCCTCGATCGGGTCGCCCAACGTGGTGCCCGTGCCGTGGGCCTCCACCACGTCTACCTGGGCCGCCGATAGGCCGGCGCTCTGCAGGGCGCGCGCGATCACCCGCTGCTGAGAGGGGCCGTTCGGCGCCGTCAAGCCATTGCTCGCGCCGTCCTGGTTTACCGCACTGCCGCGTACCAGCCCCAGGATTTGGTGGCCGTTGCGCTGGGCGGTGGACAGCCGCTCCAGGAGCACGAGCCCCACGCCCTCGGAGAAGCCCGCGCCGTCAGCGGCATCCGCGAAGGACTTGCACCGCCCGTCGGGCGAGAGCCCGCGCTGGCGACTGAAGACCACATACACCCCCGGCGTGGCCAGGACGGTCACCCCGCCCGCCAGCGCCAGCTCACACTCTCCCGCGCGCAGCGCCTGGCCCGCCAGGTGCATCGCCACGAGCGAGGACGAGCAGGCCGTGTCCACCGATACCGCTGGGCCCTCGAAGCCGAAGGTGTAGGCGAGTCGTCCGGAGATGAGGCTCGGCCCGGTGCCCAGGTAGCCCTCGAGCGCCGCCGGCACCGCGCCCGCGCCCGCTCCGTAGTCGGAGTACATCACCCCTGTGAACACCCCGGTCTGGCTGCCGCGCAGCGAGGCGGGGTCGATGCCCGCGTCTTCCAACGCCTCCCAGGACGCCTCGAGCAGGAGCCGCTGCTGGGGGTCCATCGCCAGCGCCTCCCGGGGGCCGATCCCGAAGAAGCCCGCGTCGAACTCCCCCGCGCGGTGGAGGAAGCCGCCCTCCCGCGTGTAGCTCGTGCCGGGGTGATCGGGGTCGGGGTCGTAGAGCGAGGCCAGGTCCCAGCCCCGGTCAGATGGGAAGGAAGAGATCCCGTCCCCGCCCGCGGCGAGCAGCTGCCACAGCTCATCCGGGCTCGACACCCCACCCGGGTAGCGGCAGCTCATGCCCACGATCGCCAGCGGCTCGTCGAGCGGGGCCCGCGCGGGCGCGGGGAGCGCGGCACGCGCCCGCCGGCCGGAGACCTCGCGCAGCAGGTGCCCCGCCACCGCGGCGGGCGTGGGGTAGTCGAACACGAGCGTGGCCGGCAGGCGGATGCCGGTCACCGTGCTCAACCGGTTGCGCAGCTCCACCGCGGAGAGCGAGTCGAAGCCCGCCTCCTTGAACGCCCGCCACGGCTCGACCGCCTCCCCGGAGGCGTGGCCCAGCACGGCCGCCACCTGGCTCCGTACGAGCTCCAGGACGATCCCCTCGCGCTCTGCCTCACCCGCGCCCGCCAGACGCTGCGCCAGCGAGGCCCCCTGCTCGCCGGCACGCCGCGCGGGCGCCCGCACCAGGCCGCCGAGCAGGCCCGGAAGCACCCCCATCCGCGCCTGGGCGCGCAGCGCCACAGGGTCCAACGGCGCCGCGAACACAAACGCCTGGTCCACGCCCAGCGCCGCATCGAAGAGTTCCAGGCCCCGCTCGGTGGCGAGCGAGCCCAACCCCGAGCGGCTCATACGCGAGCGATCGGCCTCGCGCAGGTCCCCCGTGATCCCGCTGGCCTGCTCCCACAGCCCCCACGCCACCGACACCCCCGCGAGGCCGCGCGCGCGGCGGTGCGCCGCCAGCGCATCGAGGAACGCGTTCGCCGCCGCGTAGTTGCCCTGACCCGGGCTCCCCAGCGTGCCGGCCGCCGAGGAGAACAGCACGAATGCCCCCAGGTCGAGCTCCGCCGTCAGCTCGTGCAGATGCCACGCCGCGTCCGCCTTCGCGCGGAGCACCCCGTCGAGCCGCGCGGCCGTCAGGGACCCGATCACGCCATCGTCCACCGCGCCCGCCGCGTGAATCACGCCACGCAACGGATACTCACCAGGCACGGCCTCCAGCAGCTCTGCGAGCGCTGCCCGATCGGACACGTCGCACGCCGCGATCTCGACGCTCCCGCCCAGCCCTTCGAGCTTCGCCTGCAGCTCCCGGGCGCCCTCCGCCTGCGGGCCCCCGCGGCTCGCCAGCAGCAGGCGCTCGACCCCGTGCTCCGCGATCAGATGCCTGGCCACCAGGCCACCCAACGTGCCCGTCCCCCCGGTGATCAGCACCGTGCCCCGTCCACCCAACGCAGACACATCCTCGTCCGCGGGCGAGAGCCCCTGCGCCAACGACACATCCTCGTCCGCGGGCAAGCGCCCCTGCGCCAACGACACATCCTCGTCCGCGGGCAAGCGCCCCTGCGCCAACGACACATCCTCGTCCGCGGGCAAAAGCCCCTGCGCCAACGACACATCCTCGTCCGCGGGCGAACGCACCCGCGCCAACCGCGGCACGAGCACGGCGCCCTCGCGGACCGCCAACTGTGCCTCTTCACTACCTAGCGCAGCGCCCAACACGGCGACTGACTCCGACCCATCCACATCCACCAGCACGAACCGCCCCGGGTGCTCCGATTGGGCAGAGCGCACCAGGCCCCACACGGCTGCCCCCGCCAGGTCGGGGACCCCATCCCCGGGGCGCGCCGCCACCGCGCCCTGCGTGACCAGCACCAGGCGCGCGCCTGCGGAGTGCACATCCGCCAGCCACTCCTGCAGCAGGCCGAGCACCCGATGGGCAGTCCGATGGACACGGCCCAGCTCGCTGGAGTCACCCTCATCGTCGTCCGGGCTCTCCGCACCCAAGACCACGAGGTCCCCCGGGTGCTCCGAAGCGACGGGTGAAGCCGGGAGCACGCTCCACTCCAGCGCCAGCAGCGAGTCGCGGCGCCCTCGGACAGCGCTCAACTGGGCGACCGGAAGCTCGCGTGCGGCCAGGGACTCGGCGGAGACCACGAGCGCGCCGGTCTCATCGGCTGCCAGCAGCGCCACCGTGTCATCGCGCGCCGCGAATAGGCAGACCCGCATGTGGGAGGCGCCCGACGTGTGTAGCTCCACGCCGGCGAACTCGAAGGGGAGGCGCACCCCGCCCCCCTGCTCGCCGTCACGGTCGCCGGCGGCGGCCCGCTCCCGCTCCTGGAGGAGCTCGATGCCCATTGTGTGCAGCGCGCCGTCGAGCAGCGCGGGGTGGATGCCGAAGGACGCGGCCTGCGCCTGCTGCTCCGCCGCGAGGGCGACCTCGGCGAAGACGTCCTCGCCGCGGCGCCACACCGCCTGCAGCGCCTGGAACGCGGGGCCGTACTCGAACCCACGCTCCAGCAGGCACCCATACAGGTCATCCACGTCCACCGCCTCGGCGCCGGCCGGTGGCCACGACGCTCCACCCAGCAGCGCCGCGTGCTCGTCGCGCGCCGTGCCCGCCGGCGTGGCCATCAGCGTGCCACTGGCGTGGCGGGTCCACTGCTCCTCTTCGCCCGCGTCCAGGCTGTCGCCGGAGGGTCGCTCGAGACGGGAGTAGATCCCGACCTGGCGCCCCCCGGACTCGTCGAGCTCGCCGACGTGGACCTGCAGCTGGACCGCGCCCTGCTCGGGGAGCAGCAGCGGAGTCTGGAGCGTGAGCTCCCGCACGATCGGGTAGCCCGTCTCCCCGCCCGCATACAGCGCGAGCTCGAGAAACGCCGTGCCCGCCAGCAGGACGGTGCCGAGCACCGCGTGATCCTCAAGCCACCCGTGGGACCTGCGCGAGATGCGGCCCGTGAAGGCCCAGCCGCGCTCGCCCGCCAACGCCACCCGCGCGCCCAGCAACGGGTGATCCGCCGCCGCCTGCCCGACCGCGCCCACGTCTCCCCCGCCGGCTCCAGCCTCAAGCCAGAACCGCTCACGCTGAAACGCGTACGACGGCAGCCCCACCCGCTCACCCCCAGCACCCCCAAACAGCGCACCCCAATCCACATCCACACCGCGGACCCACAACTCCGCCAGC
>DATMPY010000248.1:0-9508 GCA_035566955.1 Solirubrobacteraceae bacterium | reverse complement strand
GACGCCGAGGAGTCGACCGTCGGAGCCGACACCTCCCCCAATGCTCCCGGCGAGACGGCCGTGGCCGGCGCGAGGTCGAACGGGCGGCAGGATGATGCCGAGCCGGCGGACGGGTCGGCGCACCGGGTCGCCGCGCGACCGAAGCCGGGAGACACCCGCCTCCGGCGGGAGTCCCCGTTTCGGCCAGCGGTGCGCTACCGGGCCAACGACTTCACCATCTCCCGGCAGCGCTCCTGGGGGACCCCGATCCCGATCGTGTACTGCGAGACCTGTGGCACCGTGCCGGTGCCGAAGGAGCAGCTGCCGGTGCTGCTCCCGCTCGACCTGAAGCCGACGGGCGCGGGCAACCCGCTGGCGGAGCGGGCGGACTTCGTGGAGGTCCCCTGCCCGCGCTGCGGGGAGCCGGGGAAGCGGGAGACGGACACACTGGACTGCCACTTCGACGCCCTGTGGCTGTGGGTTCCCGCGTGCGTGCCCGCGCGCGAGCGGGAGCGGCCGCTGGAGGAGATCTTCGCCCTGCCCGACCTGCGCGGGTGGCTGCCCTCGGAGCGCCTGGTGGCGGGCTCGGACAGCGGCAACTTCATGTTCGACCAGCGCATCACCACCAAGGCGCTGCGCGATATCGGCCCGCTGGCGTTCCTCGCCGACGGGGAGCCGTTCGCGGGGGCGCTGATGCACGAGATGGTGATCCGCGACGGGCGCAAGATGAGCAAGCACCTGGGCAACGTGGTGGACCCCGACGAACTCGTGGCGAGTTACGGAGCGGACACGGTGCGCCTCGCCGTGCTGTGGGCGGCCCGCCCCCAGAAGTCGCTGAACTGGAGCGACAGCGCGGTGCAGTTTTGCCACCGCTTCCTGGGCAGTCTGTGGCGGTACTCCCAGGCCTGCTTCGCGCTGAGCCCCGAGCCGCTCGACGAGGAGGGGGCCTACCGCACGGAGTTCATGCGCAACCGCCTGCGCAAGTGGTGCGACATCGCGATCGACAAGATCACCGAGGACCTCCAGGAGCTCGAGATGCACAGCGCGGTGCGCAACGTGATCCGCCTGCTGGAGCGCATCAAGCTGTTCGAGACCCGCACGCTGAAGGTCCTGGAGGGGACCCGCATCGAGCAGCTGGGGCGCCAGAACCACGAGGCGCTGGTGCAGGCGCTGGGGCTGATGGCGAGGGTCCTGATTCCCTTCGCCCCCCACGTCGGCGAGGAGCTGTGGCTCGCCTCGGGCCTGGGCGAGCCCGGGGTCGATCCACCATGGCCCCAGAAGCTCGACTCCGCGCGGGAGCCCGCCGGGGCGGGCTCCCCGACCGCCTCCAGCCCGGTCGCGGCAAGCGAGGAGCGAGCGGGATGAGCGCCCCGGGGATGCCCCCCAAAGAGAAACAGCCCGATCGCACCGGCCGGCTTCGAACTTCTCAGGTCTACGAGAAGTCACCGATCGTGAACATCAAATCGACCCCACCCTCTGCGATCATGTGAGGCGAGCAAGCGGATGAGCCCTCCACGAGACCAGGCCGAGGACCTCCAGCAGACGCGCTCCTGCGCGACCGAGCTGGTGTGCCGCCGGTGCGAGCTGCGATCCCCGCTGGCCGAGGGCGGGGCGTACTGTCCGCAGTGCGGCAAGAGCCTCGACGTCGACTACGACTACGAGCTCGCCGCGCGCCGCCTGCGGGAGCTGCCGATGGAGGAGCGCCCCTTCAACATCTGGCGCCTGGAGGAGCTGCTGCCGATCGTGGACGCGGTGGGCAGCGCGCGGGTGGGCCAGTACGCGGGCTTCACCCCGCTGATCAAGGCCGACAGGCTGGGGGCGGCGGTGGGCCTGCGCAACCTCTACATCAAGGACGACTCCACCTCCCGTCCGAGCCTCTCCTACAAGGACCGCGTGGTCTCGATGGCCGTGGCCAGGCTGCTGGAGCTCGGCCGGCCCGAGATCGGCTGCGTCTCCACGGGCAACGTGGGCAGCGCGGTGGCCGCGCTGGCGGCCAAGGCGGGGGTGGCGGCGTACGTCTTCTACCCCAACCGCCTGGAGAGCACCAAGGCCCACGCGTGCCGCGCGCTGGGGGCACGGGTGTGCCAGGTGGAGGGCAACTACGACGAAGCCAACAAAGCCTGTCGACGCCTCGCCGAGACGACGGGCCTGGAGTTCGCCAACATCACCCTGCGGCCCTTCTACGCGGAGGGCGCGAAGACGGCGGCTTATGAGATCGTCGAGCAGCTGGGGTGGCAGGCTCCCGATCACATCGTCAGCCCCGCCGCGGGGGGCACACTCTCCTCGCGCATCCACAAGGGCCTGCAGGAGCTACAGATGGTGGGCCTGGCGCAGACGGACGCAACCAAGATCGACATCGCCCAGCCCGACGGGTGCCGGCCGATCGCCGAGGCGATCCTCTCGGGCGCCTCGGAGATCAACCCGTGCGAGCCAACCACGCTGGCCCACTCGCTGGCGATCGGGGCCCCGGGGGACGGGGTGTTCGTGATCGAGGCCGTGCGCAGCCGCGGGGGCACGGCGGCGTCGGTGGGCGACAAGGAGATCTTCGCGGGCATCGACCTGCTGGCCGTCACCGAGGGCATCCTCACCGAGCCCGCCGGGGGCACCACGGTGGCGGTCGTCAAGAAGCTCGCCGCCGAAGGGAAGCTCGATCCAGACGAGACGGTGGTGGCGATGATCACGGGCAACGGCCTGAAGACGCTGTACGACCACCCCTCCAAGCCCTGGCCCTCGAAGGTGGAGTGCAACGTGGAGACGATGCTCTCGGTGCTTCAGGGCTTCCAGCGCGAGGCGGGTCTGCCGGCCAGCCGCGAGCAGCTGCACGCGTAGCCGGCGTTGTCGTAAGCCGCCGGCACAACAGCCACAGATCAGCCGACAGCCCACGCGGCGCGGAGTCA
Organism: Solirubrobacteraceae bacterium; assembly: GCA_035566955.1. GTDB lineage: Bacteria > Actinomycetota > Thermoleophilia > Solirubrobacterales > Solirubrobacteraceae > Palsa-744. The sequence continues at coordinate 6,632 of DATMPY010000248.1, read as the reverse complement.
TGCACAGCAATCGCCCCAGCGAGGGTCGGCGGGGCCGAGGGCGTCAGCGCGTAGCATCAGGCGCACATGTGAGCGTCGCGGAATCCGATCGATCAGCCCGAGCGCGTCCGGCCCCATTCACGGACTCGACCGCCTGGGCGCGGAACCTGGCGACGCCGGTCCGCGACTTCCTGAGCAGGGAGACGGGCAGCGCGATCGTGCTGCTCTGCGCGGTGGCGGCTGCGCTGGTGTGGGCGAACTCGCCGTGGTCGAGCTCGTACGAATCGCTGTGGAGCACCAAGCTCTCGATCACCCTGGGCAGCGCGGGGCTCTCGGCCGACCTGCGGCACTGGGTCAACGAGGGCCTGATGACGTTCTTCTTCCTCGTGATCGGGCTCGAGGCCAAGCGCGAGCTCGACATGGGAGAACTGCGGGTGCGCCGCCACCTCACGATCCCGGCGGTCGCGGCGCTCGGCGGCGCGGCGGCGCCGGTGGCGATCTATCTGGCGTTCAACGCCGGGGGCACCGGCGCGAACGGCTGGGGAGCGGCGATGTCGACCGATACGGCGCTCGCGCTCGGGGTGCTCGCACTGGTCGCCCCGGGGGGTACGCGTCTGCGTCTCGCGCTGGTCACGTTCGCGGTCGTGGACGACCTGCTGGCGCTGGTGGTGATCGCGGGGGTGTACAGCGAGCACATCTCCCCCCTGCCGCTAGCGATCGCGGCCGCTCTCTTCGTGGCGCTGCTCGCGTTGCGCTACACCCCGGTCGCGTGGCGTCCGGCGGCCGTGGGGATCCTGGGGGTGGCGATGTGGGTGGCGCTCTTCAACTCCGGCATCGACCCGATCGTCTCGGGGCTGCTGGTGGGTCTCGTGACGAGCGCATATCCGCCCACGCGGGCCGACCTCGAGCGGGTGACGCAGCTGACGCGCTCGTTCCGCGAGCAGCCCACACCAGAGCTTGCGCGCTCGGCACAGCTCGGCCTGGCGTCCACGATCTCGCCGAACGAGCGCCTCCAGTACCGCCTGCATCCGTGGACGAGCTACGTGATCGTGCCCCTGTTCGCGCTCGCCAACGCGGGCATCGGCGTGAACGGCAAGCTGCTCGAAGACGCGCTCAGCTCGCCGATCACACTCGGGATCGTGCTGGGCTACGTGGTGGGTAAGCCGCTGGGCGTGATGGGAGCCTCGTGGCTGGGGTCGCGGCGCGTGTTCGGGGGCGTGCGCCCAGCCTTGAGCTGGCCGGCGCTCCTGGGGGGCGGGACGATCGCGGGCATCGGGTTCACGGTCTCCCTGCTGATATCCAGCATCGCCTTCCACGGCCAGCAGCTCGCCGAGGCCAAGCTCGCGGTGCTCGCCACCGCCGTCCTCGCCTCGCTCGCGGGCTGGCTGGTGTTCCGCGGCATCGCCCTCCTGCCCGACCATGTGCGCGCACGGCAGCTCAGCCGCACCCGGGCTCCCATCCTCGACCTCTCCGAGGAGGTGGACCCCGCCCGCGACCACGTGCGAGGCGCGGACGATGCGCAGGTGACCCTGGTGGAGTACGGGGACTACGAGTGCCCCTACTGTGGGCAGGCGGAGGTTGTGATCCGGGACCTGCTGGACTCCTTCGGCAAGGATCTCCGCTACGTCTGGCGCCCCCTGCCCCTGAACGACGTGCACCCCCACGCGCAGATGGCCGCCGAGGCCGCCGAGGCGGCGTCCGCCCAGGGGGCGTTCTGGAAGATGCACGACACCCTGCTCGAACACCAGAACGAGCTCGCCCCGACGGATATCGGGCGCTACGCCGAGGATCTCGGCCTCGACGTGGATCGCTTCTGGGAGGAGCTGCGCCGCCGCGAGCACGCCCCGCGGGTGGCGGAGTCGGTCGCAAGCGCCGACGCCAGTGGCGTGGCGGGCACGCCGAGCTTCTTCATCAACGGCCGCCGCCACCACGGGAGCTATGACATCGAGACGCTCAGCGCCGCCGTGCGCGCGGCGGGGGCGCGCAGCGCGGCAGCCGCGGCGGGGGCGCGGCCTTCGTGATGGGTTATGTAGCTCGTGGGTACGCGTGATGGCGCTCCGCGACCATCCGGAGATCGAGCCGCACGGGAAGGATGCGTTGCGAGCGGTGTCCACGCCCGATCACGTCGCGACCGACATCTCGCCGTCACATAGCCAGGCGAAGCGTGCGGCCGAGAGCAACGGTGCCCGCCTCGCTCTGCCTGGCTGTAGCGCCTAGGATGTCGAGTCTGTGCACGTGTAGACGATTATTCTGAGGAGACTCCATGCCTGGACCGGTATTGTTCTGCTACGATGGGTCGGAGGGGTCGCGGGCGGCGATGGCCGCGGCGGCGGAGCTCGTCGCCCATTCGGCGCCTGCGATCGTACTGACGGTCTGGCAGCCCGCGGCGGTGCTGTTGGCGCGGGCCGGGGGCTTCGGCGGCAGCTACTTGAGCGACGAGGAGCGCGTCGACGCGGGACAGGCGCAGTTGGCCAGCAACGCGGCTGGGGAGGGCGTGGAGCGTGCGCGTGCCCACGGCTATGACGCCAGCTCTCGCGTCGAGGAGGCCACCGAAGGCGTGGGACGCAGGATCATCGAGATCGCCGACGAGCTCGACGCGCGGCTGATCGTGTGCGGTAGGCGTGGACTCGGCGCGGTCGCCTCTGCGCTGCTCGGCAGCGTCTCGCACGTGGTGCTCGCGCATGCCGGTCGCCCTGTTCTGATCGCGCCGGAGCGTTGAGGAGGGTCCATGACAACATTGAAACGGGAGGCCACGATCAGATGGCTGGGTCATCCTCCGGATAGCGCGCCGCGCCTCACTGTCGGAAGCCATTCGATTGCGCCGTTGCTGTCGCTTCACGTGGATCCCGATGCCACGGGTCCGCTGGCGACATTGCCAGGCGAGCTCCTCGCCGGAGCGGTTGGCAGTGTCTTCACTTGGCTGGTTGCCGAGCAGCTCGTCCAGGAAGGCACCCAGGCTCGCGAGCTTGTTAGTTACGTAACGCTGACACTCTCAGGGGAGGCCGACGACCTCACGGACGCGGCGCTGAGCGGGATTACCTGCCGAATGTCAGGACGCGTAGCGGGCGTCGAAGAGACACATCTGGAGGTGGTGGCGCAAGCGGCGATGACCCAGTGCATTGAGAGGCTGGGCATGCGCACCGAGGGGATCGGTGTCACGGTCGAGGCTTCGCTAGAGGGGAGTTAGTCAAGGCGTCCGAGCCTCGGCATGGCTAACCGAGCCAGGCTCCCACCCCAGCAGGGGGGTCAGTTTTCAACCGGCCAAGGGTGAGGAGTATTCAGTCGGCGCTTACAGGGGCGTCGGCTGTCGATCGTGTGGGTCACAAATAGGTCGGCCAACCCGTATACACATGTGGATGTCAATCGAGTCGAGCGACGAGGAGCTGTTGGCGGGTGGGCGTGCCGAGGATTTCGGGGTGCTGTACGAACGGACTTATCCGCTGATTCGCGCCTATCTGCGCCGGCGTGCGGGAGCACGACCGGATCTGGTGCTCGATCTCCTCGCGGAGACGTTCGCACGGGCGCTTGAGCGTCGCGAGCAGTTCGATCCTCAGAGAGGGTCTGCGGTGGTGTGGCTGTTGGGCATCGCGCAGCATCTGTTTTTGGACTCGATGCGTCGTGGCCGGGTGGCTGATGAGTCGCGTCGGCGTCTTGGCATGGAGCGGATCCACGTGGAAGACGATCAGCTCGAGCTCATCGAGCGCGAAAGTGCTTCGGAGTTGCAACGAGCGCTCAACAGGCTTCCCGGCGAGCAGCGAGAGGCCGTCGAACTGCGCGTGCTTCAAGAGGCTGGCTATGCCGCTATAGCCGAGCAGGTGGGCTGCTCAGAGCAGGTCGTGCGCAAGCGTGTGTCGCGCGGACTGTCCGCGCTACGGCGAACCAGTAAGGAGACAGCATGACGAGGGACCCCTACAGCATCCTCGGCGCACAGCTCACGGCTGCCGCGGCACGGCAGCACGCGCGCGGGGGGTTGACGAGCCGGGCCCGAGCCTGGCGCCCACGGCGCGTAAACGCGCCCCTGATCGCGGCGATCGTTGTGCTCGCGGGCGGGGCGATCGCAGCCGCGGCGACAGGGGTCTTGACTGGTAGCCCGGTTTCGAACCCCGCAGGACCGCCCGTTCCGCACGCCGGCTACGGCGTGCCCGTGGCCGGCGGCTCGGACCTTTTGGCGCTACGCGTTGCTGACCCGGAAGGCGGCCTGCCTTGGGGAATGCGGATCGTCCACACGACCCGGGGGCTGGTCTGCGTGCAGGTGGGCCGCGTCTATCGCGGGCAGCTCGGCCAGCTCGGCGTCGACGGCGTGTTCCACGACGACGGCCGCTTCCACCGCCTCGGATCGAACGTGCTCTACGGGACCTCGGAAGCCATCATTCAGTGTGTGCTGCCGTCGCAATCGTTCTCATACGGAGACGCGAGCGCGGACCGCAGCGGCGATCCGGTTCCGTCCGAGGGCGTCAGGCCACCGGCACGCGAGCTGCGCTCGATCTCCTTCGGGCTCCTCGGCCCCGACGCAGCCAGCGTCACCTACAAGACGAGGTCTGGACTCAGGACTGAGCCGGTGAGCCCAGGAACGGGCGCCTACCTGATTGTCGAGCCGGTCGCGCACGCCGGCCGCCAGTTCGAACACGGAGGCGCCACCATCGGACCGGTATCCCAGCACGCCTTAACCCCGCTACCGCTCGGTCTGAGGGGGAACACGGTCAGTGCCGTCACCTACCGACTCGGATCGCTCACGTGCACGAGCGGCTTCGGCGCGCCCGTCAGCACTCCCTGTCCTACCCCGCGCCCTGCCCTTCCCGTCTCGCGGAAGCCTGCCCACAACCTGAATGAGCCACTTCACCTCACGCTCGTCAAGGACACACCCGCCGTTTGCCGCGCAGCCTTCCTCAACGACCCCTGCTACCGAGTCCTGCTGCAGTTCAAGGCCCCCTACGCCATCACAAACGCCGCGAGCGAATACACCATCGAAACACAGGCAAACTGCCCAAACAAGCCCGTGTCGAGCTGGTCGATCGACCGCGACATCAAACGCGGAGAAACCGTGAAAGAGCTGTCCTCCTCGTCGTTCAGCCCAAGCGCCTGCGCAGCCACTGAGACTCTGCAAGTGCGCTACCAACCCGTCTGGCTCGCCGAAGCCCAGTCGACCCAGCGACCGATCATCGTCGGCACCGCGAGCCTTCGCAGCGCATTCCGCTGAGATGAGTGCCCGGAACGAAGCCTGCACCGGCAACTGAGCGACGCTCTTGCACCGCCATCGCCGTCGGTCGACCACCGGCCCATCGACCATACGTCCCCCGCTTCAGCGAGCGAGCAGGCGCAAGGACCACGCGCGCGCTGACTTGCGCAACGGACGACGACCGCGCGTCCGTGCTCCGACGCCGCCAGACGCTCGCTTAGCCACGGCGAAAGCACATGTCTGCCGAACCTCAGCCGAGGCCCTCGGAGTTCATCCAGAGCGGCCACGGTGAGCCCGACCAGAGGAGTCGCACGCACTAGCGACATCGCGAGCACAATGAGGCTGCCGCCAGCGTTCGATCTGCGAAGATCGGCCGGTGCGTCGAGCGAACGTGTTCACCGTTGATTGCGACTATGACGGGACCGACCCCGATGGCTACCGCTCCGGTGGAGCCAACGTCAGCCAGGCCGTGGGAAGCGACGCGTTTGCGGTCAAGGTCTACGAGCTTCCGGTAGGCGAGAGCGTATGCCCGTACCACTACGAGTACGAGGAGGAGTGGCTCCTCGTACTCGGCGGCACCGTCGTCGTGCGCACGCCCGACCACGAGGAAGAGCTCGCTTACGGTGAAATGGTCTGCTTCCCGCCTGGCCCTGCGGGGGCACACAAGGTGACCAATCGCGGCGAGGCGTTCGCACGGCTACTAATGTTTTCGAGTGCGCGTGAGCCGGCGGTCGCCGTCTACCCCGACAGCGACAAGATCGGGGTCTGGCCGGGTAACCCCGACGACAACGTGATGCTCCGGCGTGCCGACGGAAACGTCGACTACTGGGACGGCGAGCGCTAGATGGCGAGACGAGCTGTCGTCAGCGGCCGGCTTTTGCTCTCGCGGAGTAGCAATCGTTTTCTACCCATGGGATGAGCAGTACTGCTTCGGACGACTTCCGTGCGCCCCACCCCGAGGATCGGCACACGCCCGTTTGCGCCGGGCGAGGCGGAAAGCGCCTCGCGCCTCGACCCCGCCCGCAACGCCGCCAACCGCTGCCCCCAGCTCGCCGCGAAGCTTGAGCGCCCGCACAACGAGCGCCAGCTATGCCCCCCAGGAGCCGTCGTCCCGCGGCCCAGGGACGGGTCGGTTGCTGGCCATCGCGTTCGTCCGCACCATCAGCAGGCAGCGCCACCCGCGCCGGATCCCCAAGCACATCATCGCGAACAGCTGCGACACACCGCCGCGACAACACGTTGATCTCTCGACCGTCAGCCGTTACGCGCATGTCGCCAGCGAGGAGATGCACGCCGCTGTGCAGACGCTCGCCGACCAGGCCTGCGTGTCCTGTGCTCCCCCGCCGCCGCTGGCAGCCGGGGCGCCGAGGAAGGCCGCCGGGCGGCATGAGCTCGCCCACGGAGCGTATAAGCCGGCTCCGCAGGGAAGCCCGCTCGACAGGCTCAACGCTCGGCCCGCTTTCTGCCGGGCAGCCCT
>DATMPY010000247.1:0-21340 GCA_035566955.1 Solirubrobacteraceae bacterium | reverse complement strand
CACCGGCAACAGCCGCCTCGACCCCGGCTTTCCAACGTGGGGGACCGTGCTGCGCGAATTGGGCTACCAGACGACGTGGTGGGGCAAGTGGCATCTCAATCCCAACCCCAACGCGACCCTTGAGCCCTACGGGTTCTCTGGGGGCACCTACCCGTCGCCCAACGGCTCCCCTGGGCAGGGCACCGAGATAGACCCCCTGATCGCCGCCCAGTTCGAAGCGTGGCTGCGCGACGCCGGTGCCCAGCAGCCCTGGTGCACGACGGTCTCGCTCGTCAACCCCCACGACGTCGCGTGGTGGTACCGCTATACCGAACGGATCCCCCAGGAGAGCTCCCCGCCCGCGCTCGCCGCGGGGCTGCCCCCGAACTTCGAGACCCCGGAAGCCCTCGAAGCCCAGCGCAAGCCGCGCCTGCATCGCTCGCTGCAAGCCACCGCCGCCCGCTCCTTCGGCCACGTCCCCTTCAACGGCCCCGAAGCACCGTCCGCGTGGAGCGGGCTGATGGACACCTACCTGATGCTCCAGAGCTACGTGGACGTCCAGGTGGGCAGCGTCCTCGCTGCGCTCGCCGCCCAGCCCGCCGTGGAGGCCAACACAATCGTCCTCTTCACCTCCGACCACGGCGAGTACGGCGGCTCGCACGGGATGCGCGGCAAGGGCGCCGCCGCGTACGAGGAGGCGATCAGGGTCCCTCTCTATATGCGTGACTTCCGCGGCCTTGCCGCCGCCGCCCCAGCGGTCCCGCGCACCCAGCTGACCTCCTCGGTGGACATCGTGCCCCTGCTGCTCACCCTCGCAACCGGGTCAAGCGCCTGGCGCAGGGAAGGCCACTACGCCCACCTCGCCGCCCGCCACGACCTGGCCGCGATCTGCGCCCATCCCTCCGCTCCGGGCCGCCAATGGGTCCTGCACGCCACCGACGAGGATGTCACCGAGTTCGCCACCGAACTCTACGCCGCCGCGGCGCCCCGGCACGTGGTGGCGCTGCGCACCGCCCGGGGCAAGCTCGGTCTCTACTCCAATTGGAGCGGCGGGGCGGCGGCGGATCCTCTGGCGGTCGAATCCGACGGGCAGGAATTCGAGCTCTACGACTACAGCACCCCAGCCGGCCGCGCCGAGCTCCTCAACAGCGCTGGCGCGGGGGACGCCCTGGAAGAGGAACTGTGGATCGCACTTGAAGAGCAGGCGATCCCCAACGAGCTCCGCGCACCCCTGCCCGCCCGGCTGCGTGCCGCCCAGCAGCGCGGGCTTGCCAACTACCGCGCCGTGGAGGAACGCGAGAGCATCAAGGCGTATCTGGATCACCAGCTCACGGCCCCCGAAGCGGAAGCTCAGGCCAGCCCAGGCTAGATCACGGCATCTCAGCGGGCCCTCGACCACCCCGCTGATCGAAAGGTCGGACGTCCGTTCTGTTGGGACACGCTTGCGGGAGAATCAGCCAGGGAAATCGGACACAGTTTGTTTCCGGGGACCCGGTGTCGGGTACCATTCGACCAACCGGATCGACCGAGTGGATCCTGGAGGGAATGAGACGTGCCGCGAACTGCGCCACCTGAAGACGAGTGGACGATTCCAAGCCTGCGCGAGCCGCGCTACTCGCAGTCGTTGGAGCGCGGGCTGGCGATCCTCTCGTGCTTCACTCCCGAGCGGCCGGTGCTCGGAATCGCGGACATCGCCGACTCGCTCGGCATGAGCCGCTCCACCACCCACCGCTACGTGATCACCCTGGTCGCCCTGGGCTACCTGGAACAGGGAGCCTCCCGCAAGTACCGCCTGGGGTTGCACGTCACCGATCTCGGGATGTCTGCACTGAACTCCACCAGCCTGCGCGAGCATGCCCAACCCTATCTGGAGGAGCTGCGGCGGCGTACCGGGTACACCATCAACGTCGCCATCCTCGATGGCCCCGAGATCGTCTACATCGCGCGCGCCCGCAGCCACCGGCGCGGCCAACAGCGGATCGACCTCGGTCTCACCCTCGGCTCGAGGTTGCCCGCCTACTGCACTGCGATGGGCAAGCTGCTCCTCGCCAACCTCCCCGACCGGGAGCGGCGCGAGCTGCTGGGGGAAGTCAAGCTCGACCGCCGCACCCCCAACACGATCACGAATAAACGACTGTTGCAGATCGAGCTCGAACGCATCCGCGATGATGGCTTCGCTGTCAACGACCAAGAGCTCACACCCGGCCTGCACTCGATCGCCGCGCCGATCCGTTCGGACGCCCGCGAGGTGGTGGCGGCCGCCAACATGGCGGCGCACAGCACGATGATCTCCCTGCAGGACCTGATCGAGCACCTCGGCCCCCACCTGGTGGCCACCGCCGACCGCATTTCTGCGCGCCTCGGGTACCGCCGCGACGACGAGCTCGCGGCCGCCGGCAGCGCCTGACCGCGGCGTCTGGGACAGCGTGGAGCGCGGCCCCGAGTGTGGATCCCCGCAGGGGAGTGAGTCGCGGCGGCGGCCTCCCTCGGCGGGTCCGTGGGCGGTGTCTCCTCGGCGGGGTACCGTGGCGGTATCTCCTCGGCGAGTACCGTGGCGGGTTCCCACTGGATGTGTGGGGCGTTTGGCCAGGCCCGTCGGACGTGGGGCGCCTAAGCGTGGCGCCTGGGGCTCGCCGGCAGCGCCTGGGCCGCGGTGGCGACCCGCAGCAGGACAACCGCGTCGGGCGGCACGCTTGCTGCGATCCCGCCCGTGGTGCTGGCGATCGCGCCGGTCCACACGTTGCGCACCTGATAGCCCCCGGCGCCAGGCAGCCCCACCCCGGCGGCGCTGGTGGAGATCGTCATCGACCTGGAGCCCCGGTTGAGCAGCGCCACCGCGCGGGTGCCGTCGCTGAGCGGCTTGACCCACACCTGCCCGTTGCCGCTCGCGGAGAGCAGCCGCGCCTGCAGCCCCGCCGGGTCCTGGTCGATCGCGATCGCTTCCCTGTTCGTCACCGTCGTGGTGCTGGCGCTCGAGATCGACACCAGGTCGGCGCTGACCATCAGCGGCGCGGCGAGCATCGCCCACATGCTGAACTGCGCGCGGAACTCGGCCGCCGACATGCCCTGGCCGGGGCCCAGGTAGTCGGGGTCATTCCAGTGGCCCGGGCCGGCCGCTTCGGGATTGGCGGCGTCGGCGTCGAGGTTGCGCAGCACGCTCGTGAACTCCACGTCCCCCGGGACCCCCACGTCGGTGTCGGTGCGCCAGCTGTTGCCCACGCTCGGCCCGAACGTGTACGAGGAGAAGCCCGAGCCTTCGTAGGTGGGCACTTGGGGTTCGCCTTCGCGTTCGTCCCCGCCTTCGTACTGCCCCGGTTGCAGGAAGTTGCACACCGACAGCAGCATCGGGCGATGGCTGGCGTTGTGCACGATCGCTTCGTGGAACGCCCCGTACGCCGCCGCCGGTTCCAGGCGCTGTTGGATGCCCCCGCAGAAGTCCACCTTGACCGCGTCGAAGCCCCACGCCGCGAATGTGTTGACGTCCTGCTGGTAGTGGCCGTAGCTGCCCTGGCCCGCGCCGCCGCAGCCGTTGGCGCCCGCGTCCGTGTACAGGCCCACCTTGAAGCCCGCCGCGTGCAGTGTGCGCGTCAGCCACGCAAGCCCACGTGGCCACTGGGTGGGGCTGACCACGATTTCCCCCGCCCCGCCTCGCTTGCCCTGCCACCAGCCCACGTCCAGCCACACGTAGTCATAACCCCTTGCCTTTAGACCCAGCGTGAGCAGCTGGCTCGCCTGCTCGAGGATCGTCGCCTCGTCGTAGTGGGAGCCAAACGCGAAGTACGTGTCCCAGCCCATGTATGGGGTCGGCGCCAGCACGCTCATTGGGGTTGCCCCTCCGCTGGCGCTCCTCGCCAGCCGGTGGCGAGCGCCCCGCGCGGCCGCCCCGCCGGGAAGCATCAAAGCGAGCACCAGCGCGAGCACCCCTACACGCGTGAGGCACCGGGCTCCCGGAGGACTCGAGCGCGGGGCACGGCCGCGGTGTGACCATGTGCGGTGGCGGTCTCCCGGGCGGGACGAGATGTCGCGCGCCGCGCTCACCGGTGGCGGTGGGAGAAGGACACCGTGCGGAGGGGTGCGCCGTGTGGCGATCCCCGGCCGGAGGATGCGATGTGGGACGGGAACCTGCGGGAGGACGCCTTACGCGAGGACGTGCGGGAGGACGCCGTGGGGGAGGACCTGCGGGAGGACGCCTTGTGCGGGGACGTGAGGGAGGACGCCTTGTGCGGGGACGTGCGGGAGGACGCCGTGGGGGAGGACCTGCGGGAGGACGCCTTATGCGGGGACGTGCGGGAGGACGCCTTATGCGAGGACGCCCTCGCGGGCGCGGTCAAGGTCAGCGTGGCGCTCTCCAGGGAGGCTTTGATCGCCCCCACCACGGTGCCGCTCACCGACAGCCTCACCGCCATCCGCCGCGTGCGCGCGAGCAGCCTCCGGCCCGTGGCGTTGAGGGCGACGGTGACCGTCCGCCGCTGTCCCGGCGCCAGGCGCACAGTGAGGGCGCCCACGGTGACCGTCGCGCGCCGGGTGCGCGCCGCCGCCACGGCCACCACGCGGTTGCCGTGCAGCGTCTCCACCACGGTGAGGCTCAGCCTGATCGTGCAGCTCCCCGCGGCCTGCCGGGAGCACGTCAGCGGCACGCTCACCGCCGCCCCCGCCACGCTTGGGGCTCCCACCGCCGTCTCCGCGATCGAGCCCAGGCCCCCCGCCGGAATCGTCACGAACCCGCTCGTCGCGCTCGCGCTGCCTCCCGCGTTCGTGGCCGTCACCCGGCACTGCAGGTGCTGGGACACGTCGGCACTGCCCACCACGTAGGTCGAGCCGTTCGCCCCTGAGATCGCTTTCGTGTTGCGCAGCCACGCGTATGTGAGGGTCGCCCCACTCGCGGTGACACCCGACTTGCACATCAGGCGCTGCCCCCGCGCCGGGAGCCCGCTGATCGAGGGGTGGGGCTGCACGAGCGCGGGCGCCGGCGTCTTGAACGTCGCATCGGCCGTCATGGATGCCCCGCTGGCGCTTTCGGCGAGCAGCCGGTAGTGGTATGTGGTGTTCGCCCGCAGGCCGCTCAGCGGCGCGCTCACGGCTTGGGCCGCGTCGCCCCCCGGCGGCAGCGGGGTCGCGCAGGGGGCGCTATGCCCGTACGCTGCGCTCGCCCCGTATTCGAAGCGGCAGCCCGTGAGCGTCGCGTCCTCGGGGTTCACCGTGCCGGCGAGGGTGGCCGCCGTTTCCGTCACCCCGCTCGGCGGGCTGCTCGCCACGGCAGGCGCCGGGACCTGCGCGACGAGCACCTGGCCTTCGCCACCGACCGCCGCGCACAGCCCTTGGGAGACGCAGGAGACGCCCGTGAACCCCTTGTTGGGGGGGCCGAGGGGAGTCTGTTCCCACGAGAGGATCGCGCTCGTCGGGTCGTCGCTCACGAACGCGTTGCCCTGACCGTCCACCGTCACGCACAGGCCCGCCGCCGCGCATGAGACCGCCGTCGGCGAGCTCAGCGCTGGGATTGGCGTCCAGTTCCACGTGGGCGCGGGCGCCGTTGGGTTCGCGCTCGCCAGCGCATCGCCCGCACTGTCCATGGCCACGCACACGCTCGCCGGAGCCCCCGCGCACGCGACGGACACCAGCTCGAGGCCCGCGTCGCGTGGGCTCGACGGCCACCCCCCGGCCGCCGGGTTCGCGCTTGCCAGCACGTTGCCAGACCCGTCCACGGCGACGCACGGTGTGGTGGTTGCGCAGGAGATCCCGGTGAGAGCTGTGGTGCCGTCGATTTCGCTTTTGCTCCAGTTCGCGGCGGGGCCTTCGGTGGGGTTGGTGCTCACGAGGGCGTGGCCTTTGCTGTCCACGGCGACGCATAGTGTGGTGGTTGCGCAGGAGATCCCGGTGAGAGCTGTGACGCCGTCGATCCTCAGTGGCGCGGACCAGCTCGGCGCCGGCGCCGCCTCTGCCGGCGGAGGAGCCAGAAACACCAGGCCGGCCACCAGCCACGCAAGGCCGGTGAGGCCCGCCGCGCACGTACGGCGCGTAGCACGCGGCGGCACCGGAGGTGCGGGCAGCATGGCAGCAGGCGGACGGTCCAGGGGCACGCAACCCAATAACACCGACCCCCAGCCATGGTTGCGCATACCCGAGAGGATCCGACGACACCAACGCGGGTCCTGGAGGGCGAGTCGCACGTGCCGCGGGCGCAGCCGGGCGTCCACTGGAGAGATCCCGGGCGCCAACCGGAGAGATCCCGCATCCCGCGCACCCACCCGCGAGGCGGCCCGAGAGAGTCGCAGAAAGGAGTCCGCAAGCGGGGATTCTGGGATTGGATCTCCCTCCAGTTCGTGTCTATCAAATGGCCAGTCTATGAAAACGATCCTATAAGCGCGGCACCTCCGCCGGAGGAGTGGTGTATCGTTTTGTCACGATGCCACGCAAGCGAACGGTTGGTTCCCACGCCGAGGAGGGCGATATGCCCGACGGGGAGGGCCCCGCCCAAGCTTTTAAGATGATGGGAGGGGTTTGGTGGTTGAGAAATACGCGTTGGGTTCGGGGAGCGATGCGGTAGCCTTTGCCGCGCCGCTCGGTTCCAGCAAGCTGACTGACATGGCGCAAGCGAACGAGGCTCATAGACCGGTCAAACGCCGTGAACGGACGACGTTGAAGACGGCGGTGCTCGCGGCCCTGATCGACCATCCCAGTCATGGCTACGACATCGCGGTGCGCCTGAACATGCGGATGGGGCCGGCGTGGACCCTGGACCCCAAGCGCGTCTACGAGGTGCTGGAGAAGTTCGAGGAAGACGGCCTCGCCCGGTCGGTCGAGGAGCGGGCGCCGGGCACGCGCAGCGGCTGGCGGCGGGTGTATCACGCGACTGCGCTGGCCGAGGTGGTGCGCGAGGAATGGATGGCCGAGCGCCAGCGGGTGTCGCTTGTGCGGCCCGACATCCGCACGTGGATCGCGTTTGCGCGCCCGCAGGACGCACCGCGCTTGCTGGCGCAGCTCGACGAGTACGAACTGGATTGCATGGAGCTGCTGCAGCGGGCCGAGGAGCCGGAGGTGCAGCCGATCTCTTGGCACGGGCGGGCGATCAGCATGATGCGGGGCGCCACCGCTGAGCAGCTGCGGGCCGAGCTGCGTTCGATCACGCGCGCACGGCGGGAGATCGAGGAGCACCTGGCTGAATCCCGGTGACGCTGCTTGCGCTCAACGACGTCACCAAGCGCTTCCAGGACGGGGCGAAGGTCGTCTCTGTCCTGGAGGGCGTATCGGTGGAGATCGAGTGCGGCGACATCGTCGGTGTCTACGGCGAGCGGCGGGCGGGCAAGAGCACGCTGCTGAAGGTCATGGCTGGCTACGAGCCGCCCACCGAGGGCGTCGTCAGCTTCGTGGGCCAGGACCTCGCGAGCCTCTCCCCGGGGGGGCGGGCGCGGCGCTGGCGCCACCGCGGGATCGCATTGGTGCGCGGGGATTGGCGGCCCTTGCGCAGCGGTCAGCCGGCGATCGAGTATGTGGCGATCGCGCTCACCAGTGGCGGTCTGACGCTCGAGGAGGCCGAGTCGATGGCCCGGCCTGTGCTCGAGCGCGTCGGCGCCTCGGCGTGGGCGCACCTGAGCACCGATCGCCTGTCGCTCAACGAACGTGTCCGCGTGGAGCTCGCGCGGGCGCTGATCGGCGAGCCGCGGCTGTTGCTCGTGGACGAGCCCGCGGTGCTGATCGACCCGGGTGAGAGCCGTGAGCTGTATACGCTTCTGCGCTCGCTGGCGCGGGAGTTGAAGATGGCGCTCGTGATCGCTTCCGAGGACACGATGGCGATCGGCGGGGTGCCGCGGGTGATGACGCTCGGCGATGGCCGGCTGCGCACGACGGACTCACGCAGGCGCGTGGTGTCACTCGCGGACCGGCGCACCCACGGCGGCGCTCCCTGGGCATCATGAGCTCGCTGCAGTTGGACGAGGTCGTCAAGCACTACCCGTGCGGCGATGGCGAGGTCGTGCGGGCCGTCGATGGGGTCTCGCTGACGATCGCGGCGGGCGAGTTCGTCGCGTTGTACGGGCCGAGCGGCTCGGGCAAGACGACGCTGCTGTTGATGGCCGCCGGACTGCTGGCGCCCGACGGGGGGCGGGTCATCTTCGACGGACTGGACATCGCCGGGCGCACACCGCGCGAGAGCGCGCTCTACAGGCGCCGTGAGGTCGGCTTCGTGTTCCAGTCCTTCCACCTGATGCCGGGCGCGAGCGCCGTGGAGAACGCCGGGCTGAAGCTGCTCGCCGACGGGTTTACGCTGGAGGAGGCGTGCTACGCCGCCCACCCGTGGCTCGAGCGGGTCGGTCTGGGCGAGCGCTCCACCCATACCCCGGAGCGGCTCTCGATGGGCGAGCGCCAGCGGGTGGCGATCGCCAGGGCACTCGTGAACGAGCCGCGGCTGCTGCTCACCGACGAGCCGACGGGCAACCTCGACTCCAAGCGCAGCCGCCAGACCCTTGGGCTGCTGCGCGACATCTGCCATGAGCGCGAGATGCCGGCGCTGCTCGTCACCCACGACCCGCAGGCCGTGGCCTTCGTCGACCGTGTCCACACCCTCCGCGACGGCAAGCTCACCGAAGGCCTCGACGTGGAGCTGGCCGCGGTGCTCTCGGCATAATGGATGCGCACCCCCCGAAGCCGCCGCGGCATTGGCTGAACCCGCGGATCATGGGGGTCCGGGTGAGTGTGCTGTGGGACCTCTACCGCGTGCGCCTGCGCAACCATGCCGTGGCGGAGCTGCTCGCCGGCACGGGCATCGCGATCGGAGTGGCGCTCGTGTTTGGGGTGTTCATCGCCAACACGAGCATTACGGGGTCCACGGCCGAACTGATTCGCGCCGTCAACGGCTCGGCGCGGTTGCAGCTCGCGGCACGCTCATCGGAAGGCTTCAGCGAACAGATCGCCACGGAAGCTGGGCGACTGCCGGGTGTGCGCAACGCCGCGTCCCTGCTGCGTGAGCCGGCGGTGATCCGCGGCCCGCGGGGCAGCCGCGAGATCCAGTTCGTGGGCGTGAACGCCGGCATCATCGCCATGGGCGGCTCGGCGACGCGGAACCTCGGCGCGGGCGCACTGCTGCTCTCCGGCGGTGTCGGCCTCCCGTCCGGCCTCGCGGGCGCGATCGGCGCTCAGACGGGCGCGCAGGTGACGCTGCTCGCCAACGGCGACGCGCACACGGTGCTCGTGCGGGCCGTTCTGGACAGCGGAGCGATCGGGGCGGTCGCGGAAAGCCCCGTCGCGGTTGCGCTGCTCCCTATCGCCCAGCGCCTCGCGGAGCAGCCCGGGCGCGTGACGCAGGTGCTGATCAAGCCCCAGCCAGGCGCCGAGCGCCAGGTGGAAGGCGAGCTGCGCGGGCTCGCCGCGGGCCGTCTCGGCGTCGCGCCCGCAGACAGCGAACTGGGGGTCCTCGACGAGGCGGCCAAGCCGCTGCACCAGTCCACCTCCCTGTTCGTGGCGATCAGCGCGATGGTGGGACTCCTGCTCGCGCTCAATGCGATGCTGCTGACCGTCGCCGACCGCCGCCGGTTCGTCGCCGAGCTCTGCACCCAGGGGTTCGACTCGCCCCAGATCGTCCTCATCCTGGGGTTTCAGGCGCTCCTGCTCGGGCTGCTTGCCTCGCTCGCGGGTCTCGCTCTGGGAGACGTGCTGGCCCGCACGCTATTCCACCAGACCCCGGTGTACCTGGCGGTCGCGTTCCCGGTCAGCATTCACGAGACGGTTCACCTCGCGAGCGGCCTGCTGGCGCTCGCGGGCGGCGTCCTCGCCGCGCTGCTGGCGTCCCTGCCACCCCTCTTCGACCTATGGTCCGGGCGCCCCGTCGACGCCGCGCTGAACGCGCCGGGCGATCCCGCGCAGCGAATCGGCCGGCGGACGACCCGCCGGCTGGGAGTGCTTGGCCTTGCGATCGTGGCCGGCGTGACGGTACTGGTGCTGGCGATCCCCAGCCTGACCGTGGTGGGCGGGATCATGCTGGCGCTCGCGGCGCCGATGCTGGTCCCGGCGATCTTCGTGAACGTCACGCGCAACCTGAAGCGGCTCGGGCGGCGCGCGCGGGGCAGCATGCTCGCGGTGGCAGTCGTCGAACTGGACTCCACGGCGGCCCGCTCGGTCGCGCTGATCGGGGTGACCGCCCTGGCGGTCTACGGCAGCGTGGCGATCCAGGGCACGCGAGCCGATCTCACGCGTGGCCTCAACGATGCGGTGGTCGAATTCCTCGATACGGCGAACGTGTGGGTGTCCACGGGGGACAACTTCCTGACGATCGACACCTTCAGAGCCGGCGGCGCCCCCGCGGCGATCGCGCGTGCGCCTGGCGTCGCCTCGGTGCGCACCTACCAGGGTGGGGTGCTCGACATCGGCTCGCGGCGCCTATGGATCCGTGCCCGCTCCCCCGCGGATCCCGCGATGATCCAGGCCAGCCAGCTGCTGCACGGCAACCTCGCCCTCGCCACCCGGCTGATCCGCGGGGGCGGGTGGGCGGCTGTGTCCAGTGGCTTCGCCGAAGAACGCCATCTCCAGGTGGGGGATTCCTTCACGCTGCCGACCCCCACGGGCGCGGTGCGCTTCGGGGTCGCGGCGATCACCGCGAACGCTGGATGGTCGCCGGGGGCGATCACCATCAACACGACCGACTACGCCCACTACTGGCGGGTTGGCGACCCCACGGCGCTGGAGGTCGATCTCAAGCCGGGAGTGACGCCCACACAGGGCAAGGTGGCTGTGGAAAGGGCCCTCGGCTCGCGGCCGGGGCTGCGGGTGGAGACGCTGCGTGAACGGGAGCGCAGCTTCGAGGCCAGCGCCCACGAAGGACTGCGGCCGCTGGGGGAGATCTCGACGCTGCTACTCATCACCGCGGCGCTCGCGGTAGCGTCGGTCCTTGGCGCCACGATCTGGCAGCGTCGTGCGCGCCTGGCCTCTCTGAAGACTCAGGGCTTCGACGAGCTGCAGTTGTGGCGTGCGCTGCTGCTGGAGAGCACGATCTCGGTTGCGATCGGGTGCGCAGACGGCGCAATCCTCGGCGTCTATGGCCACGTCCTTGCCAGCCGCTGGTTGAAGCTCACGACGGGCTTTCCGGCGCCGTTCTCCCTGGGGGCCCCCGAGGTGCTGCTCGCGCTGGCGATCGTCACCGCGATCACGCTCCTGATCGTCGCGGCCCCGGGGCTCTCCGCGGCGCGCGTACCCCCGAGCCTCGGCTTCCAGGAATGAGAATAAGCACCGCTATTCAAGCGCCAAGCTATGCGCATGAGGCAAGCAGACGGCAACGGCTTCGCCACGGCGGTCGCATTTGCGACGGCCGCACAGCGCTACTGGTTGAGCGTCTTTCCGCGTGTCCACCGCGAGCTCGGTCAGTGGCAGCGGCGAGCCGGTGCGATCCCTGATCAGACGCTTCGCCGGACGGCGCTGGCGGTGCAGCGCAGCAAGCGCGGCAATGTCGAGGGCTCCGCCGCGTTCGCGGCGTTCGCGCCACGCGTCCACCGTCCCGCCGTGATCCGCGCGCAGCTCGCCTTCCAGGCGATCTACGACTACGTGGACACGCTCGCCGAGCAGCCACATGGCGACCCGATCCTCAACGCGCGCCAGCTCCATGGTGCGCTCCTCACCGCGCTCGACCCCGCCGCCCCGCACCTCGACTACTACACCCACCACCCCCAATCTCAAGACGCGGGCTACCTGCAGACGGTGATCGATGCGTGTCGCGCAACGCTGCGCACCCTGCCGTCCTATTCCCCGGTGGCGCGGCCCGCGCGCAATCTCGCGCGGCGCATCGTCACCTACCAGAGCCTCAACCTCACCAAGGTGCAGGGTAGCCACCACGCCCTCGCGCGCTGGGCCAGTCACGCAACCCCACCGCAGGCGGGACTGCGATGGTGGGAGACCGCGGCCTCGGCGGGCTCCTCCCTCGGCATCTTTGCGCTGATCGAGACCGCCGCCCAGAGCACCATTCAGCCCGAGCACCCGAGCGCCATCGAGCACGCCTACTTTCCGTGGATAGGTGCCCTGCACTCACTTCTCGACAGCCTCATCGACGGGCCCGAAGACATGGCGACCGGCCAACACAACCTGATCGAGCACTACGCGTCGCCCAATGAGATCGCCGTGCGCATGTGTGCGTTGGCGACCGAATCCGCCGACCGGGCGCGCGGCCTGCGCGACGGGCTCCAGCACACGCTGATCCTCGCCGGCATGACGAGCCACTACCTCTCCGCGCGCGAGGCCAGGCTGCCCCATGCGGAGCTGACCAAGGCGTACGTACTCGGTGCGCTCGGGGGCCTCACCGGGCCGACGATGCTCGTCCTGCGCATCCGGCGGGCGATACCCCACCACGGCGCCTGGGCGAGGCAGTCAGACCGCGATGCGTGGGCGAGACAGCCACACACGGCGCGTGGGCGGGAGCACCACAGCGCAGGGGATGGGCGGAGCAGGCTGGCGCCCCGCCGGATTCGGCAGTCGAGAATATTCCTATTTAGGACTAATGCGATTTAGGTCTATTCACCAGCGGGGGACTGGGCCAACATGTCTGGAGATGACGGGCAGGACAGCCAACCGAGCACGTGATCGGCAGCGTGGTCGTCTCTCCAAGGGCAATCGCGGCCGAGTGCGGGGGGCGTCCTGTCCGGCGTCGTCTGTTCCCCCCCAAAAAACCGGGGGTGGGGAGGCGTGGGGCCGGTCATTCGAACGAGGATGCGGCCCGCGCCTCTCTGTCGGTCCCTGTGACGCAAGAGAACTTCGCGCCGGCCTGGTGCGCGGAGAGGCAGGGGACCGTGAGGGCACCCGCCGAGGAGAGGCGGCGGGTTGCCCGCGCGGGCTGGCGGTCGGGCGTACCCGATGACCTCGGGCTCTACGAGCGGCAGGCTGGAGTGGGCTGCATGAGTCAGAAGCGGGTCCCGCTCGGGTTGACCTCGGAGCAAGTGGCGGATGTGATCGCGGAGGCGGTCGGGGGCGGGCGCGCCGCGGAGCTGCGGGCGGGCCTGGCGAAACCCAAGGAGCTGGTGAGCTCGCCGCTGCTGGAGGACCGGAGGATCTCCAGGTCGCTGTTGCTCGGCCTGGTGGTGCTGGTCTCCCTCCCGGCCGACGGCGGCGAGCGGGGCGTCAATCAGATCGCACGGGCGCTCGGGATGCCCTCATCGACGACCTACCGTTACATCCACACCCTGCTCGCCGTGGGCCTCGTGGAGCAGGACCTGGTCTCGCGCAAGTATCGCCGCGCGCACCCGCACAGGGGACGATAGGGCGCCGGGCGCCCTACGTTTCGGACATCTTTGTCCGCGCGGCGAGTCTGCCCGACATTGCAGCGGGGTAGGGCATCCGGCATTCCTCTGTTTCGGGATATCTTGCCGTGCCGCGAGTCCGCCCGACATTGCAGCGCGATGGGGCGTCCGGCATTTCTCCGTTTCGGATCCCCCTTGGGTCCCCGATGTGGAGCGCCGGCCGCTCTAGCCGGCGGATGGTCGATCTGGACGCCGGGCGCTCTTGGCTCGGCGGGTGGTCGCTCTGAGCGCCCGGCGGCCCGCGCTACATCTCGATCGGGATCGTCTCGTAGACCTCCACGCTGCCTCCGCTCGAGAGGACGGGGCAGCCCTTGGCGAGCTCCGTGGCGGCCGCGAGGGTCTCGGCGCTGAGCAGCGAGTAGCCGGTGAGGTCCCCCGCGCCGTTGTCGCCGACCGCGCTGGAGGCCCCAAACGGGTTACCCGGGTCGACGATCGCCGCGCCGAGGCTCCCAAACCATTCGCCCCATGCCTTCATCGCGGCGTCGCGCTCGGCGTCCGTCTGCGCCATTGCGCCGCCCTTGTATGCCAGCATGTACTTTGCCATCGTGGTGCTCTCCTTTGGTTGTGAGGTTGTGCTTTGTGAGTTGCTTCAAGCGGTGTCCGGCAACGGGGTCAGGACCCGCGCACCGAGGTTCTCCAGGCAGCCTTCCCAGCCGCTGCGGTGCTGATCGCGCGAGGTGGGGGAGGGGAGGTCGGTGTGCTCGAGCACGACGGTGGTGCGCCCACTGTGCTCGCGGAACTCGACGGTCACCGTGCTGGTCTCCTCCGAGCGACCACCATCCTCCAGCTCCCAGCACCAGCTGTAGACGAGCCGGTCGGGGCGCCGCACCTCCCGGTACTTCCCGCCCACAGTGTGGATCGCGCCGGTCGCGGGGTCTTCCATCGAGAGGCGATAGCTGCCGCCCTCGCGCAGATCCACCTCCGCCAGCGGGGTGCGCCACTGCGGGCCGGCCGCCCACCAGCGCCGCAGGACCTCGGGGTTCGTCCACGCATCGAACACGTCCTCGGCGGGAGCCTCGAAGGTGCGCTCCAGCCGCAGGCCTGTGGTATCGAGCTCGGTCATGCCTGCTCCTCCTCTGATCGAGTTTCGCGCTGCTCGCGCAGGTAGCGCTCGACGGTGTCGAGCTTACGCTCCCACAGCTCGCGCTGGCGGGTCATCCAGGCGTAGGCGTCGTCGAAGGATTGCTCGCGCAGGCGCAATCTATGGGTCCGGCCGTCGATCACGCGGACGATCGCCCCCGCCTCCTCGAGCACCTTGAGGTGCCTGCTGATCGCGGGCTTGGAGACGCCGAAATCCTGTGTCGCCTGGCCCACCGTCAGCTCGCCCTCGCCCAGCCGCTCCAGGATCCCTCGGCGGATGGGATGCGAGCACGCCGCGAACGACCGGTCGAGCAGCACACTGTTAGCCATGTCGTTAACAATAGTGGATATGCGCCTGGAGTGGGTCGCCGGAGGGATCCGGTGGGCATCGTGAGGATGGGAGGTCGTAGCCGTCGCGTGACCGATGATCGATGCCGTCGGAGGAGGATCCGGTGGGCATCGTGAGGATGGGAGGGGGAAAGGGGAGGGTGCGTGTGAAGAGAGGGAGCCGGTAGGGCAACACAGCCACGCTCAGGACCGGCCCGCCGGGGCCTTCTTTGCCCTCCAGCCCAGCCCGAGCGCTCAGTCGGGGTTCTCGGCGCGGTAGTACTCGATCGCCCCCGTCGCTCGTAGATCCGCGTCGAGCAGTGCCTCGATGTCGAGGGTCACCTCGATCTCGTTGCTGACCACAACGCCGCCGCCCGGGATCTCGTCCTGCCAGGAGACCCCGAAGTCGTGGCGATTGATGCGGGTCGTGGCCTCGAAGCCGATTCGCGTTAGGAGACCCTTGTTCTCATCGCCCACCCAGAACGGCGTCTTCCACTGGCCCAGGCAGGTGACGTCCATGCTCACCGGAAGGGTCGTGCCGCGGATCGTGAGGTCCGCCACCGCCTTGAAAGCGATGTCGCCTGTGCGCTCGGTCAATCTTCCCGCGAAGGCGATCGTGGGGTGGTGCTCGACGTCGAAGAAATCGGCGCTGCGCAGGTGGGCGTCGCGGTCGGGCTCCCCGGTCCACAGCTTGGTCGCGTCGATCTCGCCCGCGAAAGTGGCCTCCAATGGGCGCTCCCAGTCCAGATAGAGCTTGCCGTGCACGTCCTTGAAGAGGCCGTGCACCCATGTGACCATCATGTGGCGGGCGCGAAAGCCGGCCTCGGTATGGCCAGGCTCGAATGTCCAGCTCGGCAGTCCGCCCGCCGTGGGGGGCTCATCTCCCGGCAACCCGGATGTTGTGGCCATCGTGCCTCCTCTTCTGGGGGGTCGGTCACTGGCGAGGGCCGTGCCGCTCTCATCCAAGGGTACCCAGCCGCCACGTGCCACACACATATGGGGAGGGACGCGCCGACGCGGGGCACGGAAGCCCCGCGCCCACGCGCATGTGGCTTGAGCGACCTGCGCGGATGATCTCAAAGTACACATCACCTTGCGGCTTGTAACACGCTTGTGACATTGGTCTCAACGCGAGTGCGGGTCTAGTGTGATTGCTCATGCCGACCCGCATCCTCGTCGCCGGTGGTGGCTTTGGCGGCTTCTATGCCGCCCGCTCACTCGAGCGCATCGCGGCTGTGAGCAGCGCACGGGTGACGCTCGTCAACGACGCCAACTTCATGCTCTACACCCCGCTGCTGCCGGGAGCGGCAGGCGCCACGCTCGATCCGCGCCACGTGGTCGTACCACTGCGCTCACAGTTGCGACGCACCGCCTTGGTCATCGGCAGCGTGATCGGCGCCGACCCGGAGCGTCGCGCGCTCGCGGTGCGTCGCGTCGATGGGGAGCAGGTCGAGCTCGGCTACGATCACCTGCTCGTGGCGCTTGGCTCGATCTCGCGCACGCTGCCGATCCCAGGGCTCGCCGAGTACGCGACCGGGCTGAAGTCGCTGTCGGACGCCACCGCCTTGCGCAACCAAGTACTCACCTGCTTCGACATCGCCGAGTCGCTCGAGGATTCGGTGCCGCGGGCCGAGTATCTCGGCTTCGTATTCGTTGGCGCCGGCTACGCGGGACTGGAGGGGCTCGCCGAGCTGCAGGACTTCGCCACGCAGGCGATCGAGCTCTATCCCCGCTGTCGGGCTGAGGGGATGCGCTGGATGCTTGTCGAGGCGCGCGAGCGGATCATGCCCGAGGTGCCGCCCAGCCTCTCGGCGTTCGCCACTCGGGAGCTGTTGGGGCGCGGCATCGAGATCAACACCAGCACGATGCTCCAGGCCGTCACAGCACGCGGCGCGATTCTCTCGACCGGCGAGCACGTCGCTGCGCGCACAGTCGTATGGACCGCCGGTGTGCGCCCCAGCCCTGTCGTCGCCTCGCTCGGCCTACCACTCGACAGTGGCGGTCGCATCATTACCGACCGCGAGATGCGCGTCGTGGGCCGGCCCGGCGTCTGGGCAACGGGGGACTGCGCCGCCGTGCCCGACCCGGCCAGGCGTGGACAAGCGTGTCCGCCGACCGCCCAACACGCGATCCGTCAAGGACGACTGGTGGCGCGCAACATCGCCGCCGCACTCGAACATCGGCCCGCACGGCCGTTTCGCTACCGCACCGCCGGGGTGGTGGCCGAGCTCGGCCGCAACAAGGCCGTCGCCATCACGCTCGGTATACGCTGGCGCGGCCTGCCCGCGTGGCTCATCGCGCGCACCTACCACCTGTTGCTGATGCCCGGCTTGGGACGCAAGCTGCGTCTGCTTGCCGACTGGAACGTGGCCTTGCTGTTCGGCCGCGACACCTCCTCACCTGGCCGACTGGGCAGCCCAACGCCCCTGCAGCCTGCTGCGACCGACGAATAGTTGACACAGGAGGCTCGCCCTGTCAGCGTAGCCTAAGGCTGAAGACGGTTGCTCTCGGCGCAGTCGTCACAGACATATGGTTATCTTCGACTGGTACCGTCTGGAGCACCTACGCGAAGGATGGCATGAGTCGAGGGATCGCTGGGATGTCCCATAAATCCTCACCAGGCGAAGAGATCATCATGAGCTTCAAACTTGTTCACAGGGATGATTGCGAGACGGCTGGCAACTGGCAGCTCGTTCGCCGCACGCTTGGGATACGGGCGTTCGGCATCAACGTCGTAGAGATCCCGCCGGGCGAGCAGATCCCCGAGCACGACGAGGCGGACCGCGACCAGGAGGAGGTGTTCCATGTCCTCAGCGGTAACCCCACGCTGGTGATTGACGGCGAGGAGCACCCCGTACGTGCAGGAACATTCGCGCGGCTCGACCCCGTGCATAGGCGCACTGTCCGCAACGATGGGGATGGGTCGGCGAGTGTGCTCATCATCTCCGCGCCCCGCTCGAGCGGGTACGAACCCATGGACTGGGCATGAGCAGCGCCACCGAGCAGCTGCACGCGACGATCGCGGCCTACAACGACGCCTGGAACGCCCACGATGTGGCGCGGATCGGCTCGCTGCACGCGCCGGATATGGTGTTCGAGAACCACACGGCCGGCGAGCGGGCCGTGGGCGAGGAGGCGCTCGCGCACATTGCCCGTATCTTCGAGTCCTGGCCCGACATCGAGTTCCAGACACGCAGGCTCTACGTGCGCGAGGACCTGGTGGTGCAGGAATGGACCGCCAGGGCGACCCACGTCAAGCCGCTCAGTCGGGGTGAGATCGTGGCCGAGCCGTCGGGCAAGCGCATCGAGTGGAAGGGCATGGACGTGATTCCGTTCGCGGAGGGCAAGGTCAAGCGCAAGGACGTTTACTCGGACTCCGTGTCGATTCTCCGTCAGGTTGGGCTGCTGTAGCCCTGCGCCGCGCAGCCGGAACGCATCGCCGCCGGAAACGCCTGCTATCTGTGGTCCTCTGACCACGCCGATCATGATCCGACGGATCGCCGACTCATTCGTCTGGGTGGCGTGCTTTCGCTCCGTGTGGTGATGCTATCTCGGAACCGGCGTTCGGGGCCGACTCTACGGTAAACAAGGGCAACATTGGGGTGAGCCGACCCATCCTCGGACGTTCGCCCTGGATGACCTCGCGCAAAGTTCACCTGAGAGAGAAACTTCGACCCACGGGACAGATTTCCGGATGCTAGGTAGTCGTGACGACGTGCATGGCGCCCTCGGGCACATCTCTCGCGCTCACTCTGAAGATGAACATTCTTCGAATATGACAATAAACAAGCTGAAATCAACTCATCAGAGGTTGATCGACACCGAGCGTGTCTTCGCCCAGGGCACACGCTTCGACAAATCACAATTCGCGGGCGTATATGAGAAGCGCGCCATCCCCGCTGGCCCCGTGGCGGTCGCCAAGCTCTCTGGATCTGACTAGGAGCACGTTGTAGCCCCCCGGCAGCAGCTCGCTGCCGCCAAGGCACTGGAGATTCACTTGCCCTTTGACAACCTTGGCTACTTCGTATAGGGTGGTAATGGTGCTGCCGGTCTAGCGACGGCGGCACGTCGATCACGGTTAAGTTCGCGATCGGCACGGGTTCTTGCCCGCGCCGTGGAATGCCGCGATATGACCGGTGAACAGCTTGCCGTCGACGGTCGGGGATGTGGGGAGGGTCACGAGCCGGGGAAGTGCTGACGATCGAATGCGCCAGGGGATAACGGTGAAGTCGTTTGCGGATATACGGGAAGTGATCGAAGTTGTAGTAGAGACTGCGGCTGTGTCGGTCCCTTTATCCCAGGAGGGTGAACCTAAAGGCGTAACGGAACTCGACGACGGGGGGATCCTACCTGGAGGAGAATTGCTGACTTCTGTACCAACCACCAGACGCAAAAATACGATTCACGCGAGCACGCTCGCCCAGAAGCCGGGCAACGCGGC
The DNA here is from genome assembly GCA_035566955.1 of Solirubrobacteraceae bacterium. Taxonomy (GTDB): domain Bacteria; phylum Actinomycetota; class Thermoleophilia; order Solirubrobacterales; family Solirubrobacteraceae; genus Palsa-744. Next base: position 2,245 of record DATMPY010000247.1, on the reverse strand, counting down.
AGCTGCGAATCGCGCAACGGAGGCGGTGGGCGAAGGTGCTCCGCTGGCCCGCACGCCTGACCAGGTGTTCGCCGCGTCCAGTACGTTCTGAGATGCGAGACCGGCTCAGTTGAGATGCGAGACCGGCTAAGTAGTGACCTGCGCCAGTTCGAGCAGTACGCACGGCATCTCGCGCGACGCTTCCCCTTCCGAGGTTCGGGTGGCGACGAGCAGGATGTGGCACAGGAGGCGATGATCGCCGCATGGAGCGCTGTGGAAACCTTCAATGGCCGTGGGAGGCTGGAGGGGTTCGTACGCGAGCGGATGTACTTACGGGTCATCGACTATGTGCGAATGCGTTCCCACATTGGCCAGCGGCGCGCAGAGCGCGAGACTTTGCCCCTGGAGGCATGGGATGCCCAGGGTGGCGATACGACAGTCGAGACCGTGCTCGCCCGGGAGCGCCTTGACATCGCAGCCCGCGTGATCGGACGGCTCACCCCCCGCCAGCGAGCATGTCTCCACGGCCGTATGAACGGTCTATCGCCAGCAGAGATCGATCCAGCTAAGCACCCAGGCACGGTCGACGCCAACGCCGCGAAAGCTCGTGACCGCGTGAGGTTGGCTCTGGCATCCATAGCCGGCGACTAGACACAGCATGGGTGGTGTCTCATCCGGCGTCTCACCAATGTGAGACAGCCGGCGATGTCGCACACAATGGGCCGGATGGGGAGTGGGAGCGAGGTGGGATCGTAGGCCACCTTCGTAGGCTGCCTGCGAGTGCAACGGCTATGCACGAAGGCTAGTCTACATATTTATGCGGAAGCGCTACACTTGTATGCATGCGCACGACTATTCAGCTCGATGACGAAGTGTTCCGTGCTTTCAAGCAGCGCGCCGCGGAGCGCGGAACGTCGCTGGCCCACGAGATTGAGGAGGCGCTGCGCTCGGAACTGGCGGCATGTGTCGAGGCGGCGAAGTCCGAGCCCTACCAAGTCCCGACCTTTCGCGGTACGGCGCCAGTGCCCGGCGTCGATCTGAACAGCAATGCAGCGCTGGCCGACATCCTCGAGCACACCGGGTGATCCTCTTCGACGTCAACGTGCTGCTCAACGCCCATCGCGTCGAGCAGCCCGACCACGAGTGCGCACGCGATCTGCTCGAGCGCACCGTCGGGGATGTGCGTCCCTTCGCTCTCTCCGAGTTCATCCTCAGCTCCTTCGTGCACATCGCCACACACCGCCGCGCGCTGAACCCGCCGACCCCTCTCGGCGATGCCCTTAACTTCTGTGAGGGTCTTCGCACCCGGCCCAACGCACGTATCGTCGCCCCCGGTCGCCGCCACTGGACGCTGTTCGCCGACCTCTGTCGGCGAGTCGAGGCCGTCGGCAATCTGGCGGCCGACGCGTACCTGGCAGCGCTCGCGATCGAGTCTGGTTGCGAATGGATCAGCTTCGATCGCGACTTCGCGCGCTTCCCTGGGCTCAACTGGCGCTCGCCCGCCGACTGAGCGGTGCGCACCGTCGTCTGCCACCGCTCGTACCCTCATGGAATAGATATTCCATTGTCCAAGGAGGTCGTCATCATGGATTGGAAGCTCGAGTTGGTGGCAGTGCCCGTTTCGGATGTGGATCGCGCAAAGGCGTTCTACGCAGAGATGGTCGGGTTTGTCGCCGACCATGACCACACCGTCAGTGACGAGCTTCGCTTCGTGCAGCTGACCCCGCCCGGATCGGCCTGCTCGATCACGTTCGGCAAGGGGATCGTGGACACCCCTCCTGGCTCGGTAGCGGGTTTGCAGCTGGTGGTGGCGGACATCCACCAGGCACGGAAGGAACTGCTCGAGCGTGGGGTGGAGGTGGACGAGGTCCAGGAGTTTCCCTGGGGCTCCTTCGTGTTCTTCAGCGATCCGGACGGCAACCGCTGGTCCGTGCAGCAGCTCCCCGTCCGTAACTGAGGAGCAGTGGCAGCCCCGTCCCGCCGGTATTGGAGAGACAGCGCCAGGGGCTCCGCCAACTTGATCGGCTCGGCGTTGCGCGGCCTGCTCGCGGCTGCGCTCCCGGAGGTCGCGGACGTCGCGATACAGCTGACGGGCGCGACGGCGAGGGACTGCGAGTCAGGCCCTCTACGCGATCAGTCCGGGTATTCGTCCTTGCGCCAGGCGCGGGGCTCTTGCGGCGCATCCTTCGGCGTTCGCTCGAGCAGGAACGAGTTGTACGGCGCGACGAACCGATCGGGCGCCATGACCGTGTAGGTGTGGTACACG
>DATMPY010000246.1:0-9875 GCA_035566955.1 Solirubrobacteraceae bacterium | reverse complement strand
CGGGGTGGGGCGGACAGGCGTTCATCGCCCGGTCGCCGGGAAAGATCGCGCGGCTGCGCGAGCTGCTTGACGGCGCCACGGAGGGCGCCACGGGTGGTGCCCCGGGCGGCGCCCCGAAGGTCGTGCCGGCGACGGCGGGCTCGTCCTCCGTGGCCCAGGGCTCGTCTCCCGCGGCGCTAGAGGTTGACGGGGGGGTGGACCCCGCGACGGCCCCACTCTGCCGCGCGGCGGGCGCGACGCTGTTCGTGGCGGGCTCCGCGATCTTCCACGCCTCCGAGCCAGGCGCGGCCTACTGTGCGCTCGCCCACTCGGCGGACGCGGTCTGAAGCACCGTCCGCGGATCGCTGCCCCCTCACGCCTCGCCCGTGTCCTGTGCCGGTGCGGGGAGCAGTGTCGAGAGTTGCCCTGCAGCCGGGGCGCCTCGCCGGTAGAGGCTTCCCAGCGCCAGCGCGAGCACCGCGGTGGCCCCGAAATAGCCGAGCTCGGTGCGTAGCAGCTGTTCGCTCACCACCGGGCTCAGCATCCAGGCGAGGAACAACGCCGCGGCCAGCAGCCAGCAGCCGGCGGCGGCGCGCGTGCGGTTGCGGGCGAGAGCCGCCTGGTTGAGGGCCCCCGATGTGAGGTGCAGGCCCATCCCCAGCCCCACGAGGGCGAGGCCGTAGCGCCCGTAGGCGTAGTGCTGCCCGAAGAGGTGGCTCATCACGAACGGCCCGATCGCCAGCAGCCCGAGCGCGACAGCGGCGGCGAAGGCGGCGATGGCGAGCACCGTGACGCGGATCGCCCGGGCGAAGGCGTCGTGGCCGGCGGTTGTCTCAAGGCCCGTGAGGTGGGGCAGCAGCGAGGTCTGGATCGCCTGGAAGAGCTGCAGGGGGGCGCGCGCGATCAGCAGCACGTTGAACACGACGCCCACCAGCAGCGCGTGCGAGCCCTCGAGGATGGCTACCGTGAGCACCGCGGCGTTCAGGAGGGTCTGCTCGGAGAGCATGATGCCCGACACCCACACCGCGAAGCGCCCCCCGCGGGCAAACGAGAGGTCGCCGTGGGCGGTGGCCTCCTGCACGCCCTCTGTGCCGGGTCCCGCCAGCGCGGCCTCGGCCTCGTCTGCTGTGATCGGATCGTCCAGCGAGTAGGTGGCCTGCTGGCTGGCGGTCGACCCCGGTGTGGCGTCTGCTGCGATCGAATCGTCCGCCCGGTCAGTCCGCGGCTCGCCCCGGCGGCGCAGGAACGCGGCTGGTACCACCACCAGCGAGACGAGCGGCGCGGCGGCGATCCCGAGCGCCACGGCGGTCTGTCCGCTGGTGATGCCCAGCGCGACGGCGAGGGCGAAGCAGAGGCGGGAGGTGGCCTCCATCAGGACGAGGGCGCCGAATAGGGGAAAGTATTCATGTCCCGCCAGCCAGCCGCGCGCGAAGTAGCTCGCGGCGTAGGCGAGGGTGCCCACGACCAGCACGTAGTAGAGCGCGGTGTAGTGGTCGAAGACTTCGTCGATCAGCGGTTCGCGCAGGGCGAGCGCGGCGATCAGGAACCCCAGTGCGAATGCCAGCTGGAGCGCGATTGGAACGCGCAGGGGGTGCTCTGCGAGGCCGCGCGCGCGGCGCTCGGCGATCGTCCGCGAGAGCAGCTGTTCGATCGGCCGGTAGATCACGGAGATGATCACGAACATCACCGACCACAGCACCGAGATCCGCGACGCCGCTTCCGACCCGAGGACGTGGCTGGCGATCGAGAAGTACGCGAGCGTCAGCAGGCCGGTGCAGGCGATCCCCACCGACAGGACGCTGGCCCCGCGGCCGTAGGAGCGCGTCCTCCCGCCTGTCTCGGGGCTGGCCGCGTTGCCCGCGGGGCGGCCCATCAGAGGCGGACGAGCAGCATCGTCCACGGGAAGGGCGAGCGCACCTCGGCGACCGTTCCGTAGCGCGCGAGCAGAGCGGCGAAGGACCGCCGGGACCAGTGGTTGAGGTGCCCGGGGGTGTTGCCCAGATCGCGCCAGTAGGAGCCGCGGGCCATGTTGAGCGCCCGCCACAGCGGCTCCCGAGGGACCGAGACAAGCAGGTGGCGCTGGGCGCAGCGGGCCATCTCCGCGAGCGTGTGCGCGGGGTCGGGCACGTGCTCGAGCACCTCGATCGCGCTGGCCAGGTCGAACTCGTCCGCGGCGAAGGGCAGGTTCTCGGCGCGCATCACGCGGTATTCGAGATTGGGCGCCTGGCGCTGCTCCCAGCCGGCCTGGATGGACTCCTCCTCCAGGTCGATCCCCACGACGCGCCGCCCGCTCAGCCGCCGCGCCCAGCGCTCGACGAGCACGCCCTCGCCGCAGCCCACATCCAGCAGCGAGCCGGGGTCGGCGAGCCCGAGCAGCTCGTCGAGGCTGCGCTCGAAGTCAGCCATCATGCGCCGCACGAGCGGGTTGGTGGAGCCGTACTTGTCGTAGGTGTTGCCCGTGACGATCCCGTCGCGGGAGAGGGTGACACCCGTGCCGCTCATATTTGGGGGGGTGTCATTTGGGGATCGTCCGCGCGGGCCGGTCCGGCGACGAGGTGGTGGGCGTGTGGCTTCCTTGCCACACGTCCGCGCACGGGCGGCCGACGAAGCGCGCTCAAGCCCGCACCGCCTCGCGCTCCCCGGTCTGCCCGCTTTGCGGAGCGGCGCCTGCGGCCCTCGAGGCGGCGTCGGGCTGAAGCGGCGGGCCCCCGGGCTCATAGTGGGAGGGTGGGACTCCCAGTTGCAGCTCGATCCGGCGCACCCGCTCGTAGGTGCGCTGGGTCATCACCCGCTGGGCGGCGAGCAGGTCGCCGATCACCCCGAGCGCCCACAGCACGATCGCGGCGATGAACAGCACGGCGCCGAGGATCAGCGACTGCACGTGGCCCTTGCCGTTGCCTTCGGCGTAGGCGACGACGAAGCGGATCCACACCCCCGCCGCCGCGAGGCCGATCACCGCGGCGAGGCTCCAGAAGATCCGCAGCGGCTCGTACTGCGCGTAGATGCGGAAGATCGAGACCGCGTTGCGGCGCACGTAGGCCCCCATCGAGGGGAACAGGCGCGACTCGCGCGTCGCGGGGTTGGTGCGGATCGGGACGTGCTCGACCGCCACCAGCAGCTTGCCCGCCTGGATGATCGTCTCCAGGGTGTAGGTGAATTTCGAGACCACCAGGATCTGCAGGGCGGCCTCGCGGTTGTAGGCGCGAAAGCCCGAGGTGGTGTCCGGCACGGTGGTGGAAGAGGCCTGGCGCACCACCCACGAGCCCAGGCGCTGCAATGCCTTCTTCAGCGCCGAGAAGTGCTCCACCGAGCCCACCTCGCGGTCGCCCACCACCATGTCCGCGCGGCCCTCTACGATCGGCGCCACCAGGCGGGCCATGTCGGGGCCGTGGTACTGGTTGTCGGCGTCGGTGTTGACGATCACGTCCGCCCCCAGCTTCAGGCACGTGTCCAGACCGGCCTGGAAGGCGCTGGCGAGGCCCTTGTGGTTGGTGAGGCGCACGATGTGATCGACCCCGTGATGGCGCGCCACCGCGATCGTCTCGTCCGCGGAGCCGTCGTCGATCACCAGCCACTCCACCGCGGTGAAGCCCGGGAGCTCGCGCGGCAGCTCGGCCAGCGTCAGCGGCAGCGTCTGGGCCTCGTTCCAGCAGGGGATCTGGATGATCAGCTTCATCGTGGGCGGGGTCCTCGCACGGGTTCACAGCGTACCCCGTCGGGTCCCGTGCGCAGGTGTTGCACACCCCCGCCCGCGGTACCATGCGCGCTCTGTCGGGTCGGGTGCGCTGGTGTTGCACCGGTCCGCCCGCCGCATCCTCGTTGCTCGTTCGACCCGCGTCTGCTCCCGGATCGGCGGCGTTCGCCGCCCGGATAGGCTCTAGCACCGATGCAGAGTGCAGCTCTCACACGCTCCCAGGCGGGCCACGCCACATGGCGCGAGCGGCCCCTGCGCGCTGTCCCGGGCGCCACCTGGCCGCGGCTGGGGTTCGTCGCGCTCTGTCTGGGGGCGCTGATTGGCTACTTCGCCTTTCCCACCTATCCCACGTATGACTCCTTTTACGCGCTGCTGTGGGGGCGTGACCTGCTGCACCTGCACCTACCGGACTTCAGCGTCTACCGCGGCCCCACCGAGCATCCGCTGGCGATCGCGTTCGGCGCGCTCTGCTCGATCTTCGGCCAGGGCGGGGCGCGCCTGATGGTGCTCGGCTCGATCGCCTCCTTCGTGGCGCTCACCGCCGGCATCTACCGCCTCACCCGCCTCTGCTTCGGGCCGCTCGTGGCGGTGCTCGCCGCGCTGCTGATGCTGACCCGCCTATTCGACGCCAACCTCGCCGCCCAGGGCTACCTCGACCTCACCTACATCGCGCTGATCGTGTGGGCCACCGCGCTCGAGATCGAGCGCCCCCGCCGCGGCACGCCGGTGTTCGCGCTGCTCGCGCTGGCCGGCCTGCTGCGCCCCGACGCGTGGGTGCTTGGGGGGGTCTACTGGCTGTGGTGCTCGTGGCCACGCGGGGTGGCCAACTGGACGCGCCTGAGGTACCTCGCCCTGGTCGGGATCGCGCCCGTGCTGTGGGTCGCGTTCGACACCGTGGTCACGGGGGATCCCCTCTACTCGCTGCACTCAACCGCCGTGCTCGCCGCCGAACTGGAACGCACCCAGGGCTTCAACAGCGTGCTCAGCGCGACCTGGCGCTACATGGTGCGGATCGACAAGCTGCCGATCGTGCTCGGCAGCCTCGCGGGGATCGTGCTCGCCGTGTGGCTCACCCCGCGCCGCGCGCGGGTGCCGTTGGCGGTGCTCGCGCTGCTGCTCGGCGTGTACGTCGCCGAGGGGGCGGCGGGGGCGTCGGTGATCGACCGCTACATGATGGGCGCCGCCGCGCTGGCGCTGCCCTTCTGCGCGCTGGCGATCGGTGGCTGGTCGCTGCTGCGCCCCGGCTCGCCACTGCGCCGCGCCTGGATGGCAGCCGGCGCCGCGCTCGTGCTCTACGGCGCCCTCGCCGCCCTCTCCGTCACCAGCCTCACCAACGCCCGCACCACGCTCTCCTACCACGACGACTTCCACGAAGGGCTCGCCGCCGCGCTGCATGCCCCCGCGGTGCGCGCCCAGCTCGCCCGCTGCCCGCTGCTCTCGCTGCCCGACAACAAGCTGATCCCGGACGCCCGCTGGATCCTCGACACCACCGGCCAGCGCGAGATCGTCGCCCGCAGCGAGGCCCGCGCCGACGCCAAAAAGGGCGCCCCGGCACTGGCCGAGCGGATCGCCCGCGGCAGCGTCGCCGTCTACCCGCTCGGCGCGGCGGTCTTCCAGGAGGCGATCGTCGACATCGGCGACGACCCCCTCGACCAGGTCCCCCGGCCGGGCTTCAAGCGCATCTACACGAGCCGCTACTACGCGGTCTATGGCAACTGCTGAGGAAAGCGGGAACGCCGCGCCCGGGCCTTCCGCCGGAGCTCCCAGCCTGCCCTCCGCCGCGACGGTCGAGGGTGGCGAGTCAAGCGGGGGGTGGGCGAATCGCGTCTGGGACTGGCCTGCACGCAGGGGGGGGGATCGCGGGGACGGTGTGCGCGGACACCGGGCCGCGGTGTGGGCGGCGCTCGGGCTGATCCTCGCGGTGGCGCTCGCCCTGCGCCTGTGGGGGATCCGCCAGGGCCTGCCTTATGCGTACAACTCCGATGAGGACGCCCACTTCGTGCCCCGCGCGATCGGGATGCTCACGCTGGGGTGGAACCCCCACTACTTCGCCAACCCCCCCGCCTACACCGACCTGCTGCGCCTCGTGTTCTCCGTGTGGTTCGAGGGGCGCGCGGGGGTGGACCACACGTTCGCCACCAACCCCACCGCGGTCTTCACCGCCGCCCGCGTGGCGGCTGCGCTGCTCGGCACGCTCGCCGTGTGGCTGCTCTACGTGGCTGGCGCCCGCCTCCTGCACCGCGGCGTCGCGCTGCTCGCCGCGGCCTTGGAGGCGGTGGCGTTCCTGCCTGTCTTCTACGCCCACCTCGCGCTCAACGACGTCCCCACCCTCGCCCCCCTTACGCTGTCGCTGCTCGGGAGCGCCGGCGTGCTGCGCAAGGGCCGCAAGCGGGACTACCTGATCGCCGGTATTGGGCTCGGGCTGGGCTGTGCCACCAAGTACACCGCCGGGATCGTCCTCGCCCCGCTGCTTGCCGCGGCCGCCGCGCAGTATCTGGCGCCGACCCCGCGGCGCCTGTCCACGCCCGACGGGACAACGGCTCAGCGGGCCCGAGCGCCCGGCGGGGCCCCGCCGGGCGCAGCCCCGGCTGCGCGACCAGCGGCCGGTGTGGCGCCGCTGGCCGCGGCCCCGACTGCGCGACGTTCCACCCCTGCCCGGCCCGCGGTCGGGCCGGCCGCGGTAGGCCTCGCGCTGGCAGGGGTCGCTGCGCTCGTCGCGTTTCTCGTGGCCGACCCCTACTCCGTGCTCGACCTGCACGCCTTCGAGCAGGGCATCGCCCACCAGTCATCGCTCTCCGGCGAAGCCCAGGGCAAGCTCGGGGCGCCCCACCAGGGTGGCCTTCTCTACTACCTCTGGTCGCTCACCTGGGGCCTCGGCTGGGTCCCCGCCGTGGCCGCGCTCGGCGGCGCCGTGACGATCTGGTGGCGCGAGCGTGCTCTCGGTTGGATGCTCGTTCCCGCGCCGCTGCTCTACCTCGCCTTCATGGGCTCCCAGGGGCGCTACTTCGGGCGCTGGCTGCTGCCGATCTTCCCGCTTCTCTGCCTGCTTGCCGCCTTTTTCGCGCTGCAGGTGGCGCAAGTCTGCGCCCGGCGCGTCCCGCGTTTGCGGACTGTCCTGGTTGCGGTTGCGGTCCTCGCCCTCTGCGCCCAGGGGATCGTCTACAGCTTCCACTCCGGGCTGGTGCTCTCCCGCGCTGACACCCGCGCCCTCACCCGCGCGTGGATGGTCGCCCACATCCCCGCCGGCACCCCGATCGTCGTCGAGCCCGTTGTACCCGACGAGTGGGTCCAGGACGTCGGCCACCCTACGCTCGCCACTGCAGCCGGCGAGCGCTGGCCCAAGTACCAGTCGCTGCGCTCGGTGATCGGCCCGGCCGGCGAATTGCGCCTCGGCGAACCCCACGAGGTGGGCCTCGAAAATTACGAGCTCACCCTCAGCCCCGCGCTGATCGGCTACTACGAGCGCAGCGGTTACTGCTGGGTGCTCAGCGGCTACGCCGAGTCCGGCCGGGCCCTCGCCGACCCCGCCCGGGCCCCCAACGCCGTCGCGTACTACCGCGCCCTCGCGCACCAGGCCGAAGTCGCCTACCACGTCTCCCCCTACCACCCGAAGGCACCCCCCGTTGCCTTCAACTTCGACTGGACCTTTGACTACTACCCCCTCGCCTACGAGCGCCCCGGCCCGGAAATGACGGTCTACCGCCTGCGCGGCGGTCGTTGCGGGCGGGCGTGAGGCGTTCGCCGTCGCCGTGTGGGGCCGTTGCCCTGCGTGCATGAGGTAACTTTCACGTTCGACACTTTGGCGTACGCGGGGCGGTTATCCTGAGCATTCGGGATGACCGTCCGTACTGAGACCGACCGGCTGCACCTCGCGCGCGCGATCGAACTCGCCGGGCGCGGCGTGGGTGCGGTCAAGCCCAACCCCGCCGTCGGGGCCGTGATCGCCCACGATGGGGAGGTGCTGGGGGAGGGGTGGCACGAACGCTTCGGCGCCGCGCACGCCGAGGTCAACGCGATCGAGGACTGCGGGATGGCCGACCTCACCGGCGCCACCCTGTATGTGTCGCTGGAGCCCTGCTGCCACGAGGGGAAGACCCCCCCGTGCACCGAGGCGATCGTGCAGTCCGGCATCCGCCGCGTGGTCGTCGGCTCCGATGACCCCACCGAGAAGGCCGCCGGGCGCGGCCTTGGCATCCTCCGCGACGAGGGCATCGAGGTGGTGCTCGCCGACGGCGAGCTCGCCACGAAGGCGCGGCTGCTCAACCAGGCCTTCCGCAAGCACGCCCGCGTGGGGCGCCCGTGGGTGCTGTTCAAGTCCGCCATGACCCTCGACGGCAAGGTCGCCACCCGCGCCGGGGACTCCCAATGGATCAGCGGCGAGGAGAGCCGCGAGCTCGCCCACCGCTGGCGCGCCTCCGTCGACGCCGTGGTCGTCGGCATCGGCACCGCCCTCGCCGACGACCCCCAGCTCACCGCCCGCCCCGACGGCACCCCAGCCTGCCCCTCCGAGCAGCCCCGCCGCGTCGTGTTCGACTCGCTCGCCCGCCTGCCCTCCAGCTCCCGGCTGATCCAGGCCGCCGCCGAGATCCCCCTCACCGTGATCGTCTCCCGCGCCGCCGCCCGCGCCGACACCGACGCCCTGGAGGCCGCCGGCGCCCAGGTGCTGCTCGCCACCGGCGAGAACGAGCCCGCCCGTGTGCGCTCCGCCCTCGATCAGCTCGGCCAGCTCGGCGTCGCCTCTCTGCTCCTGGAGGGCGGCCCCCACCTCGCCGGCGCCTTCCTCGACGCCGGCGAGATCGACGAGATCCGCCTCTTCCTCGCCCCCCTGCTGCTCGGCGGCCGCACCGCCCGCGACCCCCTGGAGGGCGAAGGGGTAGAGCGCATCTCCGAGGCCCTGCGCGCCCTCACCTTCGAATGCGCGCGCATCGGCGAGGACCTGCTCGTCTCCGCGCGCCTGCGCGAGTGGTGAGGTGTTCACCGGGCTGATCGAGGACCTCGGCAGCGTCGCCGCGATCGAGCGCGACGACGAGGGCGCCACCCTACGGATCAGCACCCCCCTGGCCGCCGAATTGGCCGTGGGCGACTCGATCGCCGTCAACGGCGTCTGCCTGACCGCCACCCGGGTCGACGCTGGGGGCTTCGAGGCGCAGGCGATCCGCGAGACCCTGGAGCGCTCAACGCTCGGCGCGCTCGCCCCCGGTGACCCCGTCAACCTGGAGCTCGCGCTGCGCGCCGATGGGCGTCTCGGTGGACACATCGTGCAGGGACACGTCGACGGTGTTGGGACCGTTGCAGGGGTGCGTGAGGAGGGCTTCTCTCGGGTCGTGGCGGTCGACGCCCCCGCCGTGTTGTTGCCCTACGTCGCGCAGAAGGGCTCGATCGCAATCGACGGCGTCAGCCTCACCGTCAGCGCCCTGCGCGACGGCGGCTTCGAGGTCTCCCTGATACCGGAGACCCTGGAGCGCACCACGCTTGGCCGCGCCGCCACTGGCGACCGCGTCAACCTCGAGGCTGACATCCTCGCCAAGCACGTCGAGCGCTTGCTCGAGTCCCGCGCCGCGCAGAGCTGAGCCGCCGCGCCGCAGCCGCCCCGCGGGTGCTTCCAAAAGATTTCTCCCCAAGGGGTTGACGCGAGACGTTATTAGTGTCTATGATACGTCCTGGTCCGGTTGGTCAAGGGGTCGTCCGGCCCATGTATTGAAACATAAGGCCTGGCTTTGGGTGCTCTGCACGGCAGACCCGCGGGAGCCGCGTATGGCCATTTTTAGATGTGGGAGAGGGAGATTCTGGTCGGAATGTATGAGGGAGCTGTTTTCCGCGTGAGTTCAAGAGGGACAGACGTGACGAAGGTTCACGCACCCCGCGAGGGGGCCGTTGCTAGATGCGGCAGCAGCCTGCCGCATCTCTCTCTCTCTCTCTCTCTCTTGTGCCTTTCAGCTAACCGCTGAGGCGCCCTTTTCTTCCTCCGCCGCCGGGCGCCTGCCCGCGGCGGTTTTGTGCTGCCCGGGGTCGGGTCGGCGTGGTGTCGGTTCCTTACAGGAGGAGATGGTTCGATGATTGCTCGCCGGTCGATCTCGATGGCGCTGGTATGGTTTTGCGCGGTTGCTGGCGGGCTGCTGCTGTTGAGCGCCCCGGCGCTTGCGCAGCGGATGCACGTGTTCGGCAAATCGTTTGGCGGCGAAGGCTCGGGTGAAGGGCAGCT
>DATMPY010000245.1:0-23146 GCA_035566955.1 Solirubrobacteraceae bacterium | reverse complement strand
CCACCTGACGAAGGCCTGCCCCAGGTGCCACCCGATGCTCCTCCGGTCGACGATTCGGGGCTCGAAGAACGGGGGCCCTCCCTGGAAGTCGTCAAGGCGCAGGGGGAAGGCAGCGCGCTTGTCCGCGCCACCGAGCCACTGCTCTCGCACATTCGCTCGCGGCTGGTTCGAGGCACGACGCTCGAATTGAGCTTCCGTCTCGCGGTCAAGGCCCGCGTGCGCCTGCTCGCCAAGCGCCACGCGAGCGTGGTCGCGAGCACGCCGATGCGAACGCTGAAGGCCGGCAGGCACAGCCTGCTGTTGCGCCTCAGCGTCCGCCGCTGGCCGACGAAGCTCGATCTGCAGACGCATGCGCTCGCACCGCTTCCCACCGCCTCCACCCGCGAACCGGGCACCAACATCGTGACGACCTCCTTGGTATCCCCCAATGCGTTGGGCAGGCTCACATCCCTGTCGCCATTCCTCCTCGGGGCGGGACAGCTGTTTTGAGAGACCCGGCGAGAGTCAGAGGCCGGCTGGGCCGGTGTGCGTTGGGGGCAGCCGCTTTCGCGCCCTTGCTCGCCGCGGCGCTGTGGCTGCCGGGATCGGGTGTGACGTCCCATGCCGAGGGCCAGACGAGCGCTGGCGAACCCGTACCGCAGACCGACGCCTCGCTGCCCGCGCGCGACGTGACGATGATCGGATCGTCGCCGCAAGAGGCACCGGGGGAGACATGGGGGATCGGCCGCTACAACGGAGCCGCGGTGGTGGTTCGCTACACCGACGAAACGGGCTGGTCCTCGCCGGCGCTCGGGCTGCTCGACTCTGGCGATCAGCCGCTGAAGGGCTTCCAGCTGGCCCACCCCGAAGGCTTCAGGTTTGCCAACCCGAGTCCGCTCGCCGGCCAGATGACTGCGGATGGCGGCGGTGCGCTGGTGGGCACGATTCCCGCCGCGGTAGGCGGTGGCGGCGTGCAGCAGGTCGTGCTCGTGCGGGAACCCGGCGGATCCTTCCAAGAGACTGCTCCCGTGCCCGCGCAGGGCGCAGGCGCCCTGTTGAAGCAAGGCGAAGGCCTGTTCGGCATTAACCGCGCGCCGATGGTGGCGGCGCTCGAGGAACCCGGTGGCAAGGCGGGCGCGCTCGTGGTGCCGGTCAACGAAGGCGGGGGTGTCGATACCGGGGTGCTGCACTGGAACGGCGCCAGCTGGACACGCGAGCCGATCGAGATTCCCGCAAAGAGCGAAGAACAGTTCGAAGCATTGGCAATCGGGGCCAGCTCGCCCGGGAATGCCTGGCTGATCGCAAAGCTGTCCTCGGAATATCCCACCGGCTCGGTCGCCCTTTTCCGCCGCCACCTGGGCAAAGCGGGCGAAACCCCAACCTGGCAGCCCGCGGCGGCGAGGGTTGGCGGTGAACCTGGCGAACCGCTCGCGGTCGAAGCGGAAGGCAAACGGCTCCTGTTCACGGTGCCAAACGGCGACCAGTCCCAGGTTCTGAGCGTGACCGAAGAAGGCGTGTGGATCGATGGCGTGCGCCGCGACGCGCAGGCATCGACGACGGTCTTCTTCAAGCCTGAAGGCGAAGCCGCGGGCCATGTGCTCGCGTCCTGGTGCAAGGTCCCCGCTGGCGCTCCTCCAGGTACGCCCTCGTGCAGGTACGAACTGCCCGAACCCCTGCCCACAAACCCGTCCCGCAGCTTCGCCTGGGCCAACCCGTCCACCCCGGAAGGCCTCGGCGAACGGGTCATCACCGGGCTCTCCGATGGCGTGAGCCTGCGTCTGGAGGGTACGGAATTCAAGCGTGTACCGGCACTCGGTGGCAGTGCGGGGGCCAGCTTTGGAGCGGCCTTCGCCAGTCCCAGCGAAGGATGGCTCGGTAAAGAACTGCTGCCTGTTCATCTGACCCTGCACCCGCTGCCGAGCCGCCTCGCGCTCTGGCCCGTGCCCTTCCGTCACGCCCTGGTGGCGCTCGCACCGCAACCGGGGGCGCCGGTCGGGTCGCCGTCCAGCCAGGTGCTCGCGGTGGGCGACCAGGGTGAGGTCTCCCGCTACGAGCCCGCCGAGGGCTGGGTGCCCGAAAGCCTGCTCGGAGCGGGTGGGCGGCGTGAAGCGCCGCGGCTGCGCGCCGTTGCCTGGCCGACCCCGACGCGCACCTATGCGGTCGGGGATCTCGGTCAGATGTGGTTGTGGCGGGGCGAGACTGGCCTGTGGGAACCCGATCCGGCCACGCCGGCCAACTTCCGCGGCAATCTCCTGGGTATCGCGTTCGACCCCAACAACTCCGCGCGCGGCTATGCCGTGGGGGAGGGGGGGGTGCTGTTGAGGTACGGCAAGACGTGGACTCAGGAACCCGAACAGAGCGCGCTCGATCCGCGGGGACTGCCACCCCAGGTCAAGGGCGCGAGCTTCACCTCGATCGCGTTCGCGGGCTCACAGGCGATTGTGGCCTATCGCAGGCTTCCCAACCCTGCGCAGGAAGTCTACGAAGGAGGGCTGATCGTCAACGACGGCTCCGGATGGCAGATCGACCAGGGCGCAGCCGCGGCGATCGGGTCGAATGTGCCGTGGACGGTCGCCGGGCTCCCCGATGGAGGGGCTGCGTTCACGGCCTCGGGGATCGGCGAAAGCGCCCAGGTGTACGAGCGCCAATCCGCCGGGGCTCCGTGGCAGGCGGTTCCCGCGCATCTGCCCGTGGGGGCCTCGCCCGGATCGCTGGCCCTGTTCCGTGAAGGGGGTGCGCTGCGGGCGATCGCGGCCGGCAGCCAGCCGGACACCTACCAGGCCGAAGGCCAACCGAGCCCGCCGCCTGGATTTCCGCCAACGCTCGTGCCTCCCTATCCACTGCCGTCCGATCCCGAACGGGGAGTGCTGCGCCAGACCGCGAGCGGTTGGAGCGACGAGGAGCACGAACTGAACAGTGCAAAGGAACCACCTGGTGACTATGCCCATTACGACACCGGATACATGCCCGATCCCGTGTTGGCCGTGCTGGTCGACTCGACTGGCTCCGAGGGTTGGGCAGTGGGTGGGATGGTTGACGATGAAAACAAGCGGACCGAAGGGCTGGACACCGCCGACGTCTGGCGCTATCCGGCCGACGGGTTCGCACCGGTGGGCGTGGGGTCCTCCCCGGTGCCCAGCGAACCCGGTGCGAGCGCCTTCGCGATCGGGGGTGGCGCGCAGTGCGCCGCCCCGTGTGCCGACCGCATGGCAATGCACATCGGGCCGGATGTGTGGCTCGCGCACGCGCTGGCCGTGGCAGATCAGATATCAGGGTTGCGGGCGTTCATCTATACCGGGCCGCGGGTGACGAGCGGGGAAACGGCCGGTCCCGCGACGCTCGTGGTTCCCTACAAGCAGGAGCTCGAACGCTACGCGCAGATCCTGCATTCCGGCTCGAAGCCAGCGTATGCGGCCGCCTCGCCGACGGATCTCGACGGCGGAGGCAGCGAGGCCACACTCGAGAGCACATTCAGCGGTTTCCCCGCACCATTTGGCGAACCGAGCTGCGCTACGCCCGGGTGTCAATCCGCCTACTATGCGCTGCCGGAAACGGTGGCCGGCGCCGTGCGCGTGATCGTACTCGACAACAGCACGCCGGTGGGGGAAGCGCAGCTCACATGGCTTGAACGTGAACTGAAAGCTGCGAGCACGGCTGGAAAGCCCGCGATCGTCGTCGGCAACGCCAACATCGCCGGGCAAATCGAAGCCGGCGGACCAACCGCGGCGGCCGCAGCAAAGGTCGCCCGCATCCTCGTCTGCGGGACGCTCGCAGCCGCCTGCAAACGCCTCGCAGATGGCGCCTCGGCCTACTTCTTCGACTCCCCCGAACAGAATGTCAAGCTGCCACTGCGGGTCGGCGGCGAATCGATCGAAACCTATGGCTCCGGCACCCTGGGCTACGTCAGCAACCTCGCCGAAGCAAGCGGGGGCTTCATCGGCGCCAGCGGCTTCCTGCTCGTCCAGGTCGGGGCACGCGAAAAAGGAACCAATCACGCCCAGGTCAACGTCGAGTTGATCCCCAATATCGGCGAACTCGCCATGGAAGCCCAGGATGGAACGCTGATACGTCGCAGCCACGTGGCGTTGTTCGACGCGCTTGCCCGTCGTCCGCTCGCGGGCAACCGTGCGCACAGTGGATCTATCGAAGGCGAAACCAACCCCTACATCCCGATCCCTTCCAACTGTGTCGGGAGCGCGTGCGCCCACGGCGAATTCCCGCAATTCACGTTCAGCTCGTCCAACGAAGGCCAAATCGGCGAATTCGTCACCCCGAACCTTGCCGCGGGCAATCGCGCGGTGCTGCTCGGGTCGGGCGGCAAACCGATCCACGACTCCAAATCTGGCCTCTTCTGCGCCTACAACGCGGGGACGACGACCGTAACGATCAGCGCGGGCGGACTGTCCTACTCGATGCCGGTGACCGTCCAGGCGGGAAGCGTGAGTGAGCCCTGCGGCACCGTGCCGCTGAAAAATCTGCCGCTCAAGACGCACTCCGCCGCCGCTGTGCCCCCGCCGGCGCCGGCCCCGACGCCAAGCTCGGCGCCGGCGTCGACGCCGCCCGTTGTGCCCCTCCCGCCGCTGCCTGCACCAGTCGTGGCTCCGCCCGCGCGGGTCCCCGCTCGTCCAGCGCCGCCACCGCCAAGGCCGTTCTTCACGACGCCCATCATTCCCATAGCCGTGCCAGCGTTCGTGCCGCCCCCGCCGCCGCCCGCCGCAAATCCGACACCACCGAGCGGGACATCGGCGGTCACCTCTCCCGTGCAGGCGGCCCAACGCGAAGAAGAGGAGGAGGAAGCGACCGAGTCGGTCGGCAACCAGGCGATGGCCTACCGTTCATCCGAACACGAGCCGTCTTCCCTGTTCGTGCTCGGGATCGTGGTCCTCGCGGCGTTCGCGGGCGCTTCGATCCGCCGTCCTGGGCGGGGTCGTCGTGAGGTGAGAGTGGCGCCGGCGACGCTATCGACCATCCGCATGCAGCGACGTTTGACCCCCCGCCGTGGGCGACGCTCATGAGGCGGCATTGCTCAACGTTGGTTCACGACTTTAACACAAGATTTGCTCTGTGGAGCGACAGTCTAAGGCTTCTGGGTCTCCCGCATGGCCAGTATGGCTCGTGTGGAGAGGGATGACGTCGCTGTATGGCCTGTCCGTTCGTGCGACATCTGGATTTTTGGCAAGCGACTAGATCGGAGCATGATGTCTGACCGCGCAAGTACCATCCGGCGTCTGCTGGTCATCGTCCCGGCCGTGTTTGCCCTGCTGGCCGTGATGTCGGTTGTCGCGGCTCAGGCCGACCCATATGGCGAAATCCAGAACTTTGGCGAAGGGGAAATCCAGACGCCGGAAAAAGCCATGGGGATCGACCCTGAAACCGGCAACATCTACGTCGTCGACCAATTCGAAACCACCAAGTTCAAGATCCAGGACTTCAGCGCAAGCGGCGGGGGTACGTACAAAAGTATCGCCTCCGTGGTTTTCACACCCAAGGATCCCAGCAGGCTCGAAGGACCAGACGAAGTCGAGGGGGTTGCGATCGACCCAAAACTCCACCGCCTCTACGTACTCGCACTCGAGAAACGCCGGGAATCACCCGAACACCCGGTACCGGATCCCGAAACCGAGGCCGCCGGAGCGCTCTATGCCTACTCCACCACACCGGAAGGCAATAAACTCAAGCCGGCGGAAGGCACATCCGCGACAGAAAAAGGTGTGCTGGCGAGTCAGGAAGAGCTGAATCCGCTATCGAAGGAATTCGGCGTCTCGCTGCTGGAACCTAGCGGCATCGCGGTCGATCCCAAGAACGACAACGTACTCATCCTGGCCACGGAGGATCGCGGGAAACTCAGTAATCCGGAAGAAGAAGTGTATGAAAAAGAAACGACTATGGTATTGCAGTCAATCGAACCCACCGGCGCCCTGGGGCCCAGGTACATCGACAGCAGAATAGAAGAAAACCCAGTCACAAAAAAACAAGAAGAAGTAAACTATTTCCACGAATGTGGCTGCGTGAACTCGCCAGCCTTTACGAAAAACGGCAATCTGTACGTCGTGGGAGAACGCGATGAAATCGCTGAAATACCCCTCGGCACGCCTTCCACGAAAGAACCAGTGCCCGTGATCCCCATTCCGGTCGTCCGGATGGAAAGCGCAGTCCACGAAGGTCTGACCGAAATTCCTGAAGAAGTGCCTGGGCCGGGGGACAACCTCTCGATATCTCCGGAAGGCGCCATTTGGGCCAGGGCACGCGTCAAGTATCAGCTCGCGGGACCGACACAGGAATTTGAGTACGGAGGCGCGCTGGAGTTCACCCCTGAATTTGCCGAGCAGGGATGGGCCGGCGGTCAGAGCCTGGCCTCGGAAACCGGGCAGTGTGTCATCGATGACATCTTTGGAAAGCTCCCGGCGATAGCGGCGGGCAAGGAAGGGACGCTCTTCGTGCTCGTCCGCACTCTGGGATCGGGCACCGACCCAACGGGACCGAGGATCATCGAGCTTGGCCCCAACGGAAGCGGATGCCCGCATGCGACCGCAACGCTGAGCGCGGAAGCGGGAGGGTCTCCTTTGCAGGAAAACGAACCTGTTTCGATCGTCGAAAAGGTGACGTTCGCCTCAAAGCTGACGCAGGCAAATGCTCTGAGCGTCGAATGGGAATTTGGAGACGGAATGAAACAGACGGTGAACACTCGCGAACAGCAGGCCGTCGAAATCCAACATACCTTCACGAAAACCGGTCAGCTGACGATCAAAGAGAAGATCCACACCGACAACCTTGCGACGCCGGTGCTCGAAAAGGAATGGAAGATCGACGTCGTCGGCCCGCCGAAGGCTGTCACCGAAGAAGGGATCGCCGAAGGCGTCTCAGCGACTCTGAAGGGAACTGTCAACCCCAACGGCCAGCAGGTGACCGAATGCAAGTTCGAATACGGCACCACGAACCTCTATGGTTCGCAGATCCCGTGCGCATCGTCCCCGGGATCGGGCGAAGAACCGGTTGAAGTCTCGGCGCACCTCTCGGGTCTCGTCAAAGACACCACCTATCATTTTCGGATCGTCGCCGTCAACAAACATGACGAAAAGGGCGAAGGTCTGGACCAGACGTTCGCCACGGGTTCGGCCTCCAAGCCAATCACCGAAGGCGCGGCGCCAATCGGGGAAAGCTCCGCGACGCTGCATGCGATGGTGAACCCGGAAGGCGCGTCGACTGAATGCAAGTTCGAATACGGCACGACGAACGCCTATGGCTCGCACGTGCCGTGCGCATCATCCCCCGGGTCTGGCACAGGCCCAGTCCCGGTATCCGCGTCACCGACGGGTCTCAGCGCAAGCACCACCTATCACTACCGGATCGTCGCGGAAAGCGGGGGCGTGCCCAGCTATGGCGAAGACAAGACGTTCACAACGGAAAGATCCAAGCAGAGAATAGAAGAAGAAGAAGCCGAAGCCAAAAAGCATCAGGAAGAAGAAGCAGCCGTGGCTGCAGCCGCAAAGAAGCATCAGGAAGAAGAAGCAGCCACAGCCGCAAAAAAGCATCAGGAAGAAGAAGCGGCGGCCGCAGCCGCGAAGAAGCATCAGGAAGAAGAAGTGGCGAAGAAGAAGGAAGAAGAAGGGAAAGCCAAATCCAAGCCACCTACCCGTGCCCAGCTGCTGACGAAAGCGCTCAAGTCCTGCAAGAAGGGGCCGAAGGGCAAGCGCGCGAAGTGCGAAGCGACGGCGCGTAAAAGATATGGGAGCAAGGCAAAGAGCAGGAAAAAGAAGAAGTAGAGCCCATGAGCTGGACACGATGGCTTCTCACGGTGCCGGGAGAAGCCATCGTGTGGCATGTGTCCATGCGTGCATCATCGGGCCGCCGTCGGGCGTCATACGCCACGGGTATGGTGCGGCGCCGCGAGGTCTTGGTACAGCGCTACGAGGTCGTGGTGGCGACCATGTTATGGCGGTTTGCAACCAAGATATTCAGGCACTGCAACCGGGATACTCGAGCACTAAGACGTGAACAAGTAGTAAATAGATGTGACTATTGTGTGAACTTGGCTTTACGCGTCACAAACCGGGACGGAAAACCAGCTTGATAACACGCAGCACCCCAGATGCGTGGGAGGGTGCATGTAGCGGGAGTGATCCCGCGCTAGGCATCGGAACCTGCTAATGCAACCAGGAGGTAGTCGAGTCATGAAGTTCCTCTCTGCACGCGGCATATTGCCGGCGTGCATCGTCTCAGCGGCGACGGTAGCCGCCCTCGTAGCGCCGGGGGCCGCCAACGCTGCTCTGCTGACAAAATGCGAAGGTGGAAACATTGGAGCGGCGGGCTCGTCGCTCCAGGCGGAAGCCCAGATCAAAGTGTGGAACATCAAGTTCAACACTGCGCCTTCGACCGTCTTGACCGCGTGCAGTGGTAGTCAGGGAAGCGGCGCAAAACCGGTGGTGACCTACACCTCGACCAGCAGCGGCAAAGGCTTTGAAGCCTGGAACGTGAAAGAAGAATTCGGCAACGACGCCTTCATCGGCACGGACAACACCGTGAACTCTGTCGAAAAAGGCGAACTCGAAGCAAAGGGCACCAAAGCGGCCGGCGGGAAAGTTCTCACCGTCCCGGTCCTGCAGGGGGCGGTTGCCGTGATCATCAACCTGCCGGAAGGCTGCGAAGGTGCATCCACGGCAGCGCTGCACCGTCTGACGCTGAACCAGTCGACCCTGGAGGGCATCTTTGCCGGAACGGTCACCGAATGGAGCAGCATCACCGACGATGGCGACAAAATCGTCCAGAAGGCCCCCGTGAAAGTGGCGAAAGTTGCGACGACCGAAGGTTCGGCAGTCGTCACGGTGGTCTCAAAAGGCTTCCCGGGAGTCAGGAAGGGAACGACAGTCACCGGTACCGGGATTCCTGCGGGGACGACCGTGCTCTCCATCAGCGGGAACTCGCTGACGTTGTCGCAGGCAGCGACCAAAACCGTTGCCAGCGACACGCTGACGTTCACGTTCCCCGTGTGCAACCCGAACACGCCGATCACGACCGTCGTACGGGAAGATGGTTCGGGCACGACGCACATCTTCAAGCGCTTCCTGCATTGGAGCAACGAAGGTGAACTGACAACCGCGTCGGGCAACTTCACGTGGAACCAGCTGTCTGAAGGGACCAAATGCGGCGGCGTATCGTGCAGCACGCTGTGGCCTACGGGTGTCGGAGCCACCAAAGGCGCCAAAGGCGAAGGTCTGGTCAAGAAGGTGGCGGAAACCCCGGGAAGCATCGGGTACGCAAACCTGGCCGACGCGCGTAACGTGGAATATGGTGGCTACTTCGCACCGCCCTTGGGCGGCGAAAAAACTCAGTCATTCTGGGCTGAGCTCGAAAACGGGCCGGGCACCTACGCTGACCCTTCGTCGAACAAAGACACCGAAAAAAGGGCGTCGGCCAACTGCAAAAGCACTGAATACTCCAACGGGCTCGCGTCATTCCCGCCGCCGTCCGTGGAAAGCACGTGGAACGAAGTGACGACCAAGCAGTTCTCGAAAACCTACGCGATCTGCGGGCTCACCTATGATCTCGTGCTTTCGAACTACAAAGCGTACCCGGGCACGACCCAGGGCGAGGCCACGACGGTGGAGAACTACCTGGCCTACATGATTGACACGAAAGGTGGACAGAAAGAAGTCGTCAACAATGATTACCTGGCACTGACCAGCGTCATTCTGGCGAAGTCCAAAGAAGCTCTGCCTTTGATCAACTGGCTGTAGGTTCGGCGAGCGCCGCTGCGGCGGCGGAGCCAGAGAGAACCTGAGAGCCATGTAGTACCCAACCGGGCCGCCCAAGGATGGGCGGCCCGGTTGTCGTTGTGGCTGGCCCAGGACGGGCGCGTGGTGGAGGTCCCCGCTAACGTTCGGTCGAAGCACGTCAGGAGGAGGGTCCCAGTGTGGGGCCGCGGGAGCGAGGTCCGTGGGCTGGCCCAGGACGGGCGCGTGGTGAGGGTCCCCGCTAACGCTCGGTCGAAGCACGTCAGGAGGAGGGTTCCAGTGTGGGGCCGCGGGAGCGAGGTCCGTGGGCTGGAAGAGATGGTGGAGGTGGCGCCGTGGGGCTTGCCACCTGAGCTTAATCACGGAATCTCGACATCTATCCGATGCCCGCCGTGCACCATGTCCGACGGGCGGAGGCGTGCATAGCCGGCGGTGGCGGAAAGAGAAGGAGCAGCTCGCAGCGATATGAATGTCGAGACGGGGAGCGAAGCGGAGCGGCGGGGGCTGAGCGGCGTAGACCGCGGAGCGGTCCGCCCTGTGGCCTACGTGCCCAGGCCGGCGGCGGTCGACTTTGGGCTGGAGTTCGACGACCTGCACGGGGTGACGGTGATGCGCGTCAGGCGCTTCGACCTTACGCGTTCATCGTTGCGGGTCAAGCGCACGCTGGACGTGCTCGGAGCCGTGGTCGGATTGCTGGCGCTCGCGCCGCTGATGATCGCGATCGCGGCGGCGATCAAGCTCGACGGGGGCGGCGCGGTGTTGTTCGGCCAGCAGCGGGTCGGTCGCCACGGGCGGCGCTTTCGGATGCTGAAGTTCCGCACGATGGTCCCCGGGGCGGACGCGATGAAGGAGGCGCTGCGCGAGCTCAACGAGGCCGGCGGGGGCCTCTTCAAGATCGCCGCGGATCCCCGCGTGACCCGCGTCGGGCGGTTCCTGCGCCGCAGCGTACTGGACGAGCTGCCCCAACTGCTGAACATCCTCAAAGGCGAGATGAGCCTTGTGGGCCCTCGACCGCTGGTGGTCGAGGAGGACGAGCGCATCGCCGGTCGTCACCGCCGCCGCCTGGAGCTGATGCCGGGGATGACCGGCCCCTGGCAGATCCTCGGTCCGGCGCGGGCGCCGCTCGATGAGATGGTGGCGATCGACTACCGCTACGTCGCCAACTGGTCGCTTTGGAAGGACGTCAAGATCCTGCTGCGCACCGTGCCGCACGTGCTCGGGCGGCGGGGGTTGTAGGACCGATCTGGCCTAACAGCGCTTTGTCAACTCGCCTCGGCCGGATTGGCTGACACGACATGGACGGCAAGAATCCCTGCATTGGCCTGGTTGAGCGGATCTTGAGGTCCGAGATGCCCAGGAATCGGCTCAGAGCACCAGACCCGACAAAGCACTACTAAGCGCGGGACGAGTTCGTGGGACGGGTTTGGAAACCACTGAGCGCGACCAGCTCGGGCATAGTCAAGGTTGACGAAAAAGCTCGACCATGGGTTCCCCCTCTCGGGCCGCGAGACGCCGGGGACGCCGAGCCCGAACGGCGTTGAGGACTCCCGCGCGCACCCGCGCGGAGTCGAGTACCGAGGCTAGCGCCAGCTCCAGACCCCCGCGGATGCGGCTGCCGTTGACCAGGTGGGTGGAGCCGAGTTTGTAGTAGTAGTAGCCCCATAGCTGCCTGCGGCGCCTGAACCGCTCCCGGGCGGGCGCGGCGGCGAGTTGGGCCGCGAACTCATCGCGCCCGATCGGAGGCTCGCCGTTGGCCAGCCGGCGCTGGTTTACAGTCAGGCGCATCACGTCCTGGCGCAGATCCCAGAAGCGGCTGAACTGCACGGAGCCCGCGCGCTTGCGGTAGTAGACGAGTGGCTCGGGGATGTTGAGCACCACCCCCCGCTCGGCCATCCTGCAGAAGAAGGGGTAGTCGTCGGCCGCTCCGTACTCGCTCGAGTAGCCGCCGACCGCCAGGAAATCGGCGCGAGTGAACAGCGCCGACGAGTGAATCACGTAGAAGATCTCGCCCCTGTGCACCAGCTCGTTGTAATCGTCTTCGCACGTGGGGCCCATGATTGCCGGCGAAATGATCTTTCTTGCGTCGTTCATGTTGTGGCCGTGCGTGCCCAGCAGCGCGATGCGCCGCTCGCCCTTCCACCGGCGGAGGAACTCGATCTGACGCTCGAGCTTCCTCGGCGCCCACACGTCGTCGGAGTCACAGTTTGCGATCCACTCTCCTCGAGCGGCCGCGATCCCGGCGTTGCGCGCCGCTGCGGCGCCGGAGCGGGAGGCCAGCCGTAGGTAGCGGACTTGGAGCTCACCCGCCCGACCACCCGCCCGCTCACCGGTTCGCCGCGCGGCGAACTCCCTCACGAACCGCTCGGTCCCGTCTTCGGAGCCGTCGTCGCATACCACCACCTCACCTGGAGACAGCGTCTGCGCAAGGATCGACTCCAGCGCATCGCCGATGCGGGTCACGTCGTTGAAGGTGGGGACGATCACCGAGATCGATGCGGGATCGGGCGGCGCCTGCGCGGCGGTCTGGATGGCCGTAGGGGTTGCCGTCGTGCGGGTTGCGCTCGCCTGCGCTCCCCCGCCGTCCTCGTGATCGTGACCCGCGTCCCCCGACGCGGAGATCACGGAGTGCCCCCATCAGGCATCGCCGTAGCCCCACAGCTTGACGAGGTCCCGACCCAGGTACTCGCTGATCGCCACCACCTCCGGCCTGAAGCGGTGACGCAGTTCGCGCATCAGATCCTCATCGGGCGGTTGGGGCTTGGTGAAGAAGATGCGGTCGCGGATCGCCAGCGCCGACTCGCGGCTCAGCCCTCGGGGCGCGAGCCTCACCGCTGTGTTCCTCACAGCTCGCGCGAGTGGTGTCCGCCCCACGGCGATCGTGTGCACCAGCTCGTGCAAGCCCCGCGCCCGCACGCTCACCGTCGGGTTCACCTCCCGCACCGCGACCGGCGTGGTGTCGCTCACATCGAGGAAGCGCAGCACCGCGCGCACCGTGGCCTCGTTATCGCGACGGAAGTCATCGTAGATCAGCACCATCACCTGCTCGCGGGGAAAGACGGTGTGAAAGCGGTGCAGCTGCTCGACGTAACGTACGTGGTCGGAGTAGAGCGTCGCTCCCGGCCAGTAGGAGTTGTCAGGTATGTGCCTGCCCCCCCTCCGCGCCTGCTCCAGCGACAGCGCCGTGCGCAGATCGGTCTCGGTCTCGATGTAGGTCTGCACGAACTGCAGATGCAGCGAGCGCAGGAAGCTCGCGGGCTCTCTCAAAATCGCCACGATGCGCGCTTCGGGCTGTACCTCGGCGATGCGCTGCGCGGCGGTGCGCGACCAGAGATACAGCGCTGAGGCCTCGCCCGCGCACTGTTGCGGGCCGGCGTCTGCAAACAGCGTTAGGTACTGCTCGAACGTCTCCGGCGTCCAGCCGGTGCCGCTCGGTCGCGGCGCGCGATCAGCGGTCGGCTGGCTCAGCTCGGAGGCGAAGAACCACGGCTCCTTGTTGGGGGACATGTAGATCTGCGGGTGGTGTAGTAACGCGTCGAACAGCGCGGTGGTGCCGCTCTTGGGATGACCGACGATGAAGAAGTCGGGCACCCTCCCGCCCTGCAGCTGAGCGGTCGCGGACGGGTGTGTCGATACCGTCATGGCGTTGGAGTGTAACTGTGGGTGACATTCCCGCCGGCGGGTGGCTCCGCGCGTGCCGACAGTGGCGATTTCACTTCCGGGCTCACTCTCGCATCGCGCTCACGAGCGCTCACGAGCGCTTCGAGCGCGTGCGAGATCCGCCCGCACACCACCTCGGGAGCGAACAGCCGCTCGGCCTCCGCGCGCGCCGCCGATCGCAGCTCGCGCGGGTTGGCCTCGATCCGCTGCAGCAGCGTGGCGATCGCGGTGGCCATCCCGGCGACGTCGCCGGGCGCGACCTCGATGAGCACAGTGCGCTCCACCCCCTCGATCGCGCCGACCTCACTGCTTGCCACCACCGGCAGCCCGGCGGCCAGCGCCTCCGCGACGGTGAGGGCGAAGGGCTCATATCTGCTGGCCTGCAGCAGGATGTCGGCACGGGCGAGCTCCGCGGGAATCTCCGGCGCGGGAACGCCGCCGGCGTATTCGGCGTTCTCGCCCGGCAGGTCCGCGAGCAGCGGCGTGTAGTCCGACCAGAGGCTCGGGCCGCCCACCACGCGGATCCGCGCGTCGACTTCGCGCTCCAGCAGCGTCCTCGCCACCGCCACCACGTCGTCGATGCCCTTGCGCACCGCCACCCGCCCCAGCACCAGCACGGTCGGTGGCGCTCCGAGCCCTCTTTCCTCGCCGGCGAACCGCTCGACGCGAACCGGGTTCGGCACGACGACGGTGGCGCTGCGGGGAAAGCCATAGTCGCGCACCATGTGGTCGCGAAACACGCCGCTGATGCACACGAGCAGGTTGGCACGGCGAATCCGGACCCGCTGCACGAGCGCGCGCAGGCCCATGATCGCCGCCACGAACGCGAACGTGCGGCGGGGTTGGCAGCGCAGCGCGAGGCGCCGCTCGGCGATCATCCAGCGCAGCTCGCCCGCGACGTGGGTCTCGGGGTGGATGACCAGCGGCACCTCGCGGGCCACGCTCGGAGGCGCCGCGAGGCTCTCGATGTTCGAGAACTGGTAGAGCACGTCGTACGGCGCGCGTGCGTGCCGGGCGGCGATCTCCCGCCGCAGGCGCAGCGATGCGAGTCCGCGCGCGACCAATCCGCTCGCGAACGCTCCGATCCGCGTGCGGCTGTACCAGCGGTCCCACCTCCAGTCGCCCGTCCCCCAGATGAACGTCAGGCGCTCGTTGCCCGCCAATTCGGCGGGCGGCTGGTACGCGGCCGCGGGGATGAAGCAGTCGATCCTGTGGCCGACCGCGGTGAGGCCACGCAGGAGCTCGGTCGCCACGCCCGGCACGCCGCCACCCTCCCCGGGGGCCGCTCCAAGCCACGCGATCCGCAGCGATCTGGTGGGTGTCGTGGTGCGCACTGCGGCTAATCCGCTCAAGTCCTTGCCGAGCGCGCCGTTGCCGTACGGGCCAAAGCCCTTGGCGCAGTCTCCTCGCCGGCAAGGGCCGGATCAGAGCTGTTCAGCTGCACACGCCGCGATCGGCAGGTGGGTCTCCTCGACAGGATACCGGTGGACGGTGTGCGCCCGGGCGGCGTTCGCGTCGCGATCCACCCGCGCTTCGCCGCTGCGCTGGATCGCGCGCGCCACCTCCTCCGCCAGCCGACGCTGGAAGGCGGCCACCGAGAAGCGCTCCGCGTTCTGTACGGCGCGCGCCGGATCGAAGTCGAGCTCGTCGAGCTCGCGGATCGCCTGCGCGAAGGAATCGACATCGTCCAGGCGCGCCAACCGTCCCGTCTGCCCGTCGAGCACGGTCTCGAGCGCCCCTCCCGCGGCGGCTGCGATCACCGGCCGGCCGGCCGCTTGGGCCTCCACGGCCGTGATGCCGAACTCCTCGACGCTCGGCACCACCACGGCGCGCGCGCTCGCGTACAGCTCCGCCAGTTCCTCGTCGCTGGCGCGCCCGAGGAACTCGGCGTTGGGGTAAGCCTCCCTGAGCGCGGCGTGGTCGGGCCCCGAACCGACAACGCGGATCGGGACACCCGCGCGGTGGGCTGCCTCCAGCGCGACGTGCAGGCGCTTGTGGCGCACGAACTCGGAGACGACCAGCAGCGCGTCGCCGGGCTTGCCTGGTGCGAAGCGGTGGATCTCCACGGGCGGGTGGATCACGGGGGCGTTGCGGCCGTAGTAGCGCCGGATCCGCTCGCGGCTGAGCTCGGAGATCGCGATGTAGGCGTCGACCCGCTCGCTGGCGGCGCGATCCCAGCTGCGCATGCGGTGCAGCTGCCGACGCAGCAGTGGGCGCAGCAGCGGCGGGACCTCGCCGAGGGCGCAGGCTTCCTCATACCAGGCGTAGCGGAACGGGGTGTAGCAGTAGCAGACGTGCGCGGCGCCGTCGGGGACGCGCATCCCGTGGGCGAAGGCGCTGCTGCTGCTGATCACCACGTCACATGCCGGCGGGCGCAGGCGCTCGACGGCGTATGGGTACAGCGGCAGCAGCCGTCTGAAATTCGCTTGGCCAACTCCCAGCCGCTGCAGCGGCGAGGTCGTGATCGCGCGCTCGGCGAAGCGCCGGTTGGTGCCCTGCTCGTCATAGAGCAGCGTGAAGATCGGTGCTTGCGAATAGAGGTCGGCGATCGCCGCGAACGTGCGCTCGGCGCCGCGCATCACGAGCAGGTAGTCGTGCGCGATACTGACCCGCCAGGAGTGTGGTGAAAAATTGGTGAAAAGAGCTGGGGGTTCGACGTTCGAGCCGATAGACTGGCTTGACGGTGGGGGGCTTGCGATGTGTTCGGTTGGCTGAGTGGGGGTGGAGATGTTGCTCATCACGGGCTCCCCGGCTGATTCACAACCGAGCGTGCGCCAAAGCTATTCACCCGCGGCTGAGTAGATGTGAAGTCTTGGGGAATTCATCTGACGCTCTGGCCAGCAAAAAGATGTGAAGACTTGGAGAAGTCGCTTGACAAACTCGCAAGCCCATCGCGCAGTAGGCTCTGAACCGACCATGGCGCCACCGGATCCGCGAGATGTCGCCCGCAGTGCTCGTGGGTCGGTGATGAGCTCCCGTGAGAGGGCCGCGAACAATGCCTCGGCCTGGCTCCACCAAGAACGGGCGGAGCCCCCGGTGCCGGTGCGATCTCGCGGTCGGTGGATCCAGGCTCAGTAGAGGCGGCCCGAGTGCGCATCCTGATAACGCTGCCGTGGGGGCAGCGCCTGGGGGGGGCCGAGGCGATGCTGCAGATGCTGCTGGAGGGCTCCCGCGAGCACGGCCATGAGCTCGAGCCCGTGTTCTTCGAGTCCGGGCCCTGGCCGCAAGAATTGAGCGACGCCGGTCTGCGAGTCGCGGTGATACCGGCCGGGCGCCTGCGCGAGGCGCACCGATGGGCTGCGACGGTTGTGCGGCTGGCGCAAATGATGCGTCGCCGCCAGCCGGATGCGATCCTCAACTGGGCGGCGAAAACTCAGCTCTACGGCGCTCCCGCGGCGACGCTCGCAGGGATGGCCGACCGGGTCGTGTGGTGGCAGCATCTGATTCCGACGGGTCACTGGCTGGATCGCTGTGCGACGGCGCTGCCCGCCGCTGCGGTCGGGTGCTGCTCCGAGGCGGCCGTGCGGGCCCAGGCGCGGCTCTCCCCGGGGCGGCCGACGTTCGTGGTCGCCGCCGGCTCACCCGTTCCGTGCCCCAACCCGGAGCGCGCCCCCCTGCAGCTTGCGCTGGGAGTTCCCGTGGTTGGCCTGGTGGGACGCCTGCAGCCGTGGAAGGGTCAGGATCGGCTGCTGCGCGCGCAGGCACTGCTACGCGAACGGGGACACGAGCTGCACACGGTAATCGTGGGGGGCGACGCCTACGGCTTCTCCTCCGAGTATGCCGCCTCGCTGCGGCCGCTGATCTCGAGCCTGGGCCTCGAGGGCGCGGTTACGCTGGCCGGCCAGGTTCCGGACGCGGGACCGTACATCGAGCACATGGACATTCTCGTCAACGCATCCGACCCCGAGCCGTTCGGCATCGTGCTGCTGGAGGGGATGGCGCGGGGCGTGGCGGTCCTCGCGGTTGACTCGGGCGGTCCGGCCGAGTTCATCGAGCACGGGCGCACGGGCGTGCTGGCGCGTTCGGGCGAGCCGGCTGCGCTCGCGGATGCACTTGAATCGCTGCTGGTCTCACCCGAGCAGCGACGCACGATCGCGCAGACCGGCAGGGAGCGCTTCCTGCGCGACTTCACGGACGTCGCTATGCGAAAGCGGTTCTTTCACCAGCTCGAAGCGGCTCTCGGCGGGCCGCGATCACGATCGAGATCGATGTGAGCACGGGATAGCGCAGCCGCACCCGCTCTGGCCACACCCGCCCCCTGGCGAGTGAGATCACATCCGCTCCCGCGAAGCCCGGTGGCTCGACGGTAAGACCCTCCTCGGCGAGGATTCTGGCGGTGACATGGGGAAGCGCCGGTGAGACGTGGGGCTGATAGTCGGGGCGGAAGCTCGTCAGATTGCCGCACAGGGTGAGCTCGAGGCGGTGGCGCAGGGTGGCGAGATTCGGTGTGGAGACAACGATCCGGCCGCCGGGCGCGACCAGCCGGGCGGCCGTGCGCAGGGCGCTCCAGGGCGCCTCGAGATGCTCGATCACCTCGACCAGCAGCACGCGGTCGGCGCTGGGGAGTCGATCGGCCTGCTCGGCGGCCAAGGTGTGAAACTCGACATCTCCCCGCAGGTCGTCGTCGAGCCAGTCGATCGGGTCCGCGCCGCAGAGTGCGGCGGGCTGCCACTCGCCCCGTATCCTACGCAGCAGGTCTCCGCGCCCGCAGCCGATGTCCAGCCAGCGCAGCCCCACCTCGGGCCGGGCGGCGTCGAGCGCGGCCTGCACGATCTCGCGCATCGACGTGCCGGCGGAGGCGAGCTGGTCTGAGTATGCGCGCATCGTAGTGCCGGCGGAGGCGAGCTGGTCTGAGTGTGCGTGCATCCCCACCGACCTACACGGCGCTCGCGCGCAGGGCGCGTGCGGAGCGCAGTCGTGTCGTCAGGCAGACCCACCCCCGCCGTCCCAGCCGCCTCCGTACGCGAGCGGGGTCGAGCGTCGCGAGCAGCGTCGGGGGATCCCACAGCTGCTTCTCATATACGTCTGCCGGTGTGGACAGCACCGGTCCGATCGTTCCCTGGCGTACCCCGAGCACCGTGTAGCCGTGGGCTTCCAGCAGCTCCGTCACCGGGGTCGGGGGCGGCCTGTGCTCCTCGAAGAGGATGTCCCGGATCAGCCCGCCGCAGAGCAGCGGCTCGGCGCCGCGCAGGGCCGCGAGCTCGTGGTGCTCGACGTCGAGCTTGAGCACGCCGATCGGACCTGCGAGCTCCTCCGCGAGCCGGACGGTGTCGACGTCGGTGACGTTGGCGGGATCGGATCGGTTGCCGGGGTCAGATTGGTTGCCGGGGTCGGATCGCTCGAGCGAGGCCGTGCCTTTGTTGCCGGCGAACACGTCCGGCTCGACCGTCAGTGGGAGAACGCCCCCCGAAGAGGAGACCGCGGCCTGGCGGATCGTGATCGTGTCGAGTCCCTCGATCGCCCTCCAGCGCGAGACGTTGCTGCGCAGTGTCTCGAAGATGAGCGGGTGGGGCTCGAATGAGACCACGCGGCCCGCCGGCCCGACGGCGTGCGCGAGCAGATTGGACATCACGCCCACATTGGCGCCGGCGTCGATCGCCGTCTCGCCCGGATCGGCGAGCCGCCCGAGCGTCTCGGCGACGATCAGGTCATAGATCCCGGTTCTTGCAATCGCATTGCCGAGCGGGTCGGGCCAGCAGTACAGGTGCGAGCCCCACGCGGTGCGCAGCAGGCGTGGCGCCCCGTCCGGACCGCCCGCGGCCGGCAGCCTCGGAGTGCTCGCCGTGCGCAACCGCAGCGCGAGTTGGGCGGGTCGATACCAGTAGTAGGGTCGGTTGACAAACCGGTAGGCCCGGCGGGTCAGAGATGGGGTTCGCTCTGCGATTTCGCTCACGTGCGCTGGGGCCGCTCAGGGGGTGGTTTGGACAAATCGGTAGGCCCGGGGGACCGCGATGGCAGCTGCTGTGCGACTGTGCTCATTATGTATCGCTTGGACGGTGGTGTGAAATAGTTGATACATAGTTGATACGTCTGTTGTTGCCCGGCGCCTGCAGACGTTCGCGGGGTAAGGTCCAGTAAGCTGCGACTCTACCAAGGGGAACTGGAGCTATGGAAGCCGAGACCGAGAACGGGATTCTGCGGCCGGCGGCGGCGTGCGACGTAACCATTGTCGCAAACGACATCGGCTCGGTGGGTGGGATGGAGCGGGTGCTGAGCGAGCTGATCGTGGGATTGCGCGCTCTGGGGCACAGGGTTACAGTCATCTCGCGGACATGCGAGCTGCCGGCGGACGCGGGAGTCGTGTTTCGCCGGGTGCGGGGCCCCAGCCGTCCTTTTCTTGTGGCATACCCGTGGTTTGTGCTTGCGGGATCGCTCGCGGTGCGCAGGTGGCGCCGCGGAGTGGTGCAGGCGACCGGGGCGATCGTGCTCAACCGCGTCGATGTGATCGCGGTTCACTACTGCCACCAGGTGGGGCCGGCCTTCTCCAGCCGCTCCAGCATGTCGTTTCGCGCGCACGTGAAGGCCGTGAGGGGTGTGAAGCGGGCGGCCGAGCGGCTGTGCTACCGCGCCAACGGCTCCGCCTCCTTCGTATGTGTGTCCGAGGGCGTGGCGGAGGAGATGCGCGCGCATTACCCCGAGCTGGCGGATCGCGTGCTCACGATTCACAATGGGGTCGATACCGAGATTTTCACACCCGACGCACGCGCCGAGGACGCGCGCGCGATGCGTCGTGCGCTCGGAATCGGCGAGGGGCGGCTGGTGGCGGCGTTCGTCGGAAGCGAGTGGGAGCGCAAGGGTCTCGAGCCGCTGATACGAGCGCTCGCGCTGGCGCCGGAGTGGGATCTGGTTGTAGCCGGCGACGGCGATCGGCGGCGCTATCAGGAGCTGGCCGACTCGCTGGGTGTCGGCGGGGCGGTGCGCTGGCTGGGAGTCACATCCGACGTGCAGCTCGTCTATGCGCTCGCCGATGCCTTCGTGCTGCCCTCCAGCTACGAGACCTTCTCGCTGGTCACATTCGAGGCGGCGGCGAGCGGCCTGCCGATTCTCGCCACTCCGGTGAGCGGCGTGCGGGAGCTGATCGGCGAGGGCCACAACGGCTTTCGGATCTCGCGCGAGCCCTCGATGATCGCCGAGCGGCTGGGACGTCTCTCGGCTGATCCCGCGCTCAGGGAGCGGCTGGGGCAGGCCGCGCGCCAATCGGCGCTCGCCTTCAGCTGGAAGGAGATGGCAGCAACGCACCACGAGCTGTACGCGCGTCTGGCTGGCCGGCGGGAGAAGACGCATCCTGGGCCCGCGCAAGAACATGGGCCCACCACGGTCCCTCGCGGGTAGACGCATCGGACTCGATCGGGGCATGCTCGTAGCCGACGCTGTCGAGCAGGTCGGCGACTTCCGCGCGCGTGTTGTGCAACTCGATGATCAGCACCGGTTTGGCTGTGCGCAGCGTCTCGGTCATGCCCCGCAGGACACCGACCTCGGCGCCCTCGACGTCGATCTTCAGCACACTCGGCGGCGGCTGCGCCGTTTCGGCGAGCCATGAGTCAAGCGCCAGGATCGGCACGACCCAGGAGCGCTTGGGGGTTTTGCGCCCGGCCCGCCGCCTGGCCTGTGCCTCGCTGTCGTCTTTGCTGAGACGGCCCTCGAGGCTGCCTCCATAGAGGAAGGTCGCCCATCCGCTTTCGTCGGTGACAGCGGCCGCGATCGTGGTCACGTTGGTGAGCCGGTTGGCGGCGACGTTCTCCTGCAGCAGGGCGGCGTTCGACACCGAGGGCTCGAAGGCGATCACCTTTCCCGCGCTCCCCACCGCGCGAGCGGCCAGCAGGCTGTACCAGCCCACGTTGGCGCCGACGTCGAAGAACACATCGCCGGGGCGCAGGAGTGACAGCAGCGTGTCCTCGACCTGCGGCTCCACGCGCGCGACGGCGCGGGTGAGGGCGGAGTCGCCGAAGCGCACCCGCAGCCCGCGGCCGGCGCCTGCGAAGATTGGCAACGCGGCGCGCCTGGCAGGGCGTGTTATGCGTTTCTGGAGGATCCGCGCGCGGGAGTGGCTATGCATGAAAGCGCCCGCGTGGCTTTTCCAGTCGGAGCCCGTCATGGCGGGGCAGCATACAGTGCAGCTGCGTGCTGCGTGTGTGCAGGGCGTGAAGGATGCGCACCTCGGTACGCGCTACGATCCGCGCCCATGGCGGCGCCGTCGGATTTGCTCTACGTCCAGCATCTGATCGACAGCGACGCCATCCACGGAACGGTGCTCGAGCTGGGAAGTTACAACCGCCAGGGCTTCGATGGGGGCAATTTCCGGGCACTCTGCGAGCGGGGCGGCCTGCAGTGGGAGGGCACCGACATCGAGGCGGGCCCCGGTGTCGACTTCACCCTGGATCTGCTCGATCGCGACGCGGTCACCAGTATCGGGCGACGCTGGGACACCGTTCTGGTCATGAACCTCTTGGAGCACGTCTACGACCCGATTCGCGTCCTCGAGCACGCCCTGCTGTTGCTCGCCGGCGGCGGGGCACTGGTCGTCGCTGGACCCACGGTTTGGCAACTCCACGATTTCCCCGGCGATTACTGGCGCCCGATGCCGGATTTCTTCCTGGAGTTCGCTCGTCGCAACGGGTGCACCCTCGATATCGCCGACATGCGATGGCTGGTGGGCGTGGCTCTCATACCGCTTGACGACCTCAGCGTGGGCACGCAAAAGCTCCTTCCCTCGACCTTCAACGCAGGGCGCCTCTACGGGGGTCGGCGGGCTCGCTGGTCCCGTCTCGTTCACCGTGCCGCGCACACGATCGGGCGTGACCTCTTCTTCCCGTACGCGGGCCTCGGCGTGTGCATGGTCTCGGGCGGTTCGCAAGCGACGACCTCGCCGAGAGAAGTGGCCGCGGCGGTCAGATCTTAGGGGACAGGGAATGGCCCTGACCTCACCGAGGTTGCGAAGCGCGCTCTCGCAGCAGATCCTCTATGAACGCGCACATCCGCCGCTGTTGCGCGAACATGTCAAAGGGATCGCCCCGTTCGCGGAGCGCAGCCTCGCGCCGCGTGGCGAGTGCCTCGGGGGTGAGCGCCTCCAGGAGCTCCGCCAGCGCGCCGATGTAGATCGGGCTCCAGGGCGCTGAGCCGGGCAGCCTCCAGAAGCGGCCGTCGTCGAGATCGTAGGCGGCCGGAGTTTGGCCGGTGACGATCGGCAGCCCGGCGGCCGTGTACTCGCTGAGCTTGGTGGAGTAGCGAAACGCGCCAACCCGATCGACGCTCTGGGGAAGACTTGCGAGGTCGAACGCCGCGAGGTAGTCGGCGACCTCGGCCGGCGGCACGCGACCCGGCAGCAGCACCCTGCTTCCCAGATCGACTCCCGCCAGCTCTTCCAGGCGCCCGCGACCGGAGCCCTCGCCGACGATGCACGCCATGATGTCGCGCCGCTCCAGGCGCACCACGGCGCGGACGAGCTCCAGCCCGTACACGTAGCCCACACTCTCCCTCCAGTCCAGTGAGCCCGCCAAGCCCACCACGAGCGCGTCTGCGGGAATTCCAAGCCGACGACGGATCGACGCGCGCGCGTCCGTCGTCGCCCGCGTGCGCGCCCATCCGGGCGCGGTCATCGCCCGCGGGGCGCCAAATGTGAGCGCCCGCCCCACCAGATAGGGCGTCCAGCCGACGTAGCCGGCGCAGCGCCGGCACAGGAGACGCTCGTAAAGCGCGCCGATCAACCCGGCGGGAGGCGAGCGCAGGCGCAGGTAGGGACCGACCGCGTCACCGCTGCAGACAACGAACGGAACACCGAG
>DATMPY010000244.1:0-8294 GCA_035566955.1 Solirubrobacteraceae bacterium | reverse complement strand
CGACCGAATCCGGTAGACATGCGCCTTCGGCGCAAAACCCCGTTTCGGCCAGCATCCCCGTTTCGGCCAGCGCCCACACGCCACGAGGGCAACCGACCCACGCGGACGATCGCAAATGAACGCTCTGAACAACCTCACCTTGGCGGTCCCGAGGGGCGCCCTGTTCGACGAGACGGTGGCCCTGCTCGCCGGACTGGGGGCGGACACTGGGGAGCTGCGCAGCAACGACCGCAAGCTCCTGTTCGAGGAGATCGGGGTGATCACCATGCGCCCCTCCGATGTGCCCACCTATGTGGAGGCCGGCGCCGCCGACCTGGGGATCACCGGCAAGGACGTGCTCGCCGAGCAGCTCCTCGCCCAACAGACCGGCGAGCGGGGATCGACCGGCAGCCTCAGCGGGGGAGGCCGCGAGGTGTACGAGCTGCTCGACCTCGGCTACGGGCGCTGCACGATGGTGCTCGCCTCGATCGCCGGCGAGCCCGACCCCGCCATGGAGGCCCTCCGCCGTTTGGGAGTGATGCGGGTGGCCACCAAGTATCCCCGTACAGCCGCCCGCCACTTCGAGGAGACCGGCCGCCAGGCGGAGATCGTCGAGGTCAAGGGCTCCGTCGAGCTCGCCCCCCTCACCGGCTTGGTGGAGGCGATCGTGGACCTCACCGCCACCGGGACCACCCTGCACGAGAACAACCTCCAGGTGCGCGAGGAGATCTTCGAGTGCACCGCCCGCCTGATCGCCAACCCCGTGGCCCACAAGCTCAAGGCCGGCGCCATCGACGACCTGCTGGAGCGGATGCGTGCGCGTTGAACGGTTGCAGCCGGGGGAGGTGCCGAGCTTCCAGGGGCCCTCGTCGCTTGGGAATTCGCCCGCCGCCGTGGCGAGTCACCTGCACACGCTCGTCTCCGGCGGCGGTTATGCGCAGGAGGAGGTGGTCTTGGAGATCATCGCGGTGGTGGAAAACGAGGGAGACGGCGCTGTGCTCGAGTACACGCGTGAGTTCGACACCGGGGGCGCCGACCCCCGGCCGCTGGTGGTGTCGGCGGAGGAGCTGGACGAGGCGATCAAGCTGCTTCCCCTGGACGTGGTGGCGGGGCTGCAGGTGGCGATCGCCAACGTCGCCCAGATCGCCCACGCGGGTGTGGGGGAGGACATCTCGATTCAGCTGCCCCAGGGCCAGCGGGTGACCGTGCGCGAGGTGCCCGTGTCACGCGCGGCGGTGTACGTGCCCGGTGGCCGGGCGCCGTATCCGAGCACGGTGGTGATGGGCGTGGTCACGGCCCGCGCGGCGGGGGTGCTGGACGTGGTGGTGTGCTCTCCCCCCGGGCGCGACGGCCAGATCGACCCGGCGATCCTGGGAACGTGTCGGCTGCTGGGCGTGGAGCGTGTCTACCGCATGGGCGGCGCCCAGGCGATCGCCGCGCTAGCGTACGGAACGGAGACGGTCGAGCCCGTGGATGTGATCGTGGGGCCCGGCAACGCGTACGTCCAGGAGGCCAAGCGCCAGCTCTCGGACACCGTGGGGATCGATTCGTTCGCGGGTCCCAGCGATCTGCTGGTGGTGCTCGGAGAGGATGCCGACCCGCGCCTGGTGGCACTCGACCTGCTCGCCCAGGCGGAGCACGGGGCGGGCAGCTTCGTGGCCGCGATATCTCCGTCGGAGGGTGCCCTGGACGCGCTCGCGGGAGAGATCGAGCGCCTCGCCGCCGAGCACCCCCAGTCGGAGGCCGATGCGGAGGCCAGTGCGTGCGTGCTGGTGCAGAGCGCGGGCGCCCGCGAGGCGGTGGAGATCGCCAACGCGTTCGCGCCCGAGCACCTGCAGCTGATCGGCGCCGAGCTCGAGGCGCTGGCGCCGCTGGTGCGCAGCGCGGGCTGCGTGTTCGTGGGCGCCGCCGCGGGGACCGCGTTCGGGGACTACGTGGCGGGCTCCAACCACATACTCCCCACCGGGGGCGCCGCGCGCTTCGCCTCGGGACTCTCCCCGCGTCACTTCCGCCGGCGGATGGCGGAGGTGCGGATCGGTGAGGTGGGGGGGGAGACCGCGCGCAAGCTGGCCGCCGCCGGCGCCCCCATCGCCCGCGCGGAGGGCTTTGAGTGGCACGCCCGCTCGATGGAGGCCCGGATCGGGGAGAATCAAGAGCCATGAGCCGCACCGCCACCATCGAGCGCACCACCAAGGAGACCGAGGTGCGGCTGACCCTCGCCCTCGACGGGACCGGGGCGGGCACGCGGGAGACGGGGGTGGGCTTCCTGGACCACATGCTCGACCTGCTCGCCCGCCACGGGCGCATGGATCTGAAGGTGCGCGTCAGGGGGGACCTGGGGACGGGTGCCCACCACACGGTGGAGGACACCGGGATCGTCCTCGGCCAAGCCCTCGACGAGGCGCTGGGGGACCGCCGCGGGATCGCGCGCTACGGGGCGGCCACCGTGCCCATGGACGAGGCCCGGGCGAGCTGCGCGATCGACATCTCCGGGCGCCCCTACACCCTGTTCGAGGCCACCCTGCCCCCCGGGGCCACGGGGGGCTTCGAGCACGAGCTCACCGAGGAGTTCTTCCGCGCGCTGGCCAACGCCGCCAAGCTCACCCTGCACCTGCGGGTGGAGGCGGGCAGCAACGCCCACCACATGATCGAGGCGGCCTTCAAGGCCTTCGCCCGCGCCCTGCGCCAGGCGAGCGCGATCGACCCCACCGAGACCGGGGTCCCGAGCACCAAGGGCACTTTGACCGCATGAGCGCCGCGGGCGGGTTGACCGTATGAGTGCCACGGGTGGGCCTCGGATCGCGGTGGTGGACTATGGGATGGGCAACCGCCGCTCCGTGGAGAAGGCCCTGGAGAGGGTGGGCGCGCGGGCGTTTGTCACCCGCGAGCACGCCGAGTTGCGCGCCGCCGACGGCCTGCTGCTCCCCGGCGTGGGAGCGTTTCCCGCGGCGATGGCCACCATCCGGGAGCTCGGTCTGGACGACCTGCTGCGCGAGCTCGCCGCCGCCGGGATGCCGCTGTTCGGGTCGTGCATGGGGATGCAGCTGCTGTTCGAGCGCTCCGAGGAGCACGGGGGGGCGGAGGGCCTCGGCCTGCTGGGCGGGGAGGTGCGCAGCCTGCGAACCGGCGCCGGATCGGCGGGGGCCGAATCTGGGTCGAGGGGAGCCGACCCCGGATCGACCGAGGACCTGCGGCTTCCCCACATCGGCTGGAGCGAGGTGCGCTGGCGCCAGGCCTCCCCGCTGCGGGAGGGCCTGCCCGACCCGATGTTCCTCTACCACGTGCACAGCTTCGTCGCCCACCCCGCCGACCCCGACGTGATCCTCGCCACGGCCGAGTACGGGGAGACCTTCCCCGCGGTCGTTGGCCGGGGCAACGTGCTCGGGGCGCAGTCCCACCCCGAGAAGTCCTCCACCCACGGCCTACGGCTGCTCGGCAACTTCGTGGGCATCTGCGCCGCGGGCATGGCCGCGCGGATGCCACTGGCGTCGTGACCTTCGGCGACCAACCCGCAACGTGATTCTCTACCCCGCGATCGACATTCTGGGAGGCAACGCCGTGCGCCTCACCCAGGGGGAATTCGAGGCGAAGAAGGTGTACGAGCAGGACCCCCTCGCAGCGGCGCGAGTGTGGGTGGGGGAGGGCGCGCGGCGGCTGCACGTGGTGGATCTCGATGGGGCGCGGGCGGGGCACCCGGTGAACCTGGAGCACGTGCGCAGGATCGCGCACGAGCTGGGGGTCCCGATCCAGCTCGGCGGAGGCCTACGCACCGCCGAGGCGATCAGCGAGGCGCTTGCGGCGGGAGCCCAGCGGGCGATCGTGGGGACAGCGGCGTTCACCGAGCCCGACCTGTTGGAGCAGGCGCTGGCGAAGCACGGCCCGGAGCGGATCGCGGTGTCGGTTGACGTGCGGGGCGGCCGGGTTGCGACCGCGGGTTGGACGCACACGACGGAGCTGACCGCGCGGGACGTGGTGGGGGAGCTGCACGAACGGGGGGCGAAGGAGCTGATTTACACGAACGTGGACCGCGACGGGATGCTAGGGGGGCCCGACCTGGAGGAGGTCCGCGCGCTGGCGCGTGTGGTGCAGGGCCGGGTCCTGTACTCCGGAGGCATCGGCGCTCTGGCGGACCTGGAAGGCCTCGCGGCGCTCGCAGAGGAGAGCCTCGTCGGGGTGATCGTGGGTAAGGCCTTATATGAGCGGCGCTTCACCGTGGCCGAGGCATGCGCGGTGCTGGGGGATTGACAAAATTTGGATGAGGGCCGCCAGAAGCGGCCCACGTGGATATGTGGTGGCGCTCCGGGGCGCAGTGCGAGTTCCGGGCCGCTACCGTGGGCGCGTGCATCTGAAGCGTGTGATCCCCTGCCTGGACGTGGACCGCGGCCGCGTGGTGAAGGGCGTGGAATTCGTCGACATCCGCGATGCCGGGGACCCCGTCGAGCTGGCCGCCCACTACGACCGCGAGGGCGCCGATGAGCTCGTGTTCCTGGATATCACCGCCACCCACGAGCGCCGCGAGACGATCGTCGCGCTCGCGCGGCGCACCGCCGACGAGGTGTTCGTGCCCTTCACCATCGGCGGCGGCATCCGCTCCGTCGAGGACGCCCAGGCGGTGCTCGACGCGGGGGCCGACAAGGTGTCGGTCAACTCCGCCGCCCTCGCCCGCCCCGAGCTGATCGACGAGCTCGCCAAGGTGTTCGGGGCCCAGTGCGTGGTGCTTGCGATCGACGCCAAGGCTCGCCCCGCGGACGGCTGGGAGGCATATGTGGCCGGCGGGCGCACCCCCACGGGCCGCGACGTGGTGGAGTGGGCGCGCGAGGCCACTGAGCGGGGGGCGGGCGAGATCCTGCTGACGAGCATGGACAGGGACGGCACCAGCGACGGCTACGACCTGAGGCTGACCGCAGCGGTGGGCAACGCCGTCCGAGTGCCCGTGATCGCCTCCGGAGGCGCCGGA
Source organism: Solirubrobacteraceae bacterium (assembly GCA_035566955.1). Classification (GTDB taxonomy): domain Bacteria; phylum Actinomycetota; class Thermoleophilia; order Solirubrobacterales; family Solirubrobacteraceae; genus Palsa-744. The sequence goes on along the minus strand of DATMPY010000244.1, from coordinate 3,358 downwards.
GAGCTTTCCCATCTCGCCGAGGCTCTGGGCGCGGGGGCGGACGCGGCACTGTGCGCGTCGATCTTCCACTACGGCCGCCACACAATCGGGGAGGCCAAGAAGTACTTGGAGCACGCCGGCATCCCCGTCCGGCCGTGAGGGGCCGCGGTGAGCGCGCCCGCCGTTGACCTGCTGGAAAGGCTGCGCGCGCAGCCCGGTGGGGAGCAGCTGCTGGCGGCCGCCTCCACGGGGACGTTCCTGGTGGGCGGCGCCGTGCGCGATCTCCTGCTCGACCGCACCCCCCGGGAGCTCGACGTGGTGGTCGAGGGGGATGGCGCCCCGGCGCTCGTGCGCAGGTTGGGTGCATCGCGACACCCCGGCGCAGCCGCCGCTCCTGAGGGGCACCCTACGGATGCGCTCGCCGAGCCCTCGCCGACCATTGGCCCAGCGGTGGTGGAGCACCCCCGCTTCGGCACCGCCGTGGTGGAGCACCCCCGCTTCGGCACCGCCGTGGTGGAGCTCGACGGCGCCCGCATCGACGTCGCCATGGCCCGCCGCGAGCGCTACCCCACGCCCGGCGCCCTGCCAGAGGTCGAGCCCGCCCCGCTCGCGGAGGACCTGCTGCGGCGGGACTTCACGGTGAACGCGATCGCCATGACCCTCCACGGCGAGCACCCCGGCGAGCTGCGCGCGGCGCCCCACGCCCTCGAGGACCTGCGCGCGGGGCGCCTGCGGGTACTGCACGAGCGCAGCTTCCTCGACGACCCCACCCGCCTCTGGCGCCTCGCGCGCTACCGCGCGCGCCTCGGGTTCGTGGTGGAGAAGCACACCACCGAGCTCACCGCGGCCGCCGTCGCGGGAGGTGCCCTCCAGACGGTCTCCGGCGCACGCATCGGCGCCGAGTTGCGCCTCGCGCTCGCCGAAGCGGATCCCGTTGTCACACTCGCCATGCTGGAGCGCCGGGGTCTGTTGGGGGCGCTGCACCCGCGACTGCGTTTCGAGGCGCCCGTGGTGGAGCGCGCCCTCGGGCTGCTGCCCGCAGGGGACCCCCAGTGCCGCCCCGACCTGCTACTGCTCGCCGCCCTCGCCCTGCCCCTGGTCCTCCGCGCCGACGGGGACCCCCGCGCGGAGATCGCCGCCCTGCTCGACCGCCTCGAGTTCTCCGCCGGGGACCGCGATCGCGTCGCCGCGGCCGCCGCGGCGGTGCCCCGCCTCGTCGACGAGCTGCCCAGCGTCGCGCGGCCCTCCCAGCTGCGTGCCCTTGCACTTCCAGTCCCCCCCGAGGGGGTCGCGCTGGCCGGCGCCGTGAGCGAGCCCGCCGCGGACTCCGCGCGGCGCTGGCTTGAGGATGTGCGCCACGTGCGCCTGACGATCACAGGGGAGGACCTGCTCGCCGCGGGCATCCCCCAGGGCCCCGAGATCGGCCGCCGCCTGGAGGAGTCCCTGCGGATGCGCCTGGACGGGAAGCTCCCCGACGAACATTCCGCGCAGCTGCATGCCGCGCTGGGGCTACCGTGAGCGGGATGTCTGACCCCGCGCTGCGCTTCGAGCTGCCCCGCGGCGGGCACGCGCTGTTCACCTCCCGCGCCCACGGCAACCTATCCACGATGCGGGGTCCTCACCCCGAGCGTGGCCGCGAGGAGCGCGACCGCCTCTGCGCAGACCTCGGGTTGAGGTGGCTGTGCGCGAGCCGTCAGGTTCATGGACCCACCGTCCAGCGGGTCGTTGCGCTCGCCGGCCGAGGTGGGGAAGCCGTCGCAATCGACGCCGATGGCCACGCCACCGCGCTGCGGGGCGTGGGGGCGATGGTCCTGGTGGCGGACTGCCTGCCCGTCATCCTCGGATCTCCAGGTGCTGTCGCTGCCCTCCACGCGGGCTGGCGCGGCCTCGCCGGCGGGGTGTTGGAGGAGGGGGTCGGCGCGCTGCGCGAGTTGGGGGACGGGGGAGAGATCGCCGCCGTCATCGGCCCCGGCGCCGGGCTGTGCTGTTACGAGGTGGGGGAGGAGGTACACCTCGCCTTCGGGGGGGCTCACCGCCACGGCAGTCACATCGACCTGCCCGCCCTCGCCCGCGATCGACTGTATGCCGCGGGGGTGGAGCGTGTGGAGGATGTCGGGCTGTGCACCATCTGCGACGAGCGCCTCTTCTCGCATCGCCGCGAAGGCCCCCACGCGGGCCGCCAGGCGGGGGTCGCATGGCTGGGATAGGGGTCGCCTGTGGCGGGGGAGTCGGCCGTGATGGCGTGCCCGGCCATCAGGGAGCGGAGCCGGGCGCTATTGCCCGTGCTGGATCGCGCCAGTGGGGAGTCGCGTGCCTGAGCTGATCTCCGGTCTGCGCCCCGAGCTGGTGCGCGAGAACCTCGCTCGCGCACACCAGCGCATCGCCCTCGCTGCAACCGGCGCCGGCCGCGATCCCGCCGAAGTGCGCCTGCTCGCCGCCACCAAGTACATCGCTCTGCCCGACATGCTCCTGCTGGCCGAAGCCGGCATCGGGCTCGTCGGTGAGAACCGCGCGCAGGACCTCCAGGCCAAGGTCGCCGCCCACGGGGACCGCTTCGAGTGGCACTTCATCGGCCAGCTCCAGAGCCGCCGCGTACCCCTGATCGTGCCCCACGTCAGCCTGATCCATTCCCTCGCCAGCGAGTCCGCGCTGCGCGAGCTCGACCGTCACCGCGCCCGCGCCAGGCCCGGCCTGGGGGTGTTGATCCAGGTCAACATCGCCCGCGAGACCGGCAAGGCCGGGGTGCTCCCCGAGGAGCTTCCCGATTACCTCGAGCGCTGCCCCCTGCCGGTCGCCGGGCTGATGACGATGCCCCCCCTCGTCGCCGACCCCGAGGCGAGCCGCCCGTGGTTCGCCGCCCTGCGGGAGCTCGCTCACATCCACGGCCTGTGCGAGCTCTCCATGGGGACCTCTCAGGACTACCCGGTCGCCGTGCAGGAGGGGGCCACGATCGTCAGGATCGGCACGGTCCTTTACCACTGAGGCCAGCCACCGCGTCTTCCTGCCGCCGAGGTCAAATCGCCGAGATCCCTCCTCCCGACCTTCTCGCATGGCTCCCGACGTCCAAAGGGCGGGACGCCCCGTGTTCACCGTCGGCGGACGCGGGCAACGGGGCTCCCAGCCGAGATGGCTACGATATGCAGGGAAAATCGCTCCACCAGCGAACAACCCACCCTAGAATGGCCTTTCGCGACTCATGGCACCGCGCCCTCGTGTACTTCGGCCTCGCCGAGGAGTACCACGAGGAGGACGACGACCACCCCGCCCCCCACGAGGCCGAGCTCGAGGATCGCTACCGCGAGCGTCCCAACGTCCGGCGCCTGCGTCGTCGCCGCGACGAGGCCGACGAAATCTTCGCCGACGACGAACCGGGCGGGCG
>DATMPY010000243.1:0-13965 GCA_035566955.1 Solirubrobacteraceae bacterium | reverse complement strand
GGGATCGACCTCGAGCGCTACCCGGATCTCGAGGTGCTGAAGGAGGCGATCGCGGGGGGTGCCGATGCGCCCGAGGTCGTGCTCGTAGACGCTGGGACGCTGGCTGGGTCCGGGGGGCTCGAGGCCGAAGGGGGTGAGCTGGCGCAGCGGGTTCATGCTGTGACGGCGGGTACGCTCGAGTTGCTGCGGGAGTGGCTGACCTGCTCCGCCCTGCAGGAGACACGGCTTGTCTTTCTGACCGAGCGAGCGGCGGGGGTTGTCCGGGGAGAGTCGCCGAACCTCGTTCAGGGAGCGCTGGTCGGTCTGCTGCGCTCGACGTACGCCGAGCATCCTGGGCGTGTCCGTCTGATCGACACCGACGGCAGTGCTGCGTCGCTCGCTGCTCTGCGCGTTGCGCTCCGGAACGCTGAGCCGGAGCTGGCGCTGCGCGAGGGATCGCTCCTCGCCCCGAGGCTGGCGCGCGTGAAGGCCGGGGAGGGCGCCGCGGCGGTCGAGTTGGCCGGGAAGGGCGCGGTAGTCGAGTTGGCCGGGGATGGCACCGCGGCGGTCGCGTCGGACGGGGGTGGAACGGTCCTGATCACGGGTGGGACGGGTGGTCTGGGGGCGCTCGTGGCGCGGCATCTGGTCGCGGAGCGCGGTGTCCGTCAGTTGCTGTTGGTGAGCCGCGGCGGTCTTGGCGCGGAGGGCGCGGTCGAGTTGCGGGCGGCGCTCGAGGAGCAGGGCGCTCGGGTGCGGGTCGAGGCGTGCGACGTCGGCGATCGTGAGGGGTTGGCGGAGGTGATCGCCTCGATTCCAGCCGAGCATGCCCTCAGCACGGTGATTCATGCCGCGGGGGTCCTCGATGGCGGTGTGATCGGGTCGCTGGACGGTGGGCGCCTCGCTCGGGCGATGGCCGCGAAGGTCGAGGGCGCGATCAACCTGCATGAGCTGGCAGGTGCGGCGGAGCTGATTCTCTTCTCCTCGGCCGCTGCGACCCTAGGCGCCCCGGGGCAGGCCGGCGATGCCGCCGCGAACGCGTTCCTCGACGCGCTCGCATGGCACCGTCGCGGGCTGGGTCTGCCCGCGCTGTCGTTGGCGTGGGGTGCGTGGGAGCGGGAGGTGAGCGCTGTTGGCGCTCGCGCGGGTGCGGATTGTGCACGCAGCGACCATGTGGGCGTGCTCGCGCTCTCGGACGCGCGGGGCTTGGAGCTGTTCGACAGCGCCCGCGCGGTCGATCGCCCTGTGCTCCTGCCGGTGCGCCTCGACGTATCCGCGCTGCGCGCGCAGGCGCGGGTGGGGATGCTGCCGGCGCTGATGCGGGGCGTCGTCCGCGCGCCCACCCGGGGTACCCTGGTCGCGCACCGCTCGCTGGCGGCGCGTCTCGCTGGCACGCCCGAGGCGCAGTGGCCCACGATCATCCTTCAGCTGGTCACCGATCACGTCGCCGGCGTGCTCGGGCACGCGTCGGGCGCGGCGATCGAGCCGAGCCGCAATTTCAAGGAGCTCGGCTTCGACTCGATCGTGGCGATCAGGCTGAGAAACCATCTGACCCGCGCCACCGGGCTTCAGCTTCCGGCGGCGCTGGTCTTCGACCATCCCACGCCCGCGGCGGTCGCGGAGCTCCTGCGCTCCGCCGTCGAAGGCCGTGGGGTGAACGGATCCAAGGCGTCGGTCCCGGGCGCCGCCGAGCTCGATCTCGACGCGGAGGCCCTACCCGACTCCTCGATCTGGGCGCCGCGAGCGACGAGACCTGCGCGATGCGCGCCCGCGGCGGCGCTGCTGACCGGCGCCACGGGCTTCCTCGGCGTCCATCTGCTGCACGAGCTGCTCGAGCGCATGGACGGTCCCATCCGGTGTCTCGTGCGTGCTGCCGACATGGATGACGCGCGCGCGCGGCTGTGTGCGGCGCAACGGGCATACCTGGACTGTGAGGACCGCTCGGACGACCGCCTGGACGACCGCGTCATCCCCGTCGTCGGCGACCTGGCTGAGCCGCTGCTCGGGTGCACGCCGGAGGAGTTTGCTCGATTGGCGAGCACCACGGATGTCATCTTCCATGCGGGCGCCCTGGTCAACCACGTCTATCCGTATGCACAGTTGAGGGACGCGAATGTGAGCGCGACACGCGAAATTCTGCGGCTCGCGTGCGCCGCGGAGCCGCTGCCGGTGCACTATGTGTCGACCCTGGGGGCGCTCGACCGGGAGGTGGCGGCCCGTGGTGCGCACGTCAAAGAGGACAGCTTCGTGCTGGCGTCCGACATCGTCGCCAGCGGGTATGTGCAGAGCAAGTGGGTCGCGGACCGCATGGTCCTCAGCGCTCGCAGTCGCGGCCTCGCCACGTCCGTGTACCGGCCGGGGTTGATCCTGGGTCACGGTGAGACGGGGGCGTGCAACACAAAGGACACGATCTGGAGGATGCTCAGGGCGTGCATCATGCTCGGAGCCGCGCCGGCCGGCGCCGTGGAGTGGTTCGCGGCGCCGGTCGATTTCGTGGCCCGGGCGATCGCGGAGCTGGCGCTGTCCACGTCGTCGCGGGATCGCGCCTACCACCTGGTCCACCCCGAGCCCCTGGATGCAAGCACCCTCTACCAGTTGGTCCGAGAGGGGGGACACCCACTGGAGGAGATACCGGCATCCGAGTGGCGATCGCGGCTCACGTCGCTCGCGGCGAGCTCGGAGGATCCCGAGATCGAAGTGATCGCGGCGCTGATGGAGGTGCAGGAGGGTGTCCGTCCCGAGGGGGCAAACGGAGCGGGCGGTGGCTCGGATCGCGGGGGCGGTGGCGTGACCTACGAGTGCGAGGGTGCGGCCAGGGACCTGCGAGACACGTCACTGCTCGACGACGCGTCCGTGGCGCGCAGCGTCCACGCGTCGCTGCGCTATCTCGCCGAGACGGGATACCTCGCCGCATTGCCCGCCGACCAGCGGGAGCCGGCGAGGGGCTGAGCGCGACCCAAGATTTGACTTCGGGGGGCGGGTGATGCGAGTGTCCGGCGTCGGAATCGACCCGGCTACGCGCGGTTGACGGAAAGGAGGTGGGCATGAGGGGCGGAACTGTCGAAGCGGAAGGTCTCGTGCGGGAGTTCAAGGGCGATGTGCGTGCGGTGGATGGCATCGATCTGCATGTGGACTCGGGGGAAATCTACGGGTTCCTCGGCCCCAACGGGGCGGGCAAGTCGACGACGGTCCTGATGTTGACGACGCTGCTGGCGCCGACCGCCGGCAGGGCGCGGGTGGCGGGGTGGGACGTCGTATGGCAGGGTCCCGACGTGCGCAGTGCGATCGGTGCGGCGCTGCAGGAGGCGCCGCTTGACCCGATGCTCACCGGCGAGGAGCACATGCGCCTGCAGACCGCGCTGCAGGGCGTCCCCAGAGGCGAGCGCCGCGCTCGCGGCGCGGAACTGCTCGGGCGACTCGGGCTCACGGCGGCCGCCAATCGCAAGGTGGCCGGCTACTCGGGCGGCATGAAGCGCCGCCTCGACCTGGCGCTCGCGCTCGTCCATCGCCCCCGGATCCTGTTCTTGGACGAGCCGACGGCCGGTCTTGACGTGCAGAGTCGGGCGGCGCTGTGGGACGAGGTGAGCCGGCTTGCGACCGAGGACGGCGTCACCGTGTTCCTCACGACGCAGTACCTCGAGGAGGCGGACGTGCTCGCCAGCCGCGTGGGGATCATCGATCGCGGCCGGATCGTGGCCGAGGGCACGCCGGCGGCGCTCAAGCGCGAGGTGGGCCGCCCCAGCGTGGAGATCGTTCCCCAGCAGGCGAGCGACCGGCCGGCGGTGGTGTCGGTGCTTGCGCGTTTCGGGGAGCGCACCGCGGGCACCCCGCGCGGTGTCGCGGTGCGCCTGCGCTATGGCGAGCGCGAGCTCCCCGAGATCCTGCGTGCCCTGGACGCCGAGCGGATCGCAATCGAGCAGATTCAGCTGCACGCCCCGTCGCTCGACGACGTCTTCCTGACCAAGACGGGCCGCTCGCTCGAGGGCGCCCGCCGGTCGGCCGAGACCACGGACGACGCACACCCGGCGGCGGAGCTGCAGGTCGCTGTCGGGAGCAGCGCCCGGTGATGAGAGCGAGCCGCGGCGCCTCGCTGGCACAGGCGGGTCATATCGCGCGGCGCTCGGTCCTCCACGTGTTCCGCCAACCGGTGCCGCTCGTGGCGGCGGTGATCTTTCCGCTGTTGTTGCTGGCGGTGAATGTCAGCAACCTGCATCGCGTGACGCGCCTGCCGGGCTTTCCGACTCACTCCTATCTGAGCTTCGCCCTGGCCTTCGTGTTCATCCAGGGTTCGCTGTACATCGTGGTGAGCGCGGGCACGGACCTCGCACAGGACATCGAATCGGGTTTCCTCAACCGCCTTGCGCTTACGCGCATGAGTCGCCCCGCGCTGGTTATGGGGATGCTGGCGGGTCCGATCGTGATGATGCTCGTGGAGGCGGTCACCTACCTGCTGGTGGGTTTGGCGAGCGGGGCGCACATCGCCGCGGGCGTGCCCGGTCTGCTCGTGATCATCGGGCTCTCGCTATTGATGGGGCTCGCATTTGGCGCGGTCGGCCTGCTGCTGGCGTTGCGCACGGGCTCGGGCGAAGTGGTGCAGGCGTTGCTCCCATTGCTGTTCGCGGCGCTCTTCATGTCCTCGATGAGCCTTCCGCGGGGGCTCATCCACACGACCTGGTTTCGCGAAGTGGCCACCTACAACCCCGTCTCCTACCTGGTGGAGGCGGTCCGATCGCTGATCATCACGGGCTGGGACGGGAGGGCGCTGGCGCTGGGCTTCGGCATCACGGCTGCGATCGCGGTTGTCGCGCTGATCGCCACGGGCCTCGCGCTGAGCGCCAGGGTGGGTGTGAACATGAGGCAGGGCCGGCTGTTCAAAGTGTCGATCGCGGTCGGCTGGCGGGCGATCCACAACTACCTGCACGACCCGGCGCTGCTGATCCCCTCGCTGATCTTCCCGTTGTTCTTCTTTGCCGCTTTCGCGGGGGGGCTGTCGACGATCAACAACATCCCCGGGTTCCACTTCGCCGCTGGATACACGGCCTTTCAATTCGTGTACGTCCTGCTCCAGGCCGTCATCTACGGCGGTGTCTTCACGGGTGTGACAATCGCGATGGACCTCCAGAGCGGCATCACCAAGCGCTTTCTGCTTGCGGCCCCCAATCGCATGGGCATCGTTCTGGGCTATGTGATCTTCGGCGTGGTGCGCGGGCTGGTGCCGGCCGCGGCGCTTGTCGCTGTCGCGTTGCTCATCGGCATGCAGGTGAGCAGTCCAGCCCTGACGCCGTCAGCTCGTGCGGCGCTCACTGTAAAGGAGCTCCGAGCCACCCAGACCAGCACGCGCGGCGAACGTGAGCCGCGGGCGGTGCCGCGATCCAGCGGTGCGGGTGTCACCTCATCGCTCAAGCCCCCGCCGGCGCCACCGACGCTCAGCTTCCGCTTCGTTCCCTCCTCGCTCGCCTTCCGGTCGGTCCCCGCCTCGCTCAGGGTGCGGCTCGTGCGACCCCCGCGCAGCACCTCTCCAGCTCCGGCCACGCGCAACGTGCCGTCCGTCCCGGTCACGAGCAGCGCCCCACCGGCCCCGGTTACAAGCAGCGTCCCGTCTGCCCCGGCCCCGCGCAGCGTCACGCCCGTCCCGGTCACAACCAGCGCCCCACCGGCCCCGGTCACGAGTAGCGTCCCGTCTGCCCCGGCCCCGCGCAGCGTCACGCCCGTCCCGGCCCCGCGGCCGGCGCCACCGAGGCTCACCTTCCGGTTCGTTCCCTCCTCGCTCGCCTTCCGGTCGGTCCCCGCCTCGCTCAGGGTGCGGCTGGTGCGACCCCCGCGCAGCACCTCGCCAGCTCCGGTCACGCGCAGCGTGCCGTCCGTCCCGGTCACGCGCAGCGCCCCGCCGGCCCCGGTCACCAGCAGCGTCCCACCGGCCCCAGTCACGAGCAGCGCCCCACCGGCCCTGGCCACGCGCAGCGTCCCGCCAGCCCCGGCTACGCGCAGCGTGCCGTCTGCCCAGGTCACGCGCAGCGCCCCGCCGGTCACATCCAAGCGTCGTCTCCCGTCTGTGACTCCCACGCCAGCGCGTCGGGGGAGCGGGGAAGTGGCGATACCGGCTCACGCGCCCAACGGCGTCGACCTCGTGGGGTTGGCGTTGCTGGTGGTCATCGCGAACATCGCGGCAAGCCTGGGGGGACTGGGGCTGGCGATGCGAATCCGATCGGCTCAGGCGGCGCCGCTGCTGCAGCTCACGATGTTCCTGGCCCTCTTCCTCGCCCCGGTGTACGTGCCGCTCAACCTGATATCCGGCTGGATCCACAGCTTGGCTTCGATCAATCCGATCACCGCGATGCTCGAGGCCGGGCGGGGCCTGCTCACCGGAGACCCCACGGTCCTCGTGGTGGCGTTCGTCGCGACATGCGGCCTGGTCGCCCTGTTCTCGCTCTGGGCCCGCCGCGGCCTGGGGCACGTGGAAAGGGCGGCGTAGCCGTGGCGCCGACGGACTCAGCACCGGTGAGGACGAGTGCGCGGCCCCCGCTGATCGGCAACCTCAGGGCGCGACGCTCCTCCCGAGTGCCGTTCCCACCCGGCGATACCAGCTTGTCGATGGCGCGCGCTCTGCGCTTCATGCGCGACCCGCTGTCGGTGCTGCTGGACTGCTACGAGCGCTTTGGCCCGGTTTTCACGCTGCGGTTGGCGGCGTACAAGGTGGTGTTCATGCTCGGGCCGGAGGCCAACCACTACATGACGGTGTCCAACGCGGACAACTTCACCTGGGGCGACTCGATGCTCCGCGAATTCAGCGCAATGGGGGGCGAGGGACTATTCCTGATCGACGGCGAGGTCCACGATCGGGCGCGCGAGATCATGGCCCCGGCGTTCAACCGCAGCCGTCTGCTGGGGTCGATCGAGGTGATGATCGAGGAGACCGAGCGCGCGCTCGACGAGCTCGCGCCGGGCGCATCCTTCGACGTCTACGCGTGGAGCCGCCAACTCACGGTGCAGATCCTGATGTGCGCTCTGCTGGGTCTCGACCCAGACGAGGATTGCGCTCGCACACTGGAGATCGTCCGCTGCCTCGATCAGGTGGAATCCTACTTTGGCAGCTTCGTGGGGCGCGTGATGCGAGGGCCGTTCACGCCGTGGGCACGCTTGATGCGGGCGATGCGCGAGCTCGACGTGCTGATCAGCGAGCAGATCGCGCGGCGGCGCGCCTCGGGGGAGCGCGGCCCGGACATCCTCAGCCTGCTCCTCGACGCGGGTGACGACAACGGGGGCAGGTTGAGCGACGTGGAGATTCGCGATCACCTGAAGACGCTGATCTTCACGGGCCAAGACTCGACGACGTCCACGTTGGCGCTGATGTTCTACGAGATCGCTCGCCATCCGGATATCGGGGCGAGGCTGCTCGCCGAGCGCGAGGCCGAGCTTGCCGACGGACGACCGACGGCCTCGCAGCTCCTCTCAGGCGAGCTTGGCTACCTCGAGATGGTCGTCGACGAGACGCTGCGCAGGTACGCGCCGCCCTGGATTGGCCCGCGCCGGTCGCGGGCGGCGTTCGAGTTCGCGGGACATGGGGTCCCGGGGGGCGCCCACGTGGCGTACTCCATGCTGGCGAGTCACCACCTGTCGGAGGTGTTCGCCGATCCGTTCTATTTCCGTCCCGAGCGGTTCTCCGCGGAGGGGCGGGCGCTGCTGCCAAAGGGCGCCTACGTGCCGTTTGGCGGGGGTCGACGTATGTGCCTTGGGGTGCGCTTCGCAAAGGCGCAGATCCGCGCGGTGGCCACGCTGATGCTGTCTCGCTTCAACCTCTCGCTGCCCGATGATTTTCAACTGCGAATCGGCCAGGTGCCCACGGTCAGCCCGAGCGGCGGCTTGCCGATGATCGTCGAAGAGCGCACCGCCCCGCGCATGTCTGTGCCGGTAACGACGTGATCTGATGGGTGAGTACGACGTCGCGGTGGTGGGTGCGAGCATCGCGGGGTGCACCGCGGCGACGTTTCTGGGGCGGGCGGGCGCGAGGGTAGCCTTGGTGGAGAGCCACGGCGACCCGAAGGCGTTCAAGCGCGTGTGCACCCACGCGATCCAGCCGAGCGCGGGGCCGACGCTCGATCGCCTGGGAGTGACGGAGGCAGTCGTGTGCAGCGGCGCGCGCCGCGGGGGTATGAACCTGTGGACTCGCTATGGCTGGATCTCGTTCGCCCACGAGTGGGCCGAGCCGCCGCTGTGCGACCATCCGATCTGGAACATCCGGCGTGAGACACTCGACCCGATGCTGCGCGAGCTGGCGGCGGCCACGGAGGGGGTGGAGTTGATGCTCGGCCATACCGCCAACGCGCTGTTGTGCGACGGGCCCCCCGTGGGCGGCAGGCGCCCCCCCGGTCGGGTGAGGGGCGTGGTGGTGCGCACGCGCGATGGCACCGAGCACGAGCTGCGGGCGAAGCTGGTGGTTGCGGCCGACGGGCGCGACTCGCAGATCGCCAAGCTGGCGAGCCAGCGCACCAAGCTCAAGCCGCACAATCGCTTCTGCTACTACGCCTACTATCGCAATACCCCGGTGGTGACGGGCGACAGCGCTCAGTTCTGGCTGCTCGACCCGGATGTGGCCTACGCGTTCCCGACGGACGCGGGCCTGACGCTGCTGGCGTGCATGATCCACCGGGATCGGCTGCCGGAGTTCAGGGATGACCCTGAGCGGGCGATGGCGCGCCTGTTCGAGAGCCTGCCCGACGCTCCGCGCCTTGACCCGGCGAAGCGGGAGTCGCAGGTGATAGGCAAGCTGGACATGCCAAACGTGCGGCGCCGGGCGTGGCGTCCGGGACTTGCGTTCGTGGGAGATGCCGCGCTCGCGGTGGACCCGCTGTGGGGTATCGGTTGCGGCTGGGCGCTGCAATCTGGGGAGTGGCTCGCCGAGGCGGCGATCCCCGCGCTCGACGGCGAGGAGGCGCAGCTGGACGGCGCGCTGAGGGTATACGCCCGCAGGCACCGTAGGGCGTTCGCGGAGCACGAGCTGCTCTGCTCGGCTTATGCCACGGGCAGGAAGCTCAACCTGATCCAGAGGCTGATCTACCGTGGCGCGGCCCGCGACCGGGAGATCGCGGGCGGGGTGGCGCTGATCGGCGGGCGCTGGATCACCCCGCGGCAGATGCTGACGCCGCGCATGGTGGCTCGGATCGTGCGAGTCAACCTGAGTCGCGCCAGTCGCCCCATGGGGCTAAGGACAGAGCGCCCGTCGCCCACGCCGGTGGCGGGGTAGGGACGGGCAGCGATCGGGGTTGGCACGGCATCGATATTTGCGGCATGGTGGCGCAGGCCATAGAGTCTCATCTATGTGGGTGATACCGATATCTCAACCAAGGAGGACTCTGTGAGCAAGAGAGTGAAAATGTTCGGGTTGGCGGCGCTCGTGATGTCGCTGGCGCTCTTGCCGACGGCCGTCTCGGCGTCGGCGGCGACAAAAAGTCCAACGGGGGACTTCGCGGTATTCAGCGACTGTCCGACGGAAAACCCATTGGTCAAAGCATGCTTCGCCGACGTGAGCACCGCGGGCGGATTCCAGGTCGGCAAGATCGATGTGCCGATCGTAACGCCTGTGTATTTGCAGGGTGGTCTCTATGAAAATGAAGCAACCAGCACCCTCGAATTCGTTCCGGCGGCGGACGGCAAATCACTTGCGATGAAGCCCGAGGAAGTGCCCGGAGGCATCTTCTCGGTGGTCAACGAAAAGCACTATCCGGGGTACCTGCGGTCGTTCTGCAAGACCTTCCCCAAGAACAGCACCTGCAAGCTGACGGGGGTAGTGGAAGGCGTGGGCTTCCCGGTGTTCAACTTCAGTAACCTGCTTTCAGGGCAGGGCACGGCGGTCGAGGTGCCCCTCAGGCTGCACCTGAAAAACCCGCTCCTTGGCGCGCGTTGCTACATCGGCTCGCCGGCGGATCCGATCATCGTGCAGTACACCACCGGGACGACGAGCCCGCCGCCACCAAACACGCCCATCACGGGAGCTCTTGGAGCGGGTGAAGGCCGCGACGAAGGCAGCTGGATCGGCCTCGCGGGCAACGAACTCGTCGACAACGCGTTCGCCGCGCCGGGGGCCGAGGGATGCGGAGGTCCACAGGCGGTCAACGTGGATCGGGAAATGAACAAGATGGACGGATTGCCCTCGCCGGCGGGGTACAACACCACAAAGCTGGGCGGAAGCCTGGACCTCGCCGCCGCGGCGGCCGTGGTGGCGAGCGAATAACAATCGTGGACCGAGCCTCGCCTCAGAGGCGGGGCTCGGTTACGCGAACTCGCGGAAGAGGTTGAGGGAGCTCTCGCCGATGGCGTCGCGCAAGGCGTGATTCTCGACCCCGAGGCCCTCGCGCTCGGCCATGCAGAGCACCCCGACCTTGCCGACGTGCTGGTTGCACTGCACGAGGCGGGCGGCCTCGCCCACTTCTGCGAGGGGGAACACACGGGAGAGGGTCGGCAGTATGCACCCTTTGGTCAGGAGCCGGTTGACCTCCCACGCCTCCTGGTAGTTGGCCCCGTGGCTGCCGATCACACGCTTGACGCGCATCCACAGGCGGCGATTGTCGAACTGGTGCATGAAGCCGGTGCTCGATCCGCAGGTGACGACGGTGCCGCCGGTGCGGACGAGGAAGACGGAGGCTCCGAAGGTGGCGTGGCCGACGTGTTCGAAGACGATCTGGGGATCCTCGCCGAGGTGACGGCGGATCTCGGCCCCCACGCGCTTGCCGAGCTCGACTTCGCCGAGCCCGTCGAGGCCCAGCTCGTCGCGGCGCAGCACGAGATCGCAGCCGAGCCGTTCCACGAGCTGCGCCTTCTCCTCGGAACCCACCACGCCGATGGCGTACCCGCCGCCGTTGCGGATGAGCTGGATGGCGTAGCCGCCCAGTCCGCCGGAGGCCCCCCACACGAGCACGGGGTCCCCCTGCTTCATCCGCGCTCCGTTGGGGCTGACGAGCATCCGGTAGGCGGTCATCGCGCAGAGGGTGTTGCACGCGGCCTCCTCCCAGGTGAGGTGGGGGGGCTTGGCGAGCAGTTGGCTGGCTTTCACCACGGCGAGGTGGGCGAGGCCGCCGAAGTTGGTCTCGAAGCCCCATGCCTGCTGGTTATCGGAGAGCGCGGGGTCGAGCTGGGAGATTGGGTCCTGGTGGTCGACGGCGCCGGGGAAGACGACCACGCGGTCGCCGATCGCCCACTTGCGCACGCCCCGGCCCATGCGGACGATGACCCCGGAGGCGTCCGATCCGATCACGTGGTGGGGGAGGTCGTGGCGAGCGTCATCGCCTCCGCGTTGTGCCAGCCGTTCAAGGAAGCGGAACGTGGAGATGGGCAGGAAGGTCGCGGACCACACGGTGTTGTAGTTGATGGCGCTGGCCATCACGGCAATCACGACCTCATCGGGGGCGAGCTCTGGGAGGGGCACCTCGCCCAGCCGGATCGATTGCCTGACGTCCCTGTCCCCGACGTCGTCGAAGATGTGCTCGTCCTCGCGCAAGGTGTGGGCGGCCACGTAGGTGGATGGCAGGTCTCCCGCCAGCAGCTGCTCGATCGATGCGGTGGGCTGTGTGGATTGGGAGGGCTGAGTCGGTGGGTGGGTGGTGATAGCCATCTGGTTTGTGTGGGTGGTGGTGGACGTTATGTGGTGCGCAACAAACCCTACGTGGCGCGGGCCCGATCGAGCAAGTCCCGGCGGCGCGGGGTGATCGCTGCTTGGTATTTGCCCAAGGGGCGTAGTCCTGCGAAGCTGTGACTATGCGGATTCCCCGTCGTAGGGCCACTCGGATCGCGCTGGGAGCTGCCGGCGCGATCGTCGCGGTGCTGATCCTGGCGCAGCTGCTGCTGCCGAGCCTGGCGGTGCGGCGGGTGCGCGACGAACTAGCCCGCTACGGGGTTGTGCGAAGCGCGACGGTGAGCGCGTTCCCGGCGATCCAGCTGCTGTGGGGTAACGCGCAGTCGGCGACCATCAGGGCGGGGAACCTGAATATGGGGCTGTCGCAGGCCAGCGAACTGCTGTGGAAGGCGAGGGGAGTGAATCGGGTCGACATGAGCTCGGAAAGCATGCGGCTGGGGTCGGTGACGATGCATGGGGTGCATATGCACAAGCAGGGTTCCTCGCTCTACATCCAGGGGAGTGCGACCAATTTTCAGGGTCTGGTGCCGGGGGGCGTGGAAGTGCAGCCGTTGGAAAAGGTGCCCGGTGGAGTCAAGGTGCGAGTCAGTGGGAACCTGTTTGGGGCGCAGACGTCGACAGAGGCGGTGCTGGGGGCGCAGGAAGGCAGCCTCGTGGCGCAGCCCCAGGGGATCCCGTTCGCGGGGTACGTGAAAGAGACGATGTTCTCCGATCCCCACATCTACCTGCTGGACTTCGACCTCACCCGCCCGGTGGCGGCGAACGGCGATCCGAAGTATCTGATCAGGATCTGGGCCAAGCTGCAGTGAGGAGCAGTCGTACCTGAGGCCTACTCGCCGTGCCAGCCTGCAGTGAGGAGCAGTCGTACCTGAGGCTTACTCGCCGTGCCAGCGCGGGGGGCGCTTCTCGGCGAAGGCGCTCATGCCCTCACGCAGGTCGCGGGAGGCGAAGGAGGCGCGGCGCAGCTCGATCAGCTCGGCTTCGACCTCCTCGGAGAGCCCACTGTGGGCGCGGATGAGGGCGGCGATCACGCGCTTGTTGCCGATCTGGGAGAGGGGGGCGTTGGCGGCGAGCTCGCCGGCAAGGGCGAGGGTGGCGGACTCGAAGTCGGCGGCGGGGGCGAGCCGGTTGACGAGGCCCCAGTGCAGGGCGGTGGCGGCGTCGATGTAGCTGCCGAGCAGGAACAGCTCGCGGGTGCGGGTGACGCCGATGGCGTCGAGGAAGCGGCGCAGGCCGGTGTGGGAGTAGACGAGCCCGAGCTTGGCGGGGGGCATGCCGAGCTGGATCCCCTCGGCGGCGAGGCGCAGGTCGCAGGCGAGGGCCAGCTCGAGGCCGCCGCCGATGGTGTGCCCGGGCAGGGCGGCGAGGGTAGGGAAGGGGTGGGATTCGAGCGCTTCGATGGCCTCGGTGAAGGGGTGGGCGACGAGGCGCTCGGCCTCCTCCTGGAAGCGCCCGTCGGTGATCTCGCCGATGGCGTAGCCCGCGGAGAACATGCCGTGGGAGCCGGTGACGATCACGCAGCGGGCCTCCCCCGCGGCGGCGAGCTCGCGCAGGGTGGCGGCGATGGCGTCGAGGATGGCGTGGTCGAGGGCGTTGCGCTTGGCGGGGTTGGAGATGGTCAGGCGCGCGACGTGCTCGGCGGGCCGGTCGAAGAGGAGCTTGCCAGCGGCGAGCTCGCGCGGGGGGGCGGTGGACATGGGCGAAGCGTAGTGGGCTATCGGGAAAAGAGCTGCTCGGGCCGGCTGCGCCACCCTTGACTGAGGGAAGAGGGGCCCGGCTCGCCGGCTCGGGCCGGCTGCGCCACCCTCTACTCGAGCACAACCAGGGTGTCGCCCTCGCTGACGGCCTGGCCCTCCTGGCAGAGGATCTCGGTGACGGTGCCGGAGTCCTCGGCCTCGACGGGCATCTCCATCTTCATGGACTCGAGGATGGCGACGGTGTCACCCTCCTCGATGCGGTCGCCGACGGCGCACTCGATCTTCCAGACGGTGCCGGTGATGTGGGCCTCGACGTCAGCCACGTGAACGACCTCCTGTGGTGGTGTGCTTGGGGATGACGGCCGGGACAATAGCCCCAGCCGCCGACCGATCGGCGGGGCCACCGAGCGCGGGGTAGCCGGGCTGCGACCCGCGAGCGACCGCCCGCTCGGACCCGCAAGCGGCCGCGCGCTTGGCGGCGGTAGGCTCGGGGGCGATGATCCTCGCGATCGACCAGGGGACGACGGGCACGAGGTGCGTGGTGTTCGACGAGCGGGGGGAGCCGATCGGGTGGGGGTACAGGGAGTTCGAGCAGCACTTCCCCCAGCCGGGGTGGGTGGAGCACGAGGCGAGGGAGATCTGGGCGGTGACGCAGGCGGTGGCGGG
>DATMPY010000242.1:0-13828 GCA_035566955.1 Solirubrobacteraceae bacterium | reverse complement strand
CTACAACGGCGCCGGCAAGTCCACGCTGCTGCGGATCATGGCCGGGGTCGACCAGGAGTACCGCGGCGAGGCCGCGCTCGCGCCCGGCGCCACCGTCGGGATGCTCGAGCAGGAGCCCCACCTGGACGCGAGCAAGGACGTGCTCGGGAACGTTCAGGAGGGCGTCGCCGAGACCAAGGCCCTGCTCGACCGCTTCAACGAGCTCGCCGCCGACTACTCCGAGGAGTGCGCCGAGGAGTTCGCCGCCGTCCAGGCCAAGATCGAAGCCGCCGACGCCTGGAACCTCGACACCCGGCTCGAGTACGCCATGGACGCCCTGCGCCTGCCCCCACCCGACGCCGACGTCGCCCGGCTCTCCGGCGGGGAGCGCCGGCGCGTCGCGCTCTGCCGCCTGCTCCTGCGCGCGCCCGACCTGCTGCTGCTCGACGAGCCCACCAACCACCTCGACGCCGAGTCCGTCGCCTGGCTGGAGCGCCACCTCGCCGAGTACAAGGGCACCATCGTCGCCGTCACCCACGACCGCTACTTCCTCGACAACGTCGCCGGCTGGATCCTCGAGCTCGACCGCGGGCGCGGCATCCCCTACGAGGGCAACTACTCATCGTGGCTGGAGCAGAAGCAGGCCCGCCTCGCCTCCGAAGAGCGCGCCGAGAAGGGCCGCCAGCGCACGATCGCCGCGGAGCTCGAATGGGTCCGCACCAACCCCAAGGGCCGGCGCACCAAGTCCAAGGCCCGCCTCGCCCGCTACGAGCAGCTGATCGCCGAGGAGCGCAACGTCAAGCTCGACGACGTCCAGATCCACATTCCCCCCGGGCCGCGGTTGGGCGAGAAGGTGCTCACCGCCGTCGATCTGCGCAAGGGCTATGGCGATCGCCTGCTGATCGACGAACTCTCCTTCGAGCTCCCCCGCGCCGGGATCGTCGGGGTGATCGGCGCCAACGGCGCCGGCAAGACCACCCTGTTCCGCATGATCACCGGCGAGGAGGCCCCCGATGGCGGCGCCCTCGAGCTCGGGGAGAGCGTCCAGCTCGCCTACGTGGATCAGTCACGCGACGCCCTCGACCCCGCCAAGACCGTGTGGGAGGAGATCGCCGAGGGCCTCGACCACCTCCAGGTCGGCGAGCGCGTCGTCAACTCCCGCCAGTACACCGCCGGCTTCAACTTCAAGGGCTCCGACCAGCAGAAGCGCATCGACATGCTCTCCGGGGGCGAGCGCAACCGCGTGCACCTCGCCAAGCTACTGCGCTCCGGCGGCAACCTCCTGCTGCTCGACGAGCCCACCAACGACCTCGACGTCGACACCCTCCGCGCGCTCGAGGAGGCCCTCCTCGGCTTCCCCGGCTGCGCCATGATCATCTCCCACGACCGCTGGTTCCTCGACCGCATCGCCACCCACGTGCTCGCCTTCGAGGGCGACTCCGCCGTCACCTGGTTCGAGGGCAACTTCGAGGCCTACGAGGAGCACCGCCACGAGCGCCTCGGCGCCGCCGCCGACCGGCCTCATCGGATCTCCTACAAGCGGCTCGTGCGGGGTTGACCCGCTTTCTTAGTACCCGCTAAGATCCCCTGGAAGCTCGACCTCGACACACGACTACAGATAGGACTGGACTCCCCATGGCTGACTACACCGCCAAGCACGTCGACGAGATGGAGGCCGCCTTCGGCGGCGGATTGAAGAAGGCCCGCGCCGAGCTGGGGGTCACCTCGTTCGGCGTCCAGATCGTGGATCTCCCCCCCAACTACGCCGACTACCCCGAACACGACCACGAGTCCGACGGCCAGGAGGAGGTCTACGTCGTCCTGCGCGGCGCCGGCGAGATCGACATCGCAGGCGAGCGCAAAGAGCTCGTGTCCGACGTCCTCGTGCGCGTCGGCCCCGCCGTGAAGCGCAAGCTCTACGCAGGCCCCGAGGGGATGCGCGTGCTCGCACTCGGCGGCACCCCCGGAGCGGCATACGAGATCCGCGAGTTCACCGAACTCACCGGCGCCAGCGCCTAGCGCGGGGGACCCCAAGAGTCTTACCTAGAGATCGTCCGCGCGGCGGGCACGGCAATCAGGGTTGTGGGCGCGGGGCTTCCATGCCCCGCGTCGGCGCGTGCAGCTTCCACCACGCGTAGTCGCGCACACCAGAGGGCAGTCGGCGCTCAGCGCGCGAACGAGGTATCCGCGTCCAGCGTGCGCGCCGCCGCGGCGATCAGCCGTGCGGCGGCGTGCACGTCGGCGAGCGCCACCAGCTCCACCGGGGAGTGCATGTAGCGCAGCGGGATCGACACCAGGGCGGTGGGCACGCCCCCGCGGCTGAGGTGCACCGCGTCCGCGTCCGTGCCCGTGTTGCGCCCGATCGCCTCTACCGTGAAGGGGATCTTCTCGCGCTCCGCCGTGTCGTGGAGCAGCTCGAACAGGCGCGGATTGAGCGTCGAGCCCCTGCTCAGCACCGGCCCCGAGCCGAGCTCGTGCTTGCCCGCCTCCTTGACCTCGATCCCCGGGGCGTCCGTCGCGTGGGTCACGTCCACCACGATCGCCGCGTCCGGCTCCAGCGCGAACGCGCTCGTGCGCGAGCCCCCGAACGTCGTCTCCTCCTGGGCCGCCGCCACCGCGACGAGCTCCCACTGCGCCCCGCCCGCCTGCGCCCCGCTCCCTCGCTCCCAACTTCCTTGCGCCCCGCCCGCCTGCGCCCCGCTCCCCGGCGCACCTTCCCCCTGCGCGACCAGCCGCGCAGCCTCCAGCGCCACGAACGAGCCGATGCGGTTGTCCAGTGCCCGCGAGGCGATCCGCCCGTTGGGCAGCTCCACGGGGTCGCCGTCGATCACCGCCACGTCGCCCACCCGCACCAACTCGCGCGCCTGCTTGCCGTCGCGCGCGCCGATGTCGATGTGCAGGTCGCGCACCTCCGCCACCTTCTTGCGCTCCTCCTCGCGCAGCAGGTGGATCGGCTTCTTGCCGATCACCCCCGGGAGCTCGCCCCCCCGTGTGCTCAGCACCACCCGCTGGCCCACCAGGATCTGCGCGTCCCAGCCCCCCACCTCGCGGAACCACAGGTAGCCCTCGTCGTCGATGTGGGTCACGATCAGCCCGATCTCGTCGATGTGGCCCATCACCACCAGCCGCCGGGCTTCGCGTCCGGCCAGCCGGGCGGAAGGCGTGCCGACCACGTCGGTGTCCACCTCGGCGCCGAACGCCTCTGCCGCCGTCCGCCACACCGCCGCTGGGGCAGTCTCATAGCCCGACGGACCGCGCGCCGCGAGCAGATCGCGGAGCACCTGCGGGAAGTCGTCACTCATGCAGCGAGCAATCCTCGCAGGACGTACTGGAGAATGCCGCCATGGCGGAAGTACTCAGCCTCTCGGGGTGTATCGATGCGTACCGTCACCGCAAACTCCTTCTCATCGGCACGCACACTCAGCTCGTGCGGTAGCTCAGCAATTCCCTCGATCGAGAACGTCTCGTGGCCCGTCAGGTCCAGCGAAGCGGCCGAGTCGCCGGGCTTAAACAACAGCGGCAGCACGCCCATCCCCACCAGGTTTGAGCGGTGGATGCGCTCAAAGCTCTGCGCGATCACCGCGCGCACGCCCAGCAGCTTCGTGCCCTTCGCCGCCCAGTCGCGCGAGGAGCCCGAGCCGTACTCCCTGCCCGCTAGCACCACCAGCGGCACGCCCTCCTGCGCGTAGCGCATCGCCGCGTCGTAGATCGACAGCTGCTCGCCGTCGGGCAGGTGCAGCGTCACCCCGCCTTCGGGCAGCGCGTTGCCGTGCTCGTCCCGCAGCAGGTTGCGGATGCGGATGTTGGCGAACGTGCCCCGCATCATCACCTCGTGGTTGCCCCTCCGCGAGCCGTAGGAGTTGAAGTCGCGCGGGGCCACCCCCAGCTCCTGCAGGTAGCGCCCCGCCGGCCCGTCGCGCTTGATCGACCCCGCCGGGGAGATGTGGTCGGTGGTCACGCTGTCCCCCAGCAGCGCCAGCACGCGCGCCCCCTCCACGTCCCGCACCGCCTGCGGCTCGGGGGGCATGTCCGCGAAGTAGGGGGGCAGGCGCACGTAGGTCGAGTCCTCCGCCCACTGGAAGCGCTCGCCCGTGGGGACGTCCAACCCGTTCCAGCGCTCGTCCCCCGCGAACACCTCCCCGTAGCTCTTGCGAAACATGTCCGAGCGGATCGCCCCCTCGATCGTCTGCGCCACCTCCCGCTCGCTCGGCCAGATGTCGCGCAGCCGCACCTCCCGACCCTCCGCGTCTTGGCCCAGTGGGTCGTTGACGATGTCGATGTCCATCGTGCCCGCCAGCGCGTACGCCACGCACAGGGGCGGGGAGGCCAGGTAGTTCATCTTCACGTCCGGGTTGATCCGGCCCTCGAAGTTGCGGTTGCCCGATAGCACGCTCACCACCGCCAGGTCTCCCTCGCCCACCGCCGCGGAGATCTCCTGCGGCAGCGGCCCCGAGTTGCCGATGCACGTCGTGCACCCGTAACCCACCAGGTTGAACCCCAGCCGCTCCAGCGGCTCCGTCAGGCCCGCCCGGTCGAGGTATTCGGTCACCACCTTCGATCCCGGCGCCAGCGACGTCTTCACCCACGGCTTGCTGCTCAGCCCCCGCTCCAGAGCGTTGCGCGCGAGGATCCCCGCCCCGATCATCACCGAGGGGTTGGAGGTGTTGGTGCAGCTCGTGATCGCCGCGATCACCACGTGTCCGTGGTCGAGCACGAAGGGCGGCGATTTATGGGCCGCGGGTGGATCGGAGGCCGGGAACGACTCCGCCACCGCCTCGTCGTAGGCGTCGGCCTGCCGACCGTCGGTGGCCACGTAGTCGCGCAGCGCAGCGCGAAAGGCGCTTTGGGCGCGGCTCAGCGAGACCCTGTCCTGCGGGCGCTTGGGGCCCGCGATGCTCGGCACCACCTCGCCGAGGTCGAGCTCGACCAGGTCCGAGAACGCCGGCTCGGGGGAGCTCTCGTCGTGCCACAGCCCCTGCTCGCGGGCGTACGCCTCCACCAGTTCGATCCGCTCCCGTGGGCGACCCGAGAACTCCAGATACCGCAGGGTCTCCCGATCGATCGGGAAGATCGCGCACGTCGAGCCGAACTCCGGGGACATGTTGCCGATCGTCGCCCGGTCCGCCAGTGGCAGCGTGGCGAGGCCCGCCCCGTAGAACTCCACGAACTTCCCCACCACCCCCTTCCCACGCAGGATCTCCGTGACCGTCAGCACCAGGTCGGTCGCCGTCGCTCCCTCCGGCAGCTCGCCGTGCAGGCGGAAGCCCACCACCTGCGGGATCAGCATCGACATCGGCTGGCCCAGCATCGCCGCCTCCGCCTCGATCCCCCCCACGCCCCAGCCGAGCACCCCCAGGCCGTTGATCATCGTCGTGTGGGAGTCCGTGCCCACCAGCGTGTCCGGGTAGGCCTGGGGCGGGTGGGAGCCGTCGCCGTTGCGCGAGCCATCGCCGTCCTTGACGAACACCACCCGCGCCAGATACTCGAGGTTGACCTGGTGCACGATCCCCGTATCCGGGGGCACCACCGCGAAGTTGTCGAACGCCTCCTGGCCCCAGCGCAGGAACGCGTAGCGCTCCTGGTTGCGCTCGAACTCGCGCTCCGCGTTGACCCGAAAGGCGTCCCGCGTGCCGAACGCGTCCACCTGCACCGAGTGGTCGATCACCAGCTCCGCCGGCGCGAGCGGATTGATCCGCTTGGGATCCCCCCCCATCGCCGCCATCGCGTCGCGCATCGCCGCGAGGTCCACCACCGCCGGGACCCCCGTGAAGTCCTGCATCAGCACCCGCGCCGGGGTGAACGCGATCTCGCGGCTGGGCTGCGCCGTGGGGTCCCAGCCGGCGAGCGCCTCCACGTCGGCCGCCGTGACCGCCCCCGCCCCCTCGGTGCGCAGCAGGTTCTCGAGCAGCACCTTCAGCGAGAACGGCAGCCGCCCCACGTCGAAGCGCGGCTGCAGCGCACCGAGCCGGAAGACCTCGTACTCGCGCCCGCCCACCTCCAGGGTGCCCCGCGCTTCGAAGCTGTTCTCCGTCATACCCCCCAGTCAATCAAAGAGCACCGACACTTCGCTCGATCGGCCCGGGCGCGCCCCTTGCGCGGGCCAGCCCCTGCGACGCGGCCTTGCCGGGAGGGCGGGCTACCTCACGCCGCGCGCGCGACGCGGCCCTTGCCCTCGCGCTTGCCGCGCAGGAGCGCCTCGTCGCAGGCTTCCAGCAGCTGCTCCGCCGTCATTCCCGGGGACCACTGGGCGACCCCGATCGACGCGGAGACCCCCGGCGCCAGGTCGAACGAGGGGATCGTCCCCAGGCGCCGCAGCGCGCGGGCCGCCGCCACCGCCCCGCTCTCCAGGTCGGCGTTGGCGAGGATCACCACGAACTCGTCCCCCCCGTAGCGCGCCACGCGGTCGAACGCGCGGTACTCGCCCATCAGCGCGCGCGCCACCTCCCGCAGCAGCGCATCCCCCGCCGGGTGGCCGTGGCGGTCGTTGACGAGCTTGAAGTTGTCGAGATCCAGCAGCAGGCACGCCAGGCGCCCGCCCGCGCGCGCGGCGCGCGCGATCTCTTCCCGCAGGCGGCGGCGCATCGCGCGGTGGTTCATGCAGCCCGTCACCGCGTCCGTTCCCGCCTCCGCGCGGGCCCGCAGCAGGGCGAGCGCGCTCGCCGCTTGGTCCACCAATGCCGCGGCCCGCTGGACTGCGTGCTCGTCGAAGGGCTCGGGACGGTGGCGCGCGGCCACCAGCACCGCCTCCACCTCGCCGCGCGCCGTCAGCCCCAGCAGCAGCGCGCAGCCCACCCCGCCCGCCGCCACCAGCCGCGGCACGCTCGCCACCAGTTCGCGCGCCCCCACCGCAAGCACGCTCTGGCCGGTGCTCGCCACCCACGCCACCCCCGGGGGGCGCTCCGCGCGGGGGTTCAGGTAGCTGAGGCGCCCCTCCCCTCCGAACATGTACACCACCACCAGCTCCCCCTCCACACCGTGCTTCGCAGCGCCCTCCCCACCGTTGTCCAGGGGGGCCTCCCCCCCGTTCGCGGCCAGGTGGTGGACGTGCACCTCATCGGCGCCCAGCAGCGCGAACAGCTCGCCCGCGAGCGTCCGGAAGATCGCCTCCGGCTCGCCCGCCCCGTCGGCCAGCCGCATCAGCCGGCGCAGGCCACCCAGCAGCGGATCCTCGCTCCCCCCGATCCCGGCGCGCCCGGGGATGCCCACGCTTGCCATCAGATCACACAATGTAGAGGAGATACGCCGCCGCGGACAGCCGGCGGCGCACTCCACCTGGGCTCCCCGCTCAGGCTCTGAACGTCACCGTGGCGAACGCCTTGGAGGTGGCGCCCTTCTGCTTCGGCACGAACCCGACGCGCACCTTGATCCGCAGCTGGCGGAATTTACGCAGCACTTCCGCGCCCATGCGGGTGAGCGACACCTTGAGCGTGGTGCGTTCGGCCTTGCCGACGTTGCGCTTGGTGAACTTCAGGTCGGTGCCGCTGGCGCTGATGCTCCCCGCCGCCGGCGTCTGCACGGTGAGCGTCGCCGTCGTTCCCGCGGTCCTGTGCTTGACGATCTGCACCGGGCAGTTGCGCACCGAGATCTTCGTGTTCTGGGTGATCTTCACCCCGTTCTGCCCCACGATCGTGGTCGGCATCACGAGGTTCGAGGTGCAGAGATTGCCGTTGGCGGCCAGCACCGAGTTCGGGGCCGACGGCAGGTACAGCGAGAAGCTCGAGATCGGCACGTCGGGCAGCGATTCGAACGTGGTGGTGATGATCGAGTTGGAGACTTTCGTGTGCCCGACCAGGATCACCGTGACGCCGTCGCCCTGCAGGATCAGGTCGAGGTTGGGGTAGGCTTCGCCGCCGTGTGAGACCAGGTAGGCGGGGCCGGTGAGCGTCCCCGGCAGCGCCGGCGTGGTCGCCTTGACCGTTCCCACGTTCGCTTCCTTCGAGCAGCCTCCGGGTGCGGCGCCCGCTTCGAACGTCGCCGCCGGGCAGGCTTTCGAGAGTGTGCTCAGGCGCACCGGCAGCTGCTTGGGCAGCATCGTCATCACCTGCTTGATATTGGCCTGGCCGGCCCCCTGGCTGATGTTGACTTCGATGTTGGCCCCGTTGGTGCGCGTGGGCTTCCCGCCCGCGATCGCCGTGAGGCTCGGTTTGAACGCCAGCTTGCTGCATTCTTCGGTGGTGAACGGGCTGGCGACGTTCTGCGTGGTGGTCGTGCTCGACCCCAGCAGCGTGATGCCCGTGAGCATCGATTCGGTCGAGAGCGCCGCGCAGCTGGTCGGGTTGAGCATGAAGCCCTGACGGTTGACTTCGACATTCAGGCTCTGGATCCGCAGCGGGATGCCCTTGAAGATCGTGGGCACGCTCCCCGCCACGACCACGCGCGAGGTGTACGGTTCGACGTTGATCGTCTCCTGTGTCACCACGTTGCCAAGGCTAAACGGGCCCGCGACGGCAGGCACCACGATCGCCATGCCGTAGGGCGCGCCGCCGTAGGGGCCGGTGAGGTAGGCCGAGCCGTTGAACTGATACGGCGCAGGGCCCGCCCCCGCGAGCACCGCGACCGAGCCGATCCGGCTGAGCGCCGGGCAGCCGCCGGTGCCGGCCCGCGCTTCCGCCACCTGCGCTTCGGTGCAGAGCGCCACCGCGGGGATCCGCCCGACGAGGCCGGCCGGCAGCACCGTCTTGATCTGCGAGAGGTACTGCTGGCCCGAAGGCCGCGTCAGGTTGAACGTGAAGTTGGTCGACGCCCCCCCGGTCGCGGGCTGGCTCGAGGAGCTCTGCGTGAGCGCGAACGGCAGCGGCGAGGCGCACGTTCCGCTAGAGCCGTCGCTGTCGACCGTGAACGCCCTGGAGGGCGTCTTGGTCGCAAATGCGCCGATGTACGGCACGAGTTCCGTTGTGGTCGTCGCCGTTCCGCACGCGAGCGGGTTGGCGATCGGCGCGAGCGGGCCGTCTTTGAAGTGCAGGATCACTTCGCTGAACGGCTGTTCGGGGTTCTTGAGGAACTTCGCCGTCACCCGCCCCGTCGTTTCGTTTGCTTCGACCATGCCTTTGAGGCGCACCGTGACGCCGAAGCGCGCCGATTCCGCGTTGACGTAGACGATGTACGGCTGCCCGGTGACGAGACCCGATTCCGAGCCGCCCAGATAGATGCTCCCTTTCAGGGATTCCGGCGGGAGGTCGGGAACGTTCACGGTGGCGGTGCCGATTTTCGAGCCGTACGGGCATTTTGCGGGGTTCCGCGTGCCCATGCCGATCTGCGCCGGTGTGCAGGCCTGGAGACCATGCGCAGCCGAGGGGTTGAGCGTCATCCCTTCCGGCAACGTGATGATCGCGTTATCCAGCTGCGAGGAGTCGATTTCTTTGGGGCCAGCGGCGTGCGGCAGCTTCAGTTCCGTGGTCACGCCGGTGGGCTGATCGGACTGAGCGGTTTCCGTCTTCAGCGAGAAAGTCGGTTCGAAGGGCACAGGCGAGAAGGGGGAGACGCCCGTGCAGCCTTCGGTGCCAATCGGGGTTGTGTATTTCAGAGCAGCCGCAGCGCCAATGGTCGGCTCGAGCGTCACGGTGTTGGTCGTCGCGGGGCCTGGCCCCGCACAGTTGCTCGGGTTCGTTATGAATCCACCGTTTTCAGTGTTACCGATGTTGCCGAACAACACCAACCGTGAGGCAATCAGCGGCAGCTTGGGGGAAACGTTGATTTCGTAGTAATCGTGATAGTCGCTCGCCCATTCCACGCTTCCTTCGATCAGGGTGTGGGCGTAGTACTGCTGTTCCTCGAGGAATTTCTGTTCTGGTAGCGAGGGGAAGCCTCCGACTCCGGGTTTCGCGCCTTTTGCTTCGGCTTCTTCGAAACCTTTTTTAAGCGCCGCCCCGCTCACGGCCATCGGCAGTTTGAGCGCAACTCCGAAATCGGATGCGAGGCCCTGCGGCTGCACGAGGTTGTAGACGACGCCTTCCAGCGGCAGGTCGGAAGCTTCCGGTGTTTTCGAGACACCTCCGGGGCCGGCGTAGATCGTCACCTTGTTGACGCCGATCACGGTGTTTTCGGAGCCCGCTTCCGAGCATTCCGGTTCGGCGTACAAGCCTGATCCCGGTACGGCTTCTGCTTCTTTTGCGTTGCCGTCGAATTCTTTCATCGAGCACTTCGCCACAGCCTCGGGGTTGGTGCTCACGCCCGGGCCGACGTCGGTGCGAATATGAGTTACGACCTTGCCTTCCGCGATGCCCACCGGCACCTCGTTGGGGAGTGCTCCCACAGTGTTGACCTTGAAGTCGGTGATCCCGTACGGGGGATGTCCGGCCGCCTGGGTGTAGCCCTGTTCTTTGGCTTCGGCGAGAGTTGGTTCCTTGGGGACCGAATATTTGAACGGGAACGGCGGGGTGAGAACCGTTTCCGAGCCGCATTCTTCAAACCCAACCGAGCAGTTGGCCGCGACAAACTTTTCCACGCCGAATTCAGGCGCAGCCTGAGCGGAGGGCGCGGCGAAAGCAGCAAATGCCGCGCCGGCCAGCAGCGCGATGAACCAGATCCGGCCAGGCCGGACCGTCATATCAGCGGGGAACCTCATGTCTCACATCCTCCCTCGTAGCCCAGGGCTGTCCTTAGTTATCCTGGAAACACATCTGACTATACCCGGGTTGCGCACTCCTTAAGCATCTTTTGGCGTTCGACCCTCAGGAATCGGGCTGGGGAGTCGTCAGCGGGGCCGGTTCCTCGCGCGCCACCCGCAGCGCCTCCTCCAGGTCTGCCCCAGCAGCCCTGTCCGCCAGCCGCTGGACCAGCATCCGCAGCGCCAGCGCCGCCGGCACCCAGCCCGGGGCGCACACCTGCCGGGAGCGGCGCTCCACCCCGCGCTCGATCGCGTCCACCGCCCGCGACAGCGGGACGGGCGCCAGGAAGGCCGGGCGCCTGCGCGCGCCCAGCTGGCCCGCCCGCGTCTGCTCGCCGCGGCGCACCATGTCCGTGTCGATGAACCCGAAGTACCCCACCCCCACCCGCGCCCCCGCCCCGCGCAGCTCGACGCGCAGCGTGTCCCCCAGCGCCTCCACCCCCGCCTTCGAGGCGTTGTACGCGCCCAGCAGGGGGGCGTGCACCGCCGCCGCCACCGACGCGATCGCCAGCGCGTACCCCCGCTGGTGGGCGATGTGCGGTCCCGCCGCCCGCAGCGTGTAGTAGACCCCCAGCAGGTTCACGGCGATCGTCCGCTCGAAGATCGCCGGGTCCCCCCCGATCAAGGGCAGCGGAGCCGCCACCCCCGCGTTCGCCATCACCATGTCCAGGCCCCCCAGCCGCTCCACCGTCCCCTCCACCGCCCGCTCCACCTGAGCGCGCTCGGCCACGTTGCACTCGAACCACGGCGCCTCCCCGCACTCCGCCGCCACCTGCGCCAGGAGCTCGGGCTCGAGCCCCGCCAGCGCCACCCGCGCCCCGCGCGCGTGCAGCCGCCGCGCAGTCTCGGCGCCAATCCCCCGCGCCGCCCCCGTGATCAGCACCCGGCGGCCCGCGAGGGGGATGTCTTGGGCGGCTCTGCTCATCTCTCACGCTCCGTTGCTCGATCTCATGGGCGCTCCGGAGGCTACAGGTCACCTCACCCCGGCAGGTGGAACGGGACCGTCGTCACCACGATTCCCGGCAGGCGCCGCAGCGCGCGGCGCAGGCGCGGGGCGACGCCGTTGTGCAGCAGGCGGTGCCACGCCCGGCGCACGATCAGTTCCGGGAGCACCACCGTGATCGTGAAGTCCGGGGCCTGGTCGTGCAGCAGGCGCAGGTAGCGCGCCAGCGGGGCCACCAGCGCGCGGTAGGGGGAGAGCACGATCTCCAGTGGCACGTGGTCCCCCCACACATGCCAGTACGAGCGGAAGCGCTTCGCCTCCTCCGGGTCCGTGGACACGTGCAGCGCCAGCACCGGCTGGCCCAGCGAGGCCGCGTACGCCAGCGCCCGCAGCGACGCCAGGTCCATCGCGATGATCGGCACCACCGTCAGGTTGATCACCTGGTCCGGCGCCTCCTCCTGCTCGAAGCGGCCGATCAGCGACTCGCTGCGCGCCCGTTCGTGCAGGACCGCCGCGGGGGGTGGGGTGATGATACGCGCGCGGGCCCGCGCCTGCACCGGGTGCAGCGCCACCGCCCTCCCCACCGCCAGGTAGTGGGTGCGGATGCGCAGGAACAGCGCCACCAGCAGCGGGATCAGCACCACGACCAGCCACGCGCCCTCCAGGAACTTGGTGAACGCCGTGATAATCAGCACGATCGCCGACAGGAACGCCCCCAGCGCGTTGAAGCAGATGCTCACCCGCCACCCCGGCTCCCGCGTGCGCAACCAGCGCATCACCATCCCCGTCTGCGACAGCGTGAACGCCAGGAACACCCCCACCGCGAACAGCGGGATCAGGCTGATCACCGAGCCCCCGAACGCCGCCAGGATCGCCGCCGCCGCCGCGCCCAGCACCACGATCCCGTTCGAGAACGCGAGCCGATCCCCCATCCGCAGGAACAGGCGCGGGGCCGAGTAGTCCCGGGCGAGGAAGAACAGCAGGCGCGGGAAGTCGCTGAACGCCGTGTTCGCCGCCAGCAGCAGCACCAGCGCCGTCGCCGCCTGCACGTACCCGTACAGCAGCCCATTGCCCAGTTCCACGTGCGCCAGCTGCGAGAGCACCGTCTCCGCGGAGCTCGGCACGATCCCATCCAGCTCGATCAGCGCCATCGTCCCCACGAACATCACCACCAGCAGGCTCACCATCCACGTCAGCGTCGTCCGCGCGTTGCGCCACTCGACAGGGCGGAACGCCGGGATCCCGTCCGAGATCGCCTCGATCCCCGTCATCGCCGTCGCCCCCGACCCGAACGCCCGCAGGATCAGCAGCAGCCCCACCCCCTCCGCCGCGTGCACCGGCGGTCGGGGGGTGGCATGGAAGCCGTGGCCCGCCGCGTCGTACACCCCCACCGCCACCAGCAGCAGGATCGCCACGATGAACATGTACGTCGGCGCCGCGAACAGCATCCCCGCCTGGCGCACCCCCCGCAGGTTGCCCGCCACCAGGATCGCGATCACCGCCAGCCCCAGCTCCACTTTGTCCGGGGACAGCGACGGGATCGCCGAGGTCACCGCCGCGATCCCCGATGCCACCGACACCGCCACCGTGAGGATGTAGTCCAGCATCAGCCCCGCCGCCGCCACCAGGCCCGGGACCAGGCCGAGGTTGTCGGAGGCCACGATGTACGAGCCCCCGCCGCGGGGGTACGCGCGGATCGTCTGGCGGTAGGAGAGCCCCACCGCGACCATCAGCACCACGATCGCGCCCGCGATTCCCAGCGAGTAGGAGAACGCCGCCGCGCCCCCCAGCGCGAGCACCACCAGCATCGCTTCCGGCCCGTACGCCACCGAGGAGAGCGCGTCCGAGGAGAGCACCGGCAGCGCCACCAGCTTGCGCATCCGCTCCTCCAGCACCGCCGCGCTGTGCAGCGCCGGGCCCAGCAGCGCGCGGCGCAGCGAGGCGCCCGTCCAGCCCCCCAGCGTCTCCGTGTGTCCGGCCCCACGCGTGGCTTCGAGCTCGTCCCCCGGCTCCCCGTCGACCTCCACCGGCACAAACCGCGTGCGCCCCAATCGCACCGCGCCCGGCATCGCGCCTGAGCCTGCGGCCGCCCCCACGCCTGCGCCCGCCCCTACGTCAGCGCGTCCACTGTCGGGGGCGGCGGAGTGGCCCAGGTTGGGGTCGCACGGGAGCGCTTTGATCCACTGCGCCCTGTCCCCCAATGCCCCCTCCCAGCGGCGGCCGATTCCCCGCAGCACCTCCAGGTCGCTCTCCCCCAGCGTCGGGTAGCCCGTCGCCGGGCTCAGCACCACCGGCTCGTG
>DATMPY010000241.1:0-16810 GCA_035566955.1 Solirubrobacteraceae bacterium | reverse complement strand
GTCGACGTGCTCGCGTCGTATCCGGAAGGCGCGGCCGATCTTCGCCGCGGGCAGCGCGCCGCCGTCGATCCAGTTGCGGATCGTCTGAGCGGTCACCTGGAGTTCCTCGGCGACCTGGGGGACGGTCAGGATCTGTTGCTCAGCCATCGCTCAATACTCCAACCGTTGTTGCGGGGATGGCCCCAGCGTATACATGGCTCCGATCGTTCTCCCAGGCCTGGTGCTGAGCGGGCCGGCCGGGCCGTTCTCCGAAGGTGGCTTTCACCCACGGGGCGGGGGCTTGTAGTTCGCGGTCGGCGAGCTCGTTGCGCAGCGCGGTGTGCTCCTGGGTGGCCTGGGTGATCGCGTGTTCGAGGCCTTCGCGTTCGGCGCGGGTCTCGACGGGGTCGCCGAGCTCGCGCTCCAGACCGTCGCGCTGCGCGAGGACCGTGTCGAGCTCCCGCTCGTTGGCTTGCAGGGCAGTGGTGAGGTGGGCGCGTTCGATTGCGTGGGGGTCGTGTTCACGGCCGAGGCGCCGCTGTGGGTCGGGTAGGCCGGCGAGTCGCTGGGTGAGTTGCTCGTGCTGGGTGGTGAGGGTATGGGCGCGCGCGTCGAGATCCTCAATGCGCTGCAGCTCGCGTGTCGGTAGTGCCGTGAGCTGCAAGTGCAGCCGCTCGATGCGCTCGCGTAGCTCCCGCAGCCGCGTTGGGGTCGCCGTAGCCGGCGGGGTCGGCTCCGCGCGAGCGGCCGCGTGCTCCTGCGGTGGCTCTGCCGCGTGCGCCTGGGCATCGGCGAGGTTGGGGTCGTCGACGCGGCCCGCGGCGGGGATCTGCTCGATCGCGAGGTCTTCGTCGTCGCGCTCCTGCATCCGCCGCGCCACCCGGTCGAGCAGCTCATCCCGGGTTGCTGTCGGGGTTTGGTCTGTGGGCGCGAACTCGCTGCGCTCCCGCTCGAGGTCGTCGTCGTAGACGAGCAGCCGTGTGGTTTCTCTCGCGCGAGAGAGCGCGGTGTAGGACCAGCCGGCGGTGAGGTCCCGGGGTGAGGCGACCACGATCGCGCTCTCGATGGTGCCGCCCTGCATCCCGTGGCCGGTCAGGGAGTAGGCGTGCTCCACGTGCTCGGCGACGTAGGCGGAGGGCAGCTCACGCACGAGACCGCCGTCGGTGTCGATCACGACCCGGTCGGGGTCGAGGTGGCGCACGGTGCCTCTCATCCCGTTGTCCACGTCGAGCTGTCCGTCGTTGCGCCGGCAGATCACCCGGTCCCCGACCGCCACGTCGATGCTGCCGTAGGCGTGCTCCTCGCCGAGCGCGTCGAGACCACGCCGCAGCTCCCGCGCCCCCCGGTTCAGCCGCTCGCGTGTCTCGTTGTCCCTGGCGATCATCACCGTCTGCGACGGCCCCACCGCGGCGGCCACGTGCGCCCACTCGGCGAGGGCCTGTTCGCATGCGCCGGCGGGGTCACTGAACGCTTCGATCCGCTCGTTGCACTCGGCCCAGTCGAGATAGCGCTGCGGGTGGCCGTCATGTAGCGCGCCGAGCGCACGCCGCTCCGCCGGGTTGCGCTGGCGCATCACCTCCGTGAGCCGCTGCGCGCCGAGCGCACGACCAACCGCGCCGAGCCACCCACCTGCCTGCACGGACGCGAGCTGCCCAGGGTCACCGATCGCGACCACCTTCACACGCGCGCGCTCCGCGGCCTCCAGTAGCCGTGCGCTGGGGTGGGTCGCAGCCATGCCAGCCTCGTCAATGACCAGGACGCCGTTCTGTGGTAGCTCGTCGCCGAGCTGCTCGAGGTCGATCAGGAGGCGGTCCAGTGTGCGCGTGGGGATGCCGGCCTCCTCGGTGAGCTCGCGTACCGCGCGGCCGGTCGGCGCGACGCCGAGCACCGTGTAGCCCGCGCTCTCATACACTTGGCGCAGCACGCCGGCGGTGTAGGTCTTCCCTGTTCCCGCGAGCGCCTGGATCACGCTCACCCCATGCCCCGACCCGGCCACTGCGCGCGCCGCCGCTGCCTGCTCCACGGTGAGAGGACGGTCAGCCGCTGTTATCGCACGCTCGGTCAGCGACGGAGCGACGATGCTGGTCCCCTCGCAGGCGCGGCCGACCGCGGCCGTGATCAGCCGCCGCTCGACCGCCACGAGCTCCGCGGTCGTCATCTCGCCACCGCGGGTCGCGATCACGTCCGGGCGCTCCACGAATCGCGCGGCCTGGCCTCGCACCTCACTCACCAGCGCCCCCGCGCTCGCGGCGGCGGCGAACTCCTGCAGCACCGCACGCTCGTCGAAGGTGTTGCTGCGCTCCGTCAAACCATCCGCGCTCGTCAACTGGTCGCCGAGCGCTTGCTCGTCCACGCCGCCGCGCTTGGCGAGACCTCGCAGCAGCCGCTCCCGGCCCGCCCGGAGAATCTCCACGGTCCGACCCGCGTCGAGGCCCTGCTCACCGGCGCGGGCTCTGACCTCCTCCCGCCACGTGTGCGTCTCCAAGTCGTACTGCTTGCGCTCCCTCGTGGCGAGCGCCGCGTGCTCGGCCGCGCTCTTTGACCCCAGGCCGATCCCGCCCTGCTCTGCCTCGCGCAGCATCTCGTGGCGGCGCTGGGAGAAGTGCTCGACCACCGGTCGCTCGAAGTCCGCGAGCTCCGCCGCACCGTTGCGGACCTCCCCCCACTCCAACCCCAAACGTTTCCGTTACGAGCGCGCGGAGATGCGCCTGGTAAAGGTACCCCGCGGTCTTCGCCGCCCGGTATAGCTCCGCGCCGTGCAGCGCGGTGAACCGGCCGTCCGGGCCACACGAGAGGTTTGCCGCGACGACATGCGTGTGCAGCTGCGGGTCGAGCGCGCGGCTCATCCGGTGCCGGTAGGCCGCCGCGACCAGGCCCTCCCCGGGCTGGACGTGTTCGCCGGCGTGCCCGCGACGGACCATCACCGACGTGTCTTCCAGATGTCCGATCGCCGCCCTGACCGCCTCTTCATGGCAGCCCACGAGCTCGCCCGAGACGTTCTCAGGGGCGATGGCGAACAGGATGCTGAGCGTCTTCGGCGCGGAGAACGTGAGGTCGTACGCGGCGACCTTCGGGTCGTGCGCGGAGGAGCGCAGTCGTGCCGCGGGGTCGCGTGGGTCGTGGCCGGCGATCAGCGCACCGAACTGCCCGGCGCCTACCCGACCGATGAGGCCGAGGGCGTGTGCGCCGGCGCCGACCCATTCGCCGGGGGCCTCTCCGCGGCCGGTGTAGTAGTCGTCCTGGCCCTGGGCGACCTGCTGCTCGTAGTAGCGGTGCTGACCCAATGCGATCTTGCCGATCGAGAGCATCTGAAGCCAAAATAGCAAAAGAACGGACCTTTAGGTGCAACTGTGTGCCGTGAGGCGGAGCGCAGCGGAGCCGAGCGGCAGGGTTGCCTTTGCAGTGGTGCTGCTGGCGGCACGGTTGGAGGGGAAGCTGGGGCGTGGGCGGGCGCGTCGTGCGTCGTGGGAGGCGTGGGCGAGAGCCAAGCAGAGCTTGAGCGGATGGCGGGTGGAGCTGGCGGTGAGCGTCGTGTGTTGGAGCACGCAGGTCGAGCGCTCGGGCGCGGCGCTGGTCAGCGGTGCCGGCGGGGGGGGATCACGACAGCCGGGAACTCGCGTGCTGCGGCAGCCAAGAAGGCGCGCAATCAGTCGTGTGCGGGGGCGCTCAGGTGGTTGCGCAGCCAGGCCGCCATCTGATCTTGGCTCCAGTCGCCGGAGGCTATGGCGAGGACGGCACGCTCGGCGTCGTCGATGCTGGGAGACGGGGTCCACGACCAGTCGTTGATCTGACGAACAGCCGCAACGCCACCCATGCGGAGCGCTTGTTGCCATCGGGCAGCGGGTGGTTCTTGATGAGCCGCACGACGAGCACTGCCGCCTTGTCGACGAAGTCGGAGTAGAGGTCGGTGTCGCCGAATCCCGCCGCGGGTGCGTGTAGTGCCGAGTCGGCGAGATTCACCTTCGCCACTCTCGCGACCGTGTCGGTATCGAGGCCGGTTACCTCGGCGGCGATGGCGAGGTAGTCGACGAGGCCGACGTACTCGACGGTCACTTGGCCAGCCGCTCGAGCAGCTCCCGGTCTTCCTCGATGATGCGGCGTATGCGAGCCTTGAACTTTGGATCGCGGCGGCGGCGCTCCACTGCTTCCGCGAGCGCCTGCTTGACGGTCTCGTTCAGGCTCATGCCCTCCGCTCGTGCGAGCGCCTCGGTGTCGGCCGCGAGCTCCTCATCGAGGCGGACAGTCAGATTCTTCGTCATCGCACCATAGTAGCATACTGTCACGACGTTAGGTGCTGTCGGGCTTGCCTGGAGCGAGAACCGGCCGCCCACCCTCTCCGTCGATCGAGCAGTCGGCCGGCCCCCGGCCCGGCTCCCGCTACACACCCTGTCACACCCCTCGTGGGTTGACAGGGTGTGCCACGCTACCCCGCGGACGGGGGCCGGGGGACTGCGCTCCGCCGCGGTCGGGGCCCCCGACCAGGCGAAAGCCTGGTTGGGGAGCGGCGGACGATCGACCGTAACGTTGCAGTTGCCTCGAACCGTCGGACGCCGCAGGATCGACGTCAGCCTGCGGCCAGCAGGATCGCTGCGGTATCGGTCTCGTAGGAGGCGATGGCGTTCTTGCCCTGAGCCCGCCCGCTGAGCAGCTTGGGCTCCCGTTGGCGCGGGTGGACGTCGATCGCGAACTCGATGTCCAGCGTCTGCGCCAGTCGCGCGAGGGTGTCGATGGTGGGGTTGTGCTCGCCGGCCTCCAGGCGCGCGAGCTGCGGCTGGGTCATGCCGAGCTTCTGCGCCAATCCTCGCTGGGAGAGACTGTGCTCGGTGCGGTAGGCGAGCACCTTCAGTGCGACAGCTCGTGCGACCGTGGTTCGGTGCCACTCGCGTCGGAAGTCCGGGTCGCGCAGCTCCTCGGCCAGCACCTGCTCGCTCGTCTTCATGTCACTCAGCTTCACGCCCGTTCCTTTCCCTGGCCGGACGATAGCAAGGCTGTTATCGCTCGTACGGGAGGGGTCCAGTGGCGTTCCTGACCGAGCCAATGAGTTTGGCTTTGTAATCTACTGTTTGTTTTGCTAATTTGGGCTATATGGTCTTTCGTCGGGCCCACTACGCAGCCAGCCCCCGCCCACACAGCGAGCAGCCGTGACCCTCGACCACGACGACATCGAGGCCATCGCCGAGCGTGCCGCGCGGCGGGTCGTGCAGCTTCTCGACCACCCCACCCCAGGGGCCTACCAGCTACTCGACCCCAAAGACCTCGCCCGCGCGCTGAACGTCTCCCTCGACTACGTCTACGCGCACGCGATGGACCTCGGCGCGATGCGCCTCGGCAACGGCCCCAAGG
This sequence comes from Solirubrobacteraceae bacterium, assembly GCA_035566955.1. GTDB lineage: Bacteria > Actinomycetota > Thermoleophilia > Solirubrobacterales > Solirubrobacteraceae > Palsa-744. The sequence goes on along the minus strand of DATMPY010000241.1, from coordinate 11,488 downwards.
CCCGGCTGCGCTTCGACCTCCACACTGCGCGCCAGGTGATGCAGGCCCGCAAGCAACCTCCGACAATCGTCTCAAGGCGCCGGTAAGGTGGGGACACCGCGAAAAAGCCGGGGCACCGCGGCTACGGTCCCCGGCACGACACCGGGAGGTAAGCCCGATGCACCCCAACCGTACACACCACCACCGCCCGGGGGCACTGATGCCCAGGCCAACCACCGGACAGGTCACAGAACGACCCTGGGCCAACGGCAAGACCATTACGTACGGCGCACGGCTCTACGCCTACGGGCGTCGCCACCGCCTCGTCTTCGGCACCAACAAGCAGGGATGGAACCGCACCCGTGCGGAGATCGAGCTGGAGTCGATCCAGCAGCAGGTGATCCGCGGCACGTAGGTACCGCCCGAGACAAAGACCTCAACCGTGCAGACCGACGCAGAGCGTCCCGACGGCCGCCAGCCCTTCGGGCCGTTCGCGCGCAAGGTGATCGACGCCAAGCAGAGCCACGGCCTGGACTCCGACACGATCGCCGACCTCGAATGGAAGCTCGGCTACCTCCTCGGGCACTTCGGGCGCATGGAGCTGGCCGATATCGACGTCGCCCGAGTCGATGGGTTCCGCGACGACCTCGCCGGCCGCGCGCGCGTGATCCGCGAGGCTGCCGCGCGGGGCAAGCCGCTGATGGAGACCGTCGAGCGCAGGGAGGGGAAACCCTACGAGCGCCGCAAGCGCCCGCTGTCGAACACCTCGATCAATGGGATGCTGGCGCTGCTCAGCCAGATCCTGCAGCGAGCGGTGGACTACGGCTACATCGACCGCAACCCGGTGAAGGTCGGCGGGCGCAGGGAGCGGTTCCTGCCGACCGTCAAGCCGGCGCGGACGTTCCTCGAGGTTGACGAGCTGGGCTCGCTGCTCGATGCTGCCGGCGAGCTGGACCGCGCCGCGCGGCGGGACCACCGGATCGGTCGCCGCGCAGCACTGGCGACGCTCGCCCTCACGGGGTTCAGGATCTTGGAGCTGTGCGCGATGCGCTGCCGACAGGTGGACCTCGCGCGGGCGCGCTTCAAGATCCCCGACGCCAAGACCGCCAAGGGCGTCCGTGAGGTCGAGATGACGCTGTGGCTACGCGACGAGCTCGTCCGCCACCGTGCGCAGCGCGTCGCCGATGACTTCCCGATGGGGCCGACCGACCACTTCTTCGGCACGATCAGCGGCAAGCGGCGCGACCCCGACCGCTTCCGCGACCGTGTGCTGGAGCGCGCCGTCGAGCTCGCCAATGAGCGCCGCGCTCAGGACGGCCTGCCCTCGCTGCAGGCGATCACGCCGCACTCGCTGCGGCGCACCTGGGCGATGCTCGCCGCCCAGGCCGGGCGCCACCCGCACTGGATCTCCGACCAGATCGGCCACACCTCGGCCGCGTTCACGCTGCAGATCTACCAGCAGACCCGCAACCGCCGCCTCACCGACCGCGAGCGCCAGGCGATCTGGGAGCTGATGCGCTTCGCCGACGAGCCCGCCGGGTGCCCCTTCACGCGGCAGGTCACTCGCGGCGCAGAGGGAGAGTTTAGGCCCATGAATAGGCCCATGGACGATTTTGGCCTCTCAAACGAGCTAAACCGGCTCGCTGGCGATGAGTAGAATCTGGCTCAGATAAAGGCGATCAAGGCATGGGCACGGGTGGTTTCGAACCACCGACCTCTCGCGTGTGAAGCGAGCGCTCTCCCACTGAGCTACGTGCCCAACATGCCCGATTCTATTGGGCTCGCGGGCTGCCCGCCGCCTCGACCGGAGGGATTGCGGGGCGCTGGTGCCCATTTTGGTGCCCGTTCGGCGGCGCTTGTGCGCTCCCAGTGGGCCTTACGGCAGCTCTCCAGGTATCGTTGTCCCCCCATGCGGCCGAGCAGGGTCACGCTCATCGCCTTCCCACCCGCTGAGGTTCTACGCGATCGGTCGCGCTGCCGCACGTAGCTGTCACCGCCTGACCAACACGACCACCGACGCATGGCCAAGACAACCGCACGGCGTTCTGCGCGCGATCTGCAGCTGGTCATCTTCGATTGCGATGGCGTGTTGGTCGACAGCGAGGTGATCTCCAACGATGTGCTTGCCCGGCTGCTGAGCGCGGAGGGCCTGCCCACGACGCTCGGCGAAGCCCGCCGCGTCTACCAGGGCCTGCTGCTCACGGAGGTGCTCGCCAGTGCCGAGGCGAAGTTGGGCCGCTCGCTTCCCGGGGGTTGGCTGGCGCGGTATGAGCAGGAGCGCGCCGCCGCCTTTCGCGGCGGGCTGCAGCCGGTGCCGGGCGCAGCCGACGCCGTGCGACGGGTCAGCGCCGCGGGGATTCCCGTGTGCGTGGCCTCGCAGGGCAAGCTCGAGAAGACCCGGCTGTCGCTCGAGTTGACCGGCCTGGGTGACCTGTTCGCCGAGGAGTCCCTGTTCTCCGCCTGGTCCGTGCCCCGCGGCAAGCCCCACCCCGATCTCTTCCTGCACGCCGCGAGCACGATGGGTGCTGAGCCCGCCCACTGTGTTGTCGTGGAGGACACCCCCTCTGGGGTCGCCGCTTCGGTGTCAGCCGGTATGCCGCGAGAAGAAGGGCAAACTCACTGAGGATGGCCGCCTCTGGGGTCGCCGCTTCGGTGTCAGCCGGTATGCGTGTATTGGGCTATATCGCCGACAGCGACGAGGCTGCCCTGCGCCAAGCCGGCGCGGAGGTGCTGCGTTCGTTGAGGGAGTTGCCGGCACTGCTGGGGATCGGCTGACCTGCCGGTGAGGGTTCGCGCGGTGCCGGGCGAGTGGTCTGGTCCCGCACGCATGGGCCCGCACCTCATCTGCGAGATACCCTCGGCGGGTCACCATGGGGATGCTGCTGGAAGTCCTACCCGGGCGAGTTGAGCAGGTGCGCCCCTTGAGAAACATGGTCGGAAACGATTAGAGCAAAATGGATCAAACGGTCAATCAGTACTGTGGCTCACTTGCGGTATCCCTCGCTTGGCGACTTTGGACCGGTCGGCATCTTGTCATGTGACCGGCGTAGGATCCTTTGGCGTCTGTGCTTGACGCAGGCCTCATACTAATAAATAGTCAATTAGGAGTGACTTTCACAATGAATAAGATCAAGATAGCGACTGGACTGATCACGCTGCTGTGCGTCGGGGTTGGGTTGACGGGGGTGGCGACGGCAAAGTTCAACGCGGAAGAAGCGGTGGAAAATTCTGTCAAAGTCAAAGGAAAAAAAACAAAATTTAAAATTGGAATGATCGTAGTTAAATGTGAAAAAATAAAAGGAGAAGGACAGGTAGACAAAAAAAGGGGGAGAACAGGTGAAAAAGAAGAAGAAGACGAACCTTCCGCTGAAGTGACAAAAGAATCAGAATTCCTTGACCTGAAATTGGTGTGGGAAGAATGCACGGCGTTAAGAGGGTTGAAAGGGGAAGAAATGAAAGCAAACGTCAATAATGAAACAAAAGAAAATACGTGCCAATTTGAATTGAGTCAAAAAGAAAAAGAAGAGAACGCCGCAAAAGAAAAAATCGCCAAATTCAGTATGCGGGCAGCTACAAAAGGAAAAGCATGTAAATTTACGATCGAAATACCCTTTTTTAACTGCACAATCGGAATCCATGCCGAAAAACCGGGGGAGAATGAAAACCTTAGTGAATTCAAAGTTGCCAACATAGCGGCGTTCAAAAGTGAACTCGCTGTGGGGAGCGCAATAAAAGGCATCAAGGTGGCGGGTGTAACCGCAGGATGCGGGTTTTCCGCGGCTGAAGAAAAAGAAATCAAAGAAGGTATGAATACCGCTTTCGAATTAACGGAAAAAGTGGAAATAGAAAAGTCGGAATTCAAGTAGACTGCGATCTACATCTCGCGAAAGGGAATTCGCTAGGCGTTTCAGGGGTGGGGAGCGATTGAGCTCCCCACCCCAGCGAATCGAGCTCCCCGCCCAATTTCGGTCGGGACCCAAACGATGAAGATGGCGAATCCAGGTTGTCGAGCACGTTTTGTCGATCCGCGTGTGAAGGCGAGCGCTCCCACCGAGCTGTGTACTGGGGTGGTATCTCGCTGAACCGCCTGCCTGGGCAACCGATGCTGTGCTCCACTCCGCGCGAGCCGCTACTGCGCGAGCTCTCGCCTACACGGTGACGCTCGGGGGCGGATGGGGGGCGAGCCTGGTGGAGGCGATGGAGTAGACGCGGGCCAGCGCTGCGACCTGGCCCGGGGTGAGGGCCGCGCCGAATGCGGGGGCACCACCGAGTGCGCGGTAGGCCCCCTGGATGGCCTTGCCGATCAGGGAGAGATCGTAGTGGCCGTCGTACACGGAGTAGATGTAAAGACCCGAGTTGGCGCGCAGGAGGTGGGCCACCGAGGGAGAGCCGGCGGACGGGGTGCTCGCGGGGCGGGCTGCCCCCACGGGGGGGGTCACCGCGAGGTGCTCCCACCCGCGCTGGGTGAGTACGACGTAGGCCTTGAGCATCCCCCCGAGCTTCGCCGCGGGCCCGGTGAGGCCGCCTTCGGTGGTCACGAACCCCGGCAGCCCGAGCGCCCGGGCGCGGCGGGTGGCGGCGGCGACCCCGCGGCGCAGCGCGGGGGACGCGCGCGGGGGCACCCCTCCGGCGAGGGTTGGCCACACGACGCGGGCCGCCCCGACCTCCGCGGTGGCGGGACCCTTCAGGCGCTGGAGGGTGTGGGCGAGCAGCACGAGGTCGGTGCGCTCCAGGCGCAGCGCGGCGGGCTTGGGGTGGTGGCTGGCGCAGCCGGCCGCTCCCGCGGCGGCGGCGCCCGAGGCGAGCACCACCCCCGCGAGGCGGGTCAGACGGGACGTCGTGGTGACTTCCTGGGACCGAACGCGGCGGGGATCCCTACGCGGAGAGCAGGTCGACGATGAAGATCAGCGGCGAGTTCGGCGGGATACTCGGGGGACGCCCCGGTTTGCCGTACGCGAGTTCGGAGGGGATGATAAGTTCGCGCCGGCCCCCCACCCGCATCCCCACGACGCCTTTGTCCCAACCCGGGATCACCTGACCCTGGCCGAGCGAGAAGACGAACGGTTCGCTGCGTTTCCAGGAGGCGTCGAAGACCTTGCCGTTGCTGTAGAGGGCGCCAACGTAGTTGACCGTCACCGACTTCCCCGCCTTCGCTTCGGCGCCGGTGCCTTTGACGATTTCGTGGATCACCAGGGTCTTGGGCACGGGGGTCTTGGGGGGGGTGATGGTGGGCTCCGTGGCGAGAGGCCCGGTGGAGGGGGTGGTGGGGGTGGTGGTGTGTTCGACCACGGTGTTGGCCGCGGGGGACTCCGCGCCGACGGAGATCGTGGAGGAGCCGCTGGAGCCGCAGCCGGCGATCAGCGCGGCCGCCCCCAGCGTGGCCAGGCCGAGGCCGAGGCGAGTGGAGATGTGGTTGGAAAGGTTCATCACGGCTGCGCAGCCTAACGGAACGGGACACATTTGTGGTGCGCTGCCTCCCCTCGGGGTTCTACGCCCGCCGACCCGACGAGCTCCACCGCCCCGGGAGCGCTAGCATCCACGGTGGACCGTGCTAGGCGGGGAGGTAGCGGTGCCCTGCACCCGCAATCCGCTCTAGCGGGGCTGAACTCCCCTCCGAGGGGTTTCGCTCCGGTCGCCCCGCCGCTTGGGGCGTCGATGGCTCGGGTCCCGCGCGGTGTCGGCTTGCGAACCAGGTCAGGTCCGGAAGGAAGCAGCCTTAAGCGATCCCCGGCAGGCGCAGCGGGCGTTCCCGATCCGGAGCCACGGGCGGCGACAGGCGAACGGCGGCGGGAACCTCGACGCGGGGTGCACGGTCCGCTACCCACACCTCTGGAATATCCGCCATGAGCGACCGGTGCGGGTGGCCGTGAAGCCGGGGGGTACCACGGCCGGCGTACTGGCTTCGTTGGGGTCGTTGGTGTTGAGGATGTAGTCCCGCTGGACTTCCCTGCTGGCGGGGTCCACGTAGGTGCCTTTGGAGATGGTGCGCACCTGGGCGCTGACGATCTCGGCGGGCGGTGTTTCCAGCCACAGGGCGAGCAGGGGGATGGGGGCGTGGTTGGGCACCCCCACGGGCTCGCAGCGGGCGCTGATGGCGTGCTCGTCCACGAGCGCCGTGAGGTCGTTTTGGATGCGCTGCTGGCGGGCCAGGGCCTGGAGTTCGTGGTGGTCGGTGCGGTACTGCGAGGGGATTGACACCACCAGCCCCACCGTCACCAGCGCCCCCGCGAGCATCCACCAGCGTCGCCCCTCGTGGTCGGCGGGGAGGAGCATCCAGCCGAACGCGGCCGCCCCGCAGAAGATGCACAGGATCGCCGCCGCGAGGAACGCGTAGCGGGTGTTGATCGGCAGCCCCACCGTGGCGAACGCCGCGAACACCACCACCGCCACCACTCCCGCCAGCGCCCCCGGAAGGGCGCGGCCGCGCAGCCACCGCAGTGAGAGCACCCCCCCGAGCGCTGCCCCCGCGAGCGCCGCCGGGCCGAGGATCTCCCCGATTCGCCGCGGGATGTACTGCGGCACCTTCGCGATCCCCGTCTCCCGGCCCAGCGCTTCCACGGTGTGGCGGGTGTTGGTGAGCGACCACATCGCGTTCCCCGTCACCAGCCAGTCGCTGAGTACCCACACCAGCGGGGCCGCGAGCACAAGCAGGGTCAGCCATGCGAGCTGGCGCGGGGTGCGTGTCAGAGCGACGGGCTCCGCTCCCGGGCCCATCGCTCCGGGAGGATTGCTCGGCGGGGTGCCCCCATCCGCACTCGTTGGCGCGTCCCAACGGACCCGCCTGGCGGCTGCGTCCCACCGGACCCTACCTGCGAGTGCGAGGTAGACCCAGTAGAGCCCCGCGAACACCCACGCCTCTGGGCGCAGGAGGCCGGCGAGGGCGAGCAGCGCGAGCACCGGTGCGCCCGCGCGGCGGTGGCGGGTCTCGACGATCAGGGCGCCCAGCACCAGCAGCAGGTAGGGGAGGTCGATGTACGCGCGCACCCCGCGGGAGAGGATGGGCACCCTGGTGAGCAGGATCAGCGCGGCGAGCGCCCCCGCAGGGCGGTTGAACCAGAGGGCGCCCAGGCGGTACACCGCCCACCCGCACGCCGACAGCGCGAGGAAGCCGAGGGCCACCGTGATCTGCTCCATCGCGTGGGGCCCCAGGGGTGCGAGCACGACCCCGAGGCCCTCGAGGAGGGGATGGGGGGTGGGGGCGATCGGGATTCCGTACTGGGGGGTCTCCCCGCGGGCGAGCTGCTGGCCCCACACGAGCGCGTAGAGGGTGTCGTAATTGGCGAACCCCACCCCCCCGATCGCCCGCAGCAGCACCGCCCCCGCGGCGACGGCCAGCAGCGTGCCGAGGCGGGCGAGGGGAGCGCGGAGGCGAGCTGGGACAGCGAGGTGAGCCGGTGGGTCCCGCCGCGCGGCGGCTTGCCCGGGGCCGGTCGGTGGGGAGCCGGCCGGTGGGGAGTAGGTTGGTGGGGAGCCGGCTGGTGGGGCCGAGTCGGGCTTCGAGGTGGCGAAGACGGCGGATGGCCGAGTGGAGGGGGTGGAGATGAACATGTTCTTTTCAACCAGCGTATAACAACTGTTATACGGCGCTCAAATTTTATACATCATCAACAGGCCCTCCCGACCTCCCCGGGCAAAACCACGGCCCGGGGTAACCCGGGGGTAGACTCAGCGCCAGGGTGCCAGAGCGCGAACAACAACAGCAGCAGCCCCCGCAGGGGTCTCAGCCCCCGCCCGGCCAGGGGTCCCAACCCCAGCAGGGGTCCCAGCCCGAACCCGGGTCCCAGCCCGAAGCCGTGTCCCAGCCCGAAGCCGTGTCCCAGCCCCGATCCGAGGCCCGACAGGAGCAACAGCAGCAGTCGCTGTACCGGCGCAACCGTCCGCGCACGTTCGCGGATGTGGTGGGCCAGGAGGCGGTGGTGCGCACGCTGCGCAACGCGGTGGAGCGGGAGAAGGTTCACCACGCGTACTTGTTCGTGGGCTCGCGGGGGACGGGGAAGACCTCGATGGCGAAGATCCTCGCGGCATGCCTGAACTGCGAGCGCGGGGGGCTGGCGGGTGGGCCGGGCAGGCCGACGACCGAGCCGTGCGGGGAGTGCGAGTCCTGCCGGGCGATCGCACAGGCGCGCTCGCTGGACGTGATCGAGATGGACGCGGCGTCGAACAACTCGGTGGAGGACATAAGGGAGCTGCGGGAGAGCGTGGCGTTCGCGCCGGTGAGCGGGCGCCACAAGGTGTACATCCTGGACGAGGCCCACATGCTCTCGCAGGCGGCGTGGAACGCGTTCCTGAAGACCCTGGAGGAGCCGCCCCCCCACACGGTGTTCGTGCTCGCCACCACGGAGGCCCAGAAGGTGCCGGCGACGGTGGTAGACCGCTGCCACCGCTTCGACTTCCAGCGCCCCACGGTGGAGCAGATCGCGGGGGTGGTGCACAGGGCGGCGCAGGCGGAGTCGATCGCGATCCCCCCGGAGGCGGTGGCGGCGCTGGCGCGCGCGGCGACGGGCAGCTTCCGCGACGCGCTGGGGACGCTGGAGCAGCTGCTCACCTACAGCGGCCCGGAGATCGCCCTGGAGGACGTGCTGGCGGTGCTGGGAGCCACCGACGCGGAGCTCCTGGAGGAGACGATCGACGCGATCGAGGCGGGCGACGCACGGGGGGCGCTGCAGGCGGTGGCCCGCTGCGCGGAGAGCGGGAGGGACGCGGGGGCGTTCACCGCGGACCTGGAGGTGCGCGCGCGGGAGCTGCTGGTGGTGGGGACCCTGGGGGCGCTCCCGGAGGAGCTGGCGCTGACCCCGGAGGCCGACGCGCGCCTCTCCGCGCAGGCGCAGCGGGTGGCCCCGGCGACGGTGGTGCGCCTGCTGGAGCAGCTGGGGAGCGCCCTGGAGGCGGTGCGGGCGGGGGCGGAGCCGCGCACGCAGCTGGAGCTCGCCCTGGTGAAGGCGTGCCGCCCGGAGATCGACGGCTCCCTCGGCGCGCTGTTGAGTCGAATCGAGCGCCTGGAGGGACGGCTGGAAAAAAATCAAGGAGGAGGGCCGCCCGGGGCGGCCCACGATGCGTTCGCAGCGCCTTCCCCACGGCCAACCCCGACGCACCAGGTGGCGGACGTGCCCGTATCCAGCACGGCGGAGCAGCCCCCAGCGCAGGCGCCGCCACCAGCGGGTGGCGACTCGGCGGCCGTCGAGCAACCCCCAGCGCAGGCGCCCCCACCCACAGGTGAGCCGAAAGACTTCGCGGGGCCCACCGCGCGGACACCCCCACCGGCGGACGCCGAGCCGGTGCCACCCGCGGGCAGCGATTCGGCTGCGGTCGAGGCGCCCTCCGCAGAGGCGTCTCCAGGGGCAGATGGGGAACCGTCGGCCCAGGCGACGCCCGGGGACGTGGAGGACCTCGGCGCGCTGTGGCCCGCGGTGGTGGGGCTGGTGGGGGAGCAGAACAAGCTCCTGAGCGCGGTGCTCGCGGACGCCCGGCCGGTGGGCATGGACGACGGGGAGCTCACGGTGGCGTTCGCGACGACGGCGTCGTTCCTGAAGAAGAAAGCCGAGGACCCGGCCCACCGGACAATGGTGACGGAGGCGCTGCGCCAGCTCACGGGCGACCGCCGCCTACGGATCTCCTACGAGCTGCGCGAGCAGCTGCCCCCGCCGGCGGAGGGCGAGGCGGGGGGTGCGCCGAGCACGGAGGAGGAGTGGGTGGCACGCTTCATGGAGGAGCTCGACGCGGAGGAGCTCGTGGCGGCGGGCGAGACGATCGGCGAGAGCGAGTAAGAGGACCCCAAAGGAGCGAGCGCGATGGCCCAGCAGAAGCGACCCAACATGCAGCAGATGCTCCAGCAGGTGCAGAAGATGCAGCGCGAGATGGAGGAGGCCCAGGAGGCGCTCAAGCACGAGACGGTGGAGGCGTCGGCGGGCGGGGGGATGGTGACGGTGACGGTCTCCGGCGACCTGCAGGTCAAGGCGGTGCGGATCGCCCCGGAGGCGGCCGACCCGGAAGACGTGGAGATCCTGGGGGACATGGTGCTCGCGGCCGTCAACGAGGCGCTGCGCGCCGCCCAGGAGCTCGCCGCGGAGAAGCTCGGCGGGGCCACGGGCGGCCTCGACCTCGGCGCGCTCGGCGGCCTGGGCCTGCCAGGGCTGTAGGGAATGAGGCCACCGAAGGGCCATGTCCGCGTCGTGGGTGGCGTCTCCCTCGCGCAGGCGCGCGGGGCGGCGGCGGAGATACGGCGACGTGGGGGGCCGACTTGAACACGTTCGCCCCCCCCGTCCAGCGGCTGGTCACCGAGCTCTCCAAGCTCCCCGGGATCGGCAACCGCACGGCGCAGCGGCTGGCGTTCCACATCCTGCGAACCTCCACGGAGGACGCCACGGCGCTGGCGCAGGCGATCGTGGAGGTGAAGGAGCGGATCGGGCTGTGCGAGGTGTGCTTCAACCTCGCCGACGAGCCCCGCTGCCGCATCTGCCGCGACACCCGCCGCGACCACGGGGTGATCTGCGTGGTGGAGGAGCCCAGCGACGTGATCCCAATGGAGCGCACCCACGAGTTCGAGGGCGTCTACCACGTGCTCGGCGGCGCGCTCTCCCCGATCGACGGGGTGGACCCCGAGGACCTGAAGATAGCCGAGCTCTACGCGCGCGTGGCGGCTGCGGCGGGGAGCCCTCCGGGTGGGGCCGAGCAGCGGGCGTTGGGCGGGGCGAGGTACGCGATGACGCCCCCCGGCGGGGCCCCCGCGGATGGCGCGTATGCGGCTCCGGGGGGCTCTCCAATCCGGGAGGTGGTGCTGGCCACCAACCCCACCACCACGGGGGAGGCCACGGCGCTGCACATCGCCCGCGAACTGCACGAGCGCGTCCCCCACCTGACGGTGACCCGCCTGGCGAGCGGCCTGCCGGTGGGAGCGGACCTGGAGTACGCCGACGAGGTCACCCTCGGCAAGGCATTCTCAGGTCGCCGCGCGCTGTAGCGGGGCGCGGACCGGCCGTCAGTCGGAGGTGCGGACCGGCCGTCAGTCGGCGACGAGCGACGGAGCGTCGTCCCGCGTGCCGTTCGCCTGCGCGCTCGCATGGCCGTCGGCCGCCCCCGCGAGCACGGGCGGGCAGGGGTCCTCGACGACCTCCTCCAGCGCCAGCGCCGCGGCCTCGCGGGTGGCCGCGGTTTCTTGACGCAGGTCGGGCACGATCGCGTCGAGCTCGAACGAGGCCCAGCAGGCGCGGGCGAGCTCGTGGCCGTGGTTGGCCCAGGTGGCGTTGATCACCTTGAAGCCGCGCGATTGCAGCCATTCCACGGCGGGCAGGTAGTCGGTGTCGCTGGACACGAGGATCGCCGCGTCGAACGCCGCCTCTCCCGCGAGTGAGAGCAGCCCCGTGACGATCGCGGTGTCCACGCCTTTCTCCGGAGACCAGCGCAGGGCCTCCTCGCAGTGGGGGCAGCGGTCGATGCTTCCTTCGCACGCCCGGCAGTACACCGATCGGGGCTTCGAGCGGCGCGCGCGGGTGGTCACTCGGAAACGCGGCTG
>DATMPY010000240.1:0-8587 GCA_035566955.1 Solirubrobacteraceae bacterium | reverse complement strand
AGCACCATCGACTTCGCGGTGGCCGTCCCCACCCCCAGGGGGCCGCCGCTGGCGTGGTAGCCGTAGTAGCAGCCGACGAGCACGATCGCGGTGGCCATCACCATCGCCTTGATCGTGCTGAACAAGAAGTCCGGCGGGTTCTGGAACTGCCAGAAGATCAGCAGGTAGCCTCCGGAGCTCACGGTTCCCACCTGCTTGACCACCGCGATGTAGGAGGCCAGGAAGGCCCCACCGATCCCGGCGAGGTACACGAACGGCAGCACCACCCAGGCGGCGAAGAGGCGGGTGGCGCAGAGGAAGGTGATCGAGTTGACGCCCATCACCTCGAGGGCATCGATCTCGTCGTTGATCCGCATCGCCCCGATCTCCGCCACGATGCCGGTGCCAACCTTGGCGGACATCATGTAGCCGAAGGCGTAGGGGATGAACTCGCGCAGGCCGCACCACGCACTGAACACCCCTGCGTAAGCGGGGGCTCCGGTGGCCTCGGTGAAGTAGGCCCCCACGGTCCCGCACTGCAGGCCGATGATGAACATCAGCGACCAGATGATTACGGTGGAGGAGACGATCATGATTCCCGCCTGGCGCAACCCCTCTCCGAAGAAGCGCAGCACGCGCAGGCCCCACACATCGCTCACCACCTCCCACGCGAAGCCCGCGAGCTCGCCCACGTCGGCGAGCCATCCGCGGGGGATGGCAAGGGAGTCCCTCACTTGATCACCAGGACCTGGGGGTGAGTTGCAAGCAGCATCTGGGTGAAGGCGTAGTTGAAGGCCCCGATCGCCAGGAAGGCGACGACGATCGCCTGGTTCACGGCGCGTCCCACGCCCTCGGCGCCGCCGGAGGCGGTCATTCCCTTGTAACAGCACACGATCGCGACTATCGCCCCGAAGGCCGCGGCCTTCACCTCCGAGCCCCACAGGTCGACGGTGGTGGTGTTGTTGAACAGGGTCACCCAGAACGGCCCCAACGGCTGGCCGTTGACGAGCTCGGCCACGATCCCGCCGAAGATGCCAAACAGGATGGTGTACATGTTGAAGAGCGCCGTGACCAGCATCAGCGCGAGAAAGCGCGGCACGACCAGGTTCTTGACGGGGTCCACCCCCAGCACCTGCAGGGCGTCGAGCTCCTCGCGGATCTTGCGGGCGCCGAGGTCGGCGGTGATCGCGGTGCCCGCCACGCCCGCCAGCACGATGGCGGTCACGAAGGGGCCGATTTCGCGGATCGCGGCGAGCCCGAAGATTCCACCGAGACGGTCGAGGGCGCCGAAGATCGACAGGATGTTCGTGGCCTGCAGGCCGGGGGCGGCGTAGTTGATGCACACCGTCGAGACCATCAGGGGCAGCCAGCAGAGGCGCAGGGTGAAGAGAAACTGGGATACGAACTCCTCCCCATATGGGTAGGGCGGTCGCAGCGCGGAGGAGACCGTTTTCCCGCTCAGGAGCATCACGTCCCCGACTTCCTCCAGGGCGTTGCGGGCGGGTAGCATCGCCCGCCTGATCAGCGCCGCAGAAGAGTCCTCCATAGTTCTAGCGTACTAGAACATTAGTACACTGTCAATGGCCCGGAGCCGTTCCGAGACGGTTCCCCGGGGGGAGCGCGGCCGGTCCCTGGCGCACCGGCCGCGCTCCCATCTGCCTGCCTGTCTCCTCAGGGAGCCTGTCCTCAGCGCATGCGGGGATCGATGAAGATGTCGTCGATCTGCGATTCGCCGGTGAGCGCGGTGAAGCGCAGGGCGACCTGGGCGGTACCGCCGGACAGCAGACCCCCGGCGACAGAACCGGTGAGCATCGGCAGGGTCGGCTGCCAGTGGCCGCTCAACGCCACCGCTCCCAGCGGCAGAGCCACGGGGCCAAGGAAGGTCTTGTAGAGCACCTGCACAAGCACGGTGGAGAGCAGCCCCCCGTTGCGAGCGAAGAAGCGGAAGGTGGGGTAGCTGGCGTTGACGCAGGTGTAGGGCGACTGCGCGGTGGCACCGGGGGGCAGGGCGAGCGCGTGCTCATCAACGGTCCCGGTGACCCCGTAGGGCTCGCCGCCGAGCGCCTGGTGGGCGCCACCGCCGAGGCTCCACTGCGAGAGGGAGCCCTCGAAGTCACCCTGGGGAACCAGCTCGTAGTCGCTGGCATCGCCCCACTGCGAGAAGGGCTGGCTCAGCGCCGCGCCGTTGCAGGCGCCACCGCTCACCAGGGCCGCACGCGCGGACGCGGCGGGCACGAGCAGGAGGAGCAGGGTAAGGAGCAGCGGGCGCAGGCGGGCGGCGCCGCCCGCAGGGATATGAAGCAGGCTGAGCTTCAGCAGGGCGGTGGGTCGAGACGGGTTCGATAGCACAGTGGCCTCCGTGGTCAACCGGTAGTCGAGCCGTCTCCAGGTGAGACCTCTGACTTTGCGTCCCCGCCTCACGACGGGTTTGCCCTTTCAGGTTTTTTTTCTTTGGGTGTGTGTGAGCGCTAGAAGCAAGGGGCAGCATGAGGCACCAATGGCCCGACGTGAAGACCACTTGGACGCATGTATGAAATCCGGCGCCCAGTTCGCCGCTGGTTACTCCATTGATCGGGAAAAACACCCGTCCCGGCATTGTGGTTCGCCTCAATAGAATGAATGAGGAGCTCCGGGGTGGGGCAGCGCAGAGCCTCCTCAAGAGGAGCGTGCGGGGTGGCGATACACACGGGGGAGATCCCGTGTCGGCCTACGCCATCATCGAGTCCGAGCGCGCACGGACATCGTTCCTGCGCCAGGCCCAGGGGATAGACGCGGCGGAGCGGTGGGGGGAATTGATCGTGGGCGGCGGCTTCGTCTGCGCGGCCGTCGCGCTCGCCGTGGCGAGTGGGATGCGGGGCGCTGATGAGGCCCTCTCGCCAGCGCTGGGGGCGCTGTATGTGGTGGGGGTGGCGGTCGCGGGGCGCATCAGGATCGACGTGGGCTCGGGCTTCACGGTTCCCACCCAGGCGGTGTTCGTGCCGATGCTGTTCGCGCTGCCCCTGGGACTGGTGCCGCTGTTGGTGGCGCTCGCGCTCGCGCTGGGGATGACGCCGGCGGTGCTCGGAGGGCGCGAGCCACCGAGCCGGCTGCTGACGGTGCCCGCCAACAGCTGGTTCGCGCTTGGACCGTCGCTGGTGCTGGTGCTCGCCCACGACCACAGCCCCACGGCGGGCCCCGCGGTGCTGGTGCTCGCGTTGGCGGCCCAGTTCGCGTGCGACTTCACTGCGAGCGCGGTGCGGGAGCGCATGTGCGGGGGCATCTCCACGCGCGAGCTGATCGGGGAGGTGGGGGAGGTCTACCTGATCGACGCGGCGCTCGCCCCGCTCGGTTTGGCGGTGGCCCTTGCGGCGGTGGAGCACAGCTGGGCGGTGCTGCTGATCGCACCGCTGTTCGCGATCCTGAGGATCTTCTCCAAGGAACGGCGCGCGCGACTGGAGCAGCTGATCGAGCTGGGTGACGCGTATCGGGGCACGGCGCTGGTGCTGGGCGACGTGGTGGAGGCGGACGACGCCTACACGGGGGAGCACTGCCGCGGCGTGGTGCGCCTGGCGCTGGGGGTCGCCCAGGAGCTGGGACTCGACGCGCACCGCCGGCGCAACGTGGAGTTCGGGGCACTGCTGCACGACGTGGGCAAGATCGCGGTGCCCAAGGAGATCATCAACAAGCCGGGCAAGCTGGACGAGCGGGAGTGGGAGATCATCAAGACCCACACGATCGAGGGCCAGCGGATGCTGGAGCGGGTGGGGGGCTTCATGCGCGAGGTCGGCGAGATCGTGCGCTCCTCCCACGAGCGCTGGGACGGCACGGGCTACCCCGACGGCCTGCGCGGCGCGGCGATCCCGCTGGAGGCGCGCATCGTCTCGGCGTGCGACGCGCTGAACGCGATGACCACCACCCGCTCCTACCGCAGGGCGATGAGCCTTCCCGACGCCCTGGCCGAGCTGACCCGCTGCGCGGACACCCAGTTCGACCCACAGGTGGTCGAGGCCCTCGCCAAGCTCGTTCGCCGCGACCCCGCGGGGGCGCCCGCGCCCACCAGGACCGCCGCGGGGGCATCGCTCGGCCAATGAAGGCATGGACCTCTTCGATCCAAACTGACCCACTACCGACGTGGGCTTCGAGCCGCGCCCCCACCGCACGTGGATGACCTCGTCGCCATGAGGTACGTCCTCGCGCAGATCCGGCCCGCTGAGGAGCACTCGTCGTCGAGAGGTAGCGCTTCGACGGCCTCCGCTACGAGTGGGTGCCTGATTCGAGCACATCCATTCGCGCGATCATGCCGTCCTGCAGCCGATAGCAGTGGCGGATACTGGAGTCCGAGAGGAGATCGCCGGTGTGCGCATCGCGGACCACCTGATGGACGTCCACCACGATGTTGCCGTCTGACTGCTCGATGAAGCGTTGCGGCTCGACATTGCTGGAGATGGCCGCGAACTGTCGGTTCCAGTAGTCGCGAACCGCCGCGCGCCCTATCACCCGACCCCCCTCCCAGGCGTTGGGCCAGTCCACCTCGGGGTGCATCAGCTCGAGCGCTGCCTCCACATCTCGAGCATTGAATGCGCGGTAGGCAGACCGCAAGACCAGCTCGGCCTCAGGCATACGCTCCAAGGTATCGCGCGGAAGCCCCTGAGGGACGCTGCCCTGCGGCGGGGTAATACCTGCGCAGTCAACTCGGCCCGGAGACCGGCTGCACGAGAGGCGGCATATGTAGTAGTAGTGGGCCGTGCAGGAATCGAACCTGCAACCTTGGGCTTAAGAGGCCATTAGGGGCACCCCGAGCCGCGCATTTTAGGGCGGTGTAGCCGCCTCAAACATGGCTTAGAGCCATAGGATCTGGCTGGTTTGGTACCCAAAGTGGTACCCACGACGGACGTGGTACCCACGTGGTACCCACGGTGTTAAAGTGAGTTCTGACACCCGTGAGATAGCACCCGTGCCCGCGGGCGAGGACACCCGGAGGTAGACCGATGCCGACATCAACCCCAGCGCCACCATCATCGTCCGCGAGCACCGCGGCCAGGTGTTCTACGAGGCCAAGTTCCGCCACCACGGCCGGCAGGTCAAGCGCCGCATCGGCCCCGCATGGCTCGAGCGCGATCCCGGCACGGGCGGCTGGCGCCGGCGCCGCGGGCGAATCCCGGAGAGCGCCTACGACGAGCGCTCCGCCCACGTCGCCGCCGCGCAGCTCGTCGCCAAGCACGTTACCGAGGCGGCAAACGTGGAGCGCGTCGAGCAGGAGCGCCGCGCGCGAGGCGTGACCTTCCGCGAGGTCGCGCACGCCTACCTGCGGTGGCTGGAGAACGTGCGCGGCGCGAAGCCCTCCACGCTGGTCGGGCACCGGTCGGTGCTCGCCGAGCCGGGCGTCCCCTACAAGCGCGGCAAGGGAACCACGGCCGGACACGTGATGGCCGCCCTCGGCGACCGGCCGGCGGCGAAGATCACCACACGGGAGATCGAGGATCTGCTGGCGAGGGTTAGCGAGACGGGCGCCTCGCCGCGCACCGTGAACAAGCACCGGAACGTGATCGCCGCGATCTTAACTACGGGCGCAAGCCGTCCACATACGCGCTGGCGGTGAACCCGGCAAGCGCTGCCGACCGCCGCCGCGAGCCGCACCCGGCCGCGCTCGTGTTCTACACGCCGGAGGAGATCGAGGCGCTCGCACGCGCGCTCGAGGACGGGCGCCACCGTGAGCCGCCACGGCAGCCCCTCAGCGAGCAGGAGCGCAAGGCGCAGCGCGCCGAGGACCACCAGGACGCCGAGATCGTCCGGGTCGCCGCCTACGCGGGACTCAGGCAGGGCGAGCTGCTGGCCCTGCGCTGGCGCGATGTGGACTTCGCGGGCTCCGCGCTGACCATCGCCCGTGCATTGAGCGCTGGCGAGGAGACCTCCACGAAGTCGGGGTTGATACGCCGGGTGCCTATGGCCGACCAGACCGCCGCCGCGCTCGATCGGATGAGCAGGCGCGAGCGCTACACCAGCCCCGAAGACCTGGCGTTCTGCAACGTGTACGGCCGGACGCTCGACGACTCGGCGCTCCGCCGCCGCTACCGCCGCGCGCAGACCGCCGCCGAGGTGCGGCCCTTGCGCTTCCACGACCTGCGCCATACCTTCGGTTCACTTCTGGCGATGCGCGGCGTAGACGTGGTGACGATCCAGAAGGCGATGGGACATAGCGCGCTCGCCACCACCAGCCGCTACCTGCACGCCCGCCCGGCATCAGAGCAGGCGCATGTGTTCACGCTGGCCTTCAATCCCACCCCGCACAGTGACGAGGAGGAGGCCACAGTCACGAGCACCACTGACGCTGCGCCGGACCCGGCTTTGGTCAGGCGTCAGGCGGCGATGCTGGGGGTAAGGACCTGAATCCGGGCCTTGCCGGGACCAAGGTCCAGAGCTGCATAGATCACATCAGGGTCGAGGTCCACGTCGCCCGGCCACGTGATCGTGCCCGTCTGCTCATCCACCTTGACCCGCTCGAACACGGCTGTGTCGCGCAGAGGCGAGAAGGCCGGGGTGTCCAACAGGGGGGTGATGTCAACGTCGCGGACCTCACCGTCGGCGAACACGATGCGCACCGTGTGCTCGGGCCGTGGGATCACGGCCACCATCTCGGGGGCTATAGCGGGCTCCATCGCTACTGATCGTAGCGCCCGACCGGGTGTAGGCCGAGCTGCGCGCGTTGCCAGTCAACACGCAGAGCCTCGCGATGTCGCAGGCACCAGCTCGTAACCGCGGCGACCTTCGCTGGAGGGAGCTTGCCGTCGATCAGCTCGCCCGTGTCGATCGAATACCGCGCTGCCCGCACGCCAGGATGTCCGACGCGCCCGGCGTACACATGGACGTGCGGCGGTGGGTGATCGTTGAAGAAGAGCTTGAAGACCAGCCCCTCGAAACTCGCGACCCTCGGCACCCCGACAGCCTACGTTGCGCGAGCGCCGACAGCGCCGTGGCAACACTCGCTCCACGCACCAGCCGACCTGTCGAGCAGAGGCCAAGGCGATCACATGCCCATGCTGGTCCCGGCATAGCGACGGGCAGGTGTGGGAAAAATGCGCAGATAGTGAAAAATAAGCGTAACGGGTGTATCCTGCTATAGTGGGCGGCGCGGGAAACGACCATGCCAGCCGGTGGATCACAGCCCAAGCTGCTCTCCGCCACCCAAGCGGCGGACCTGCTGAACGTCAGCCGGCGCACCATCCTGAACTGGATCGAAGCGGACAAGGTGCCCTATGTGAAGCTCCCCGGGGGCGACTACCGCATCCCCCTCTCCGGGCTGCTCTCCTCCCTCTCGGGGACCTACCGGCTCGACGAGGAGATCCGCGCGCTGGACGAGCGCAACGCGGGGCTCACCGACGAGGACATCCAGGCTGAGGTCGGCAAGTAGCGGCACTGCGCCTTGAGTGGCGGCTCAGCTCACCCAGTGCCGGTACGCCTCGATCCACTGCGCGCCCTCAGGCGGGGCGGGGTCGGCAGGGGCAGATCGAGGAGCGGTATGGTCTGTCGCAGCTTCTCGCGCGAGCAGATCGCCACGATCTGGTCCTCCCCGGTCAAGTCCACGCGCTCGACGGTGACCTCCACACCCAGCACCCGCGTTTTGAAGGGAACCGTCAGCTCGTCTTCGATCACGGTGAGCAGACCTGTGACCTGCTCGGCCTCGTTGTAGCAATCGACGGTGGCCTCCTCGACCATCGCGTCGAGCTGCGCCTGCTCATCGCACCCACTGCGCGAGGGTATCCCAGGGTCAAGACGTCACGTGGGCCACCGCTGATCGCCGCGCCCGAGCTTTCGACCCCGCTCTGCCATGCGCCCTCGATCAGCCGACGATGACACCGACCTACGCTCAGCTTGGGAACTGCAAAGTCACGGTCGATCGTCCGCCGCTCCCCAACCAGGCTTCGCCTGGTCGGGGCCCCGGCCGCGGCGGAGCGCAGTCCCCCGGCCCCGTCCGCGGGGTAGCGTGGCACACCCTGTCAACCCGCAAGGGGTACGGCCCTGGCGGGCCTTGACAGGGTGTGCAGTGGGGGCCGGGCCGGGGGCCGGCCGACTGCTCGATCGACGGATGGGGTGTGGGTGGGGTCCCGCCCGGTGCGGGCATCGGGTCCTTCGACACTCCCGGGTCGCTCTCGGCGCGACCGTTCGGCAACGGCAGCTCACTCACGCAGCTCGAGATCCCCGCCGTCGTGATCCTCCCGCGCCGGCGGCCGCTGACCCCGCGCCGCACCCGAGCGCTCGACTCTCGCTCAACCGCCAGCTCCACCCGTGCTTCACACGAGTTCCACTCGACGACTCTTGCCCACGCATCGACAGCGCGCCCGCCAGCGCCCCAGCATCCTCTCCAGACGCACCTCCAGCACCCCCGCCGCAAGGCCACCCTGCCGCTCGGCTCCGCTGCGCTCCGCCCCACGGCACACAGTTGCACCAAAGGGTGCTTGCTTTGCTATTTTGCTCTGAGTTGTCTACGACCGAGCAACAGATCCTGACCGTCCCCCAGGTCGCCGAGGAACTCCAGGTGACCGCTCAGACGATCCGCAACTGGATCGACGGCGGCGCGCTGCCCGCGGCGAAGATCGGCCGCGCCTTCCGGATACGACGCGAGCACGTCGAC
>DATMPY010000239.1:0-10494 GCA_035566955.1 Solirubrobacteraceae bacterium | reverse complement strand
AAGCCAGACGCCTGACTCAGCCCGAGCGATTCGATCAGCCCCGTGAACGTCTGCACTTCCGCCAGCGCGCTCGGCTGCAGCCCCTGGCCCAGGGCGCTCGCCGCGGCGCTGTATGTGGACGAGCTTTCCAGCGTGCTCTGCGGGCTCAGCGCTTCCTCTATCGACGACGGCCCCAGGCCGAACACGAACTTGCCCTGCCCCACCGCCATCGTCAGCGTCAGCGGGAAGTTCGGCAGCTTCACCGTCGTCGCCGCTTCCGTTCCGGGGACCGACGTGGGGGAGGTTTCCCCGCCCGCTTCCCTGTACGCCTGCGCCAGCTTCCCCAGCGCCGCCCGCGAGCGCGCCGGGTCCTTGGAGGTGATCACCACCGCCCCCTGCAGGTTCAGCACGCTGCTGCCGCTCACGTATACCCCCGTCGCGCCCATCCAGCTCAGCAGGTCGCGCTGCACGTTGAGCGAATGCGAGCTCAGCGGGGCGAACACCTTGGCGAAGCTGATCGTGCCCAGGTTTACCTTCGAGACGAGCGACGCCAGCGTCTGCAGGCCCGCGGCGCTGTTGCCCAGCGACTTGTCGAGGTCCCCCACCCCGATCGCCAGCCACGCGCCGCCCGGCAATCCGCGCAGGACCTGCGCCCCGCTCGTGGCGGCCCCCGATTCGCCCGTGCCCGCTGCGCCCCCGGAGCCAGACCCGCCCGCAGAGCCCGATTCGCTCCCCCCGGTGGACGAGGCCGCGGGCAGCGTGTCGGCGTCCAACGCCAGCGAGCTCGCCGCGGGGATCGCCGAGAGGTACACCTGGTCCGTCTGCCCCAACAGATCGTCCAGCAGCCCCACCAGCGATTCTTCGCCGTGGGCTGGCGAGCCGGTGGTCGCGCCCTTGAGCGCTTTCGTGTCCAGGTATGCGTTGGTGAGCCGTCCCGACTCGGCTGTGGCGGTGAGCTTCGAGTAGGCCGCCGCGTGCGCCAGCGAGGGGCCCCCGTCCGCGGTGTCGATCACGCTCTTCAACCCCGCTTCGCTGCCGATCACCGCGAACTTGTGCACGATCCCCTCCGCCGTCCCGTCCGGGGCCACCTGGTAGGTGACCCCGCGGTAGGTCACCGCGTGGGCCCCCGCGCTGTGGGCCTGCGCTTCCAGGAATGACTTGGCCGCGGAGACGTCGGTGGTGTCCATCACCAGCGCCCCCTGGGCCGAGCTCGACCCGAGCAGCGCCGGCAGGCCTTCCTGGCCGAGCAGCGCCGATTCCACCCCAGTGAGCCCTTCTGTGAGGGCTTTGCTCAGCGCTTCCCCGCCCAGCAGCCCCTGTACCTTGGAGAGGTCCACCGAGCTGAGGAACACCCCCGCTTCGGGGCCCAGCCACGGCTTCACTTCGCGCGCGTAGTCAGGGGTCTTGCCCGTGGGGCCCTGCAGGAGCTTCAACAGGCCGGTGTACGGGCTCGTGCGCCCGCTGAGCGAGCGTCCCACCGCGAGCGCATTGGTCTTGAGGGCGCCTCCGGGCGTCACCACCGCGTCGATGTACAGCGGCGCCGAGCCCGGGGTCACCGTGGCCGGGCTCGCGCTCGTGCCGCTGGAGCTCGAACCGCAGCCGCCGCACGCCACCGCGATCAGGCCGCCGGCGAGCGCCGCCAACAGCGCCGCGCGGGCGGAGCGGGCCGCGGGAGGGATCGCACGGCTGAGCTCCGGCTGGAGCGCGGTGGGGAGCCCGGCAAGCGATCTGGGGGCGCTCGACGCCTCGGCGGGGCGCGGCGTGGTGGTGCGGGGTGAGGACAACTTTGGTCCTTTCTCGTCGCCTGTCACAGACGGTTGTGCGGACAGGACGATCGTATTCGCAGGGACGGCGTGTGCGCAAGCCCCATCGCAAATCGTGCCCCTGCAGCGTGGTTTGCAGCTCTGGGCGCTTTCCCGGCCCATCTGGGCGGAGCCTTGAAACCGGCCCTGAGCAGGGATTTTCGTGCTTATGGGGGGTGTTGGAAAGGGAAAGTGGGGAAAAATGTGCAACTGGGGTTGCGTTGTGGGGGAAAGTGGGATACGGTGCCGGAAACGAGCCGAGGTGGAGAGGCTCCTCCCACCTCTCCACCTCGGCTCAAAAATTTTTCTGAGGAGCCAAGGACAGTGGCCTTCCGTGGGACCTTCGACCACACGCTCGACGCCAAGAACCGCCTCACCGTTCCCGCCCGCTACCGGGCCACGCTGGCGGAGGGAGTCGTGATGGCCATGCCAGTGGACCTCGAGAAGTGCGTAGGGGTGTGGCGCCCGGAGGAGTACGAGCGCTACACCGAGCGCGCCCTCGCCGACCTGCCCCCGCTCTCTCCGCGCCTCTCCGAGCTCGAGCGCTTCTTCTACGGCTCCTCCCAGGACGCCGAGCTCGACGCCGCGGGGCGGATCATGGTTCCGGGCTTCCTCGCCGAGCACGCCGGCCTCGGCAAGGACGTGGTGGTCGTCGGCGCCGGGGACCGCCTGGAGCTGTGGGACCGCGACCGCTGGAACGAGCACCGACCGACGCTGCTGGGCGGCGTCGCGGAGATCACCGCTGGTGTCGACCATCCTGCTTGAAATGACCACCGTCCACATCCCCGTGCTCGCCGGGGAGCTGATCGGCGTGCTTGACCCCAAGCCAGGCCAGGTGGCGATCGACTGCACCTTCGGGGGTGGCGGCCACGCGCGTCTCGTGGCCCAGCGCCTCGGCGCTGGGGGGACGCTGGTGGCGATCGACCGCGACCCCGTGGCCGAGGAGCGCTTCATGGAGCTCGCCGAGGAGGTGGAGTGCGAGGTGCGCTTCATCCGCGGGGGCTACGCCGAGGCTCTGGAGCTGCTCGCGCGGGAGGGGCTGCGGGCGGACATGGCCTACTTCGACCTCGGCATGTCCTCGATGCAGGTGGACACCCGCGAGCGGGGCTTCTCCTACTCCTACGAGGCCCCCCTGGACATGCGCATGGACCCCGACCAGGAACTCGACGCGCGCGAGATCCTCGCCACCTGGGATCAGCGCCGCCTGGCGGGGATTCTGCGCGAGTTCGGCGAGGAGCGCCACGCGGGGGCGATCGCCCGCGCGATCGTGCGCCGCCGCGACCGCGCTCCGATCGAGACCACCCAGGAGCTGGTGGAGGTGGTCAACTCCGCGATCCCCGCCCCCGCGCGCTTCGCGGGGGGGCACCCCGCCAAGCGGTCCTTCCAGGCGTTGCGAATCGCGGTCAACGACGAGCTCGGCCAGCTCGACCGCGCGCTGCCGCTCGCGTGGGACCTGTTGCGCGAGGGGGGGGTGCTGGCGGGGATCTCCTTCCACTCCCTGGAGGACCGCCGCGTCAAGCGCTTCCTCGCGGAGCGCGCCCGGGGCTGCATCTGCCCGCCCGACCTGCCCGTGTGCGCCTGCGGGCGCGAGCCCGAGGCGACGCTGCTCACGCGCCGCTCGCTCGTGCCCTCCGCGGGCGAGCTCGCCCACAACCCCCGCGCGGCCTCCGCCCGGCTGCGCGCCGCGAGGAAGCTGCGCGTGCAACCGGGAGGCGCGTCGTGACCCCGCCCCCCGGCACTGTCCGACGCGGCGTTGGGAGTGGCTCCCCGTGCCTGACGGCGAGCGTGATCCCGTTCCGGGTTGGAGGCATGGCGTGACCCCGCCCCCCGGCACTGTCCGACGCGGTGTTGGGAGTGGCTCCCCGCGCCTGACGGCGAGCGTGATGCCGTTGCGAATCGGAGGCATGGCGTGACTCCGCCCCCCGCGACGGCGGCCACGGCGCGCGCTCCCGCGGTTGCCCCGCGGCGCGCGCCCCACCCCGGCCGTCCCGCCCGGCCCCCGCGGGCACCGTCGCGTCCGCGCAGGGTCTCCGGTCCTGCCCGCCGTCCGGCGCGCGGCGAGTCGATCCTGCCCCGTCCGGGGCTGGCTCGACCGCGTGTGGGGCAGCTGGTGGACCGCCTGCTGGATCGCCTGATCGGCGGGCGTGCTTGGATCGCGGTGGTGGCGTTCGCGCTGATTGGGATCGTGGCGATGCAGCTGTGGATCGTCAAGCTCGGCGTGGGCATCGGCCGGGCGCTGGAACACGAGGGGCTGCTGCAGCGCGAGAACTCGACGCTGGCGGTGGAAAACTCGACCCTCGCCTCGGGCGAACGGGTCGAACGCCTCGCGTTGGCGCAGGGCATGACGATCGCCCCCCCCGGGGCGCTGCACTTCGACACGCTCCAGGGGCCGCTCGACGTGCGCCTCGCGGCGGCGGCGTTGGCGAAGCCGTTGCAGACCTCGATTTCGAGCTCCACCGAAAGTACCGCTCCTAGCGCGGAAGTGAGCGCCGGCGCCAGCACGACCACCGGCAGTGAAACGGCCACGAGCGAAGCGTCCCCGCAAGCCGCCCCAGCGACGACGGCGTCGTCCGCGCCGGCCCCGGAATCGCCCACGACGCCCGCGTCCACGACGGAAGCGCCAACGTCGGCTCCGTCCACGCCGACTGCATCCGCGACTGGGGGAGCCGCCGAAGCGGCGAGCGCCCCGGCGGGCCCGGCAGGAGGCACGCAGGCGGCCCCGGGGGGCTAGGCGGCGGTGGCGAACGTGCAGGCCCGGGTGGGGGTGCTGTTCGCGGCGTTCTGCCTGCTGCTGGCGGCGGCGGCGGCGCGGACGCTGTACCTGGGCGTGCTGCACGGGGCGGCGCTGCGCAAGGTGGCGAACTCCCAGCAGGTGACGATGGAAGCGGTGCCAGCGCAACGGGGCACGATCACCGATCGGAGCGGGGTAGTGCTGGCGATCTCCGAACCCGCGCAGGACATCTCGGCAACGCCGTACCTGGTGAAGCACCCGCTGGAAGCGGCCCAGCGCCTGGCCCCGCTGCTCGGCCGCCCGCGAGCGCAGGTGCTGGAAGACCTGAATGGGCGTGGCGGCTTCGTGTACCTGGCGCGGGCGCTGCCGGCGGCGCGGGCGAAGGCGGTGCTGGCGCTGGGCATCCCGGGGGTGACGGGCACGCCGACGATGCGCAGGGTGTACCCGCGGGGGGCCCTGGCGGGGCAGGTCCTGGGGATGATGGGCACCGCGGCGGGCACGGCAGGGGAGGGCCTATCGGGCCTCGAGTACTCCGACAACGCTATCCTGAAGGGGAGCACGGGGGAACGGCGGGTGGTGAGCGACGCACGGGGCGAACCGATCTCGATCACGAATGTGCGCAGCGAGGCGCCGGGGGCGCAGCTGCAACTGACGCTGGACGCGAACATCCAGCAGCGCAGCGAAGCGGTGCTGGCGGCGGTGGGCAAGCTGTTTCACCCTAAAGACGCCACCGCGATCGTGCTGAACCCCGACACCGGGGGGATCTTGGCGATGGCGAACTGGCCCCAGCTCAACCCCAACAAACGGGAGGTCCTCGCCGAAGGAGAACTGGAGAACAGGGCGGTGAGCTTCGACTACGAACCGGGCTCCACATTCAAGGCGGTCGCGGTGTCGGGGGGGTTGCAGGAAAACCTGATCACTCCCAACACGGAATTCAACGTGCCGGACCAGATCCATGTGGCGGACCGCACGATCCACGACGCGGAGGTGCACCCCGAAGAGATGCTGAGTACGGCGCGGATCCTCGCGCAGTCGAGCAACGTGGGGGCGATCGAGATCGGCAAACTGGAGGGGGCGAGCCGCTTCAACGAATGGGTGCGCCGCTTTGGCTTCGGGACCCGCACCGGGATCGATCTGCCGGCCGAGGAAATGGGGCGGAGGCTGAAGCTGAGTGAATACTCGGGCTCCTCGATGGGCAACCTGCCGATCGGGCAGGGGGAGCTGGTCACGCCGATGCAGATGGCGGAGGCGTACGCGGCGATCGCCAACGGGGGCTTCCTGCGCACCCCGCGCGTGGTGGCGGCGATCGACGGCCACCCCACGCCGCTGCCGCGGGGGCGCCGGGTGATCTCCCAGAACACGGCGGCGCAGGTCCGCGAGATGCTGAAAGGGGTGCTGGCTCCGGGGGGGACGGCCAGTGAGGTGTCGGTCCCGGGGTACACCCTCGCGGGCAAGACGGGCACCGCGAGCAAGGTGAACCCGGCCACCGGCCAGTACTCCGAAACGGCCTACGTGGCCTCGTTCATGGGCTTCGCCCCGGCGTCCAACCCGAAGCTGCTGTGTGCGGTGATCGTGGACGAACCGCAGGGGGGCTCGATCTACGGCGGCACCGTCGCCGCCCCCGCGTTTGGCCAGATCATGGCCTTCGCCCTGCCTTATCTAGGGATTCCGCCGGGGTAGGAGAGGCGCCGAGCGGCCTGACGCACGCCGGTGATCGGCCCGAAGCGGGCCCGACGGACCCCGGTGAGTTGCCGAGCCGGGTAATCCCGCCTGCAGCGCCGGTCGCCGGTCGGGTTGAGCGCTCGGAGTCGGCTACCCGTGGCATTCGGCGGCCACCTCGAGCGCCGCGCACACCTCTCGCATCCGGTCATCGCCGAGCCGTCCAAGGCGCTCGACTAGGACTGCGACGGACACGCTCTCCACGGAGTCGAGGTTGACGGATGACCGGAGAGGAACCGGATCATCGCCCGGCTCCAAGGCGACCTCGCTGGCCAAGCCACGAACGGTCGTCGTGCAGGGCGCCACCAACGCGCGCTTCAAGCGTGGAATCGCCGCATTACGCGAAAGCACCACAACGGGCCGCCGGCCGATCTCCGGCAGTTCGCACCACCACACCTCTCCTCGCCTGGGAAGGGCGCTACCGCTCACGACGCAGCGGCCGCCACCCGGAACGAGGCCAGATCGCCCCAGGTGTCGGGCTCATCAAGCGGGTGTTCCTCATAGACCGCATAGGCAACGTCGATCTCAGCGGCGCGTTGGCGGTCCAGAAGCGCTGCGAGCGCTTTATCTAGTAGTGCAGCATCCGTAATCGGCGCGAGTGTACGACGCGCACTAGCCAAAAGCTCCTCGTCGACAGTGGTGCTTACTCTCATTCGAGCCATGCCCACATTATGCCATATCTATGCCACGGTTGATCTTGAATGGTCACAAGTAAGGGGGCTGCGGCCCTCTGCGGGTGCAGGGTCACGGCTCGCTGCGGGTGCGCTACGCTCCGCTCCCGATGACGGCGACGAGGCGGCCAGTTCGACGATGAGCACGGGGACGGTCAGCCCGCAGCAGCCGGCGGTGGCCCTTCGACACCGGCTGAACATCGACTCGATGAGCCAGACGCAGTTGGCGGCGTTCCGGGCGGCGATGGCGGGCGCGGTGAAGATCTCCGACGAGCGTGGGTACAACTACCAGGCCGGCATCCACGGTTTGCCGCTGCCGACCTCCTGTGATATCGCCCATGGCCATCCGGTGTTCCTGCCGTGGCATCGCGCGTACCTTTACTTCTTCGAGCTCACGCTCCGCGATCTGCAGCCTGGGGTGATGCTCCCATGGTGGGACTGGACGACGGACCCAGCGATCCCGGCGGCATACGGCAAGGCGACGGTGGGTGGCAAATCGAACCCGCTGCACTCCGCGAAGGTTGATCCGCTCGCGCTCGAACAGGGAGTGCGGTCGGGGGATAGGAGGGCGCCGAAGACGTTTCGCGAACCAGGCGCGGAAGGCGCTCCGCCGCTGCCCACCAAAGCGGAGATCGAAGGGGTGCTGGCACTGGGGAGCTTCGCGGACTTCACCCATCAGCTGGAGCAGCTGCACAACAACGTGCACGTGTGGGTGGGTGGCGACAGGGGGCACATGGGGGACATCCAGTTCGCCGCGTTCGACCCGATCTTCTGGGCGCACCACGCGATGATTGATCGGGTGTGGCGCATGTGGCAGCTGCGCCACCCGCAGGCGGGGGTGCCCGCGGCCCTGTTGAACGAGGCGCTGGCGCCGTTCAACATGACGGTGGCCCAGACTCTGGATGCGAACGCGCTCGGCTACGACTACGCGGTGCAGGTCAACGGATCTTCGGGTACGGGTGGGTAGCGGTGAAGCGCTTCACCTCGCAGCCGCTCGACAACCCGGCCCGCAAGGGCCAGCCGGACTTTGCGCGTGCGGACATCGTGTTCTACGGGGTCGATCACTCGGGCCCCAGCTTCGAGGCGCGGATCTTCCTGAACAATCCCGCGGCTGACCTAAGCACGCCACGCGAGGAGGCCTCCAACTTCGCGGGCTCGTTCACGGTCTTCGGTCACGCGGGGTGCGCGGGGGACGCGGGTCACTGCGAGGTCCCGCGCGGCCCGCGGGACCCCTTCGACCGGCGGCCGCCGCATCCCCTGACACCGCAGATCAAGACGGTGATCGTGACCGAGGCGCTGCGCAGGGTCGCGGAGGGCAAGCTCACGATCACGGTCGTCCCGGTCCGTCCGGGGGCGAACGGCGCGGAAGTGGTGGACGCCCTCGAATTCGAGCGCTTCAGCCTGCTGACCTACGCGTGAGGTCGGCCTACGCGCGGGGCGCCGTGGGCGGCAGCAGGGCGCCGATGATCCAGAACAGCGGAATGAAGATGCCGATCAGGAACATGATCCAGTGGCCCTTGCGGATCGACATGATCCCGAGGGTGATCAGCAGGACGACGTAGAGCGCTCCGAAGAGGACGAATGATCCGCTGGAGGTGGCCAATACCGGCATTCCTGTCGCTCCTTCGTTGCCAACCGTGCAGCCGAAGGCTACTGGCCGGCCGGTGACCCGCCCTCACCCTCGGCGGGTGAAATCGGCGCGGTCTCGATGACCTCGCACGAATCGTCAGGGCGCTTGGCGGCACGCTCAGGGTGCACGTGGTTTGAGTCCCGGAGCCGGTCGGGCACCCCGTGCGCTCAGCCGGCGGCTGCGTCAGGGGCTGAAACTAGACTCAGGCGGATGTCGACAGAGGCTGTCCACGGATGAGGCTGGCGGATCTCGTTCCGGCCGAGGTCGGCGTGGTCAACGACGACTGCGAGGCACGCGTGGAGATCGCGGATCTCGCCTACGACAGCCGCAGGGTGGGCCCGGGCGCGCTGTTCTTCTGCGTGCGGGGGGCGACCAGCGACGGCCATGACTTCGCGCCCCAGGCGGTGGCGGCGGGAGCGGCGGCGCTGGTGGTGGAGCGGCCGTTGGGGCTGGGGGTCCCCGAGGTGGTGGTGCCCTCGGCACGGGCGGCGATGGGGCCGGTAGCGGCGCGCTTCTACGGGGACCCGACGGCGGAGCTCGCGGTGGTGGGGGTGACGGGCACCAACGGCAAGACGACGACGGCGTTCCTGGTGCGGGCGCTGCTGGAGGCGAGCGGCCGCCGCTGCGGGCTGCTGGGCACGGTGAGCGCGGTGGTGGGGGGCGAGGAGCGCGCGGTGTCCCGCACCACGCCGGAGGCGATCGACCTGCAGGGGGCGTTCCGGGCGATGCTGGACGGTGGGGATGAGTGCTGCGCGATGGAGGTCTCCTCGCACGCCCTGGAGCTGGGGCGCACCGACGGGGTGCGCTTCGCGGCGGGGATCTTCACGAACCTGACGCAGGATCACCTGGACTTCCACGGGACGATGGAGGAGTACTTCCGGGCCAAGCGGCGGCTGTTCGTGCCAATGCTCCCGGGGGCGAGCGTGATCAACGTGGAGGACCCCTACGGGCGGCGCCTGGCGGGGGAAGTAGAGGGGGCGGTGACGTTCGCGCTCGACGGCGAGGCGGACTACGGGGCGAGCGACGTGCGGACGGGCTTCGATGGTTGTCGCTTCAAGCTCCGGACCCCAGCGGGCGAGCGCGCGGTCTCGCTGGGGCTGGCGGGCCGCTTCAACGTGGCCAATGCGCTGGGGGCGCTGGCGGCGGCGCACGCGCTGGGGGTGGATCTCGACACGCTGGTGGCGGCGCTGGAGCACGGGGTGCGGGTGCCGGGACGCTTCGAGGCGGTGCGGGAGGGTCAGGGGTTTGCGGTGCTGGTGGACTACGCGCACACGCCGGACTCGCTGGAGAACGTGCTGCGCGCCGCGCGGGAGCTCACGGGGGGACGGGTTATCTGCGTGTTCGGCGCGGGCGGAGACCGCGACCGGGGCAAGCGCCCGCTGATGGGGGAGATCGCGGCGCGGCTGGCGGACGTGGTGGTGGTGACCTCGGACAACCCCCGCTCGGAGGACCCGGAGGCGATCATCGGCGAGATCCTCGATGGTGCCAGGCGCGCCAGCCGCTCCGGGGGGGCGCTGCCGGTGGTGGACATCGTGGATCGCGGGGCGGCGATCGACTGGGCGATCGCGCAAGCTCATCCGGGAGACGTGGTGGTGGTGGCGGGCAAGGGCCACGAGCAGGGCCAGGAGTTCGCGCACGGTAGGAAGGTGCCGTTCGACGACGTGACGGTCGTCCGCGAATCGCTGCAAGGACGCGCCGCGTATGACTTGGCCCCACCCCCCCACGGTGTGACCGTCCGCGGGGCAAATGGGGCGGCAGGATGATCGGACGGCGCCTGCATGGCGGGGCGATTGGGCGGTTCTTATGCGTGGCGGGGGCGAGGGCGTGATCGAGTGGGACGCGGCCCAGGTCGCGGAGGCGGCGGGAGCGAGCGTGGTGCACGCGGGAAATGGAAACCCAGCCGGCCCGCGCGGGGCGTGTGTCGACTCGCGCAACGCGCGACCGGGGGACCTGTTCGTGGGC
>DATMPY010000238.1:0-7523 GCA_035566955.1 Solirubrobacteraceae bacterium | reverse complement strand
TTGGAAGAGGCTACGGGTGGGTGGCCCTGATCCGGGCTCCGCCGGGATGGGTCGCGCAGCTCATCCCCGCGCGATGTGACTCACCCCAGAGGCTCCCCGCGGCGCAGGGCGATTTCGATCTCGAGCCCTTCGATCTCGGTCTGCTCGGTGTAGGTCATCTCCGCCGTGGGGGGGTCCTCGGAGGGGCCGTCTGCGATGCGCAGCTCGACGGCGAGCGTCTCCCCCGCCAGGTAGTCGCGGTGTGCGGCGGCGGCCTGGAGCAGCGCGGGGTCGCCCGCTAGGCGCAACTCGATCCGGTTCTCCACGGCGAGGCCCGCGTTCTTGCGGGCGCTCTGCACCGCGTGCACGATCTCCCGCGCCCGGCCCTCCCGGCGCAGGTCCTCGTCGATGGCCAGCTCCAGGGCCACCGCGTGGGAGCCCTCGCGCTCGACGGTGTACCCGTCGGGGGCCTGCATCGTGAGAATCACATCCTCGGGAGCGAGCGTGTGCTCGCGGCCAACCACGGAGATGCCGATCTCCCGGCCATCGCGCACGGCGGCCGCGAGGAGCGCGGGATCGAGCGCGGCGATCGCCCCCGCGACGAGCGGCATCTCGGGGCCGAACAGGGGCCCGAGGCGGCGGTAGTTGGCCTTCGCCTCATAGCGCCCCAGCTCCTCGGCGCCCGCGACGAAGCGCACCGCGCGCACGTTGAGCTCCTCGCGCACGATCTCCGCGAGGCGCTCGATCGCCTCGCGCTCCCGTCCCGTGGCGACCACCACCGCCTCGGCTAGCGGCTGGCGGATCTTGATCTTCGCCTGCCCCCGCGCCCCCAGGCCGAGGCGCACCGTCTGGCGGGCGATCGCCATCGCCTCTTCCAGCGCGGGGTCGCGCGGAGGCAACGCGCTCTGCGTCCCGTCCTCCCCGCCGGTGGGAAAATCGCACAGGTGCACGCTGGGCAGCGAGCCGTCGAGGTTGTCGTAGATCTCATCGGCCACAAACGGGCAGAAGGGAGCCAGCAGCTTGGCGATCGCGAGCAGGCACGAGCGCAGCGTGCGAAACGCGCCGGGGTCCCCATCCCAGAAGCGCCGGCGGGAGCGGCGCACGTACCAGTTGGAGAGATCGTCCACCAGCTCCGCGATCGCGCGCCCGGCGGCGGTCGCGTCGTAGGCGTCGAGGCGCTCGGTAACGAGCTGCGCCGTCGCCGCCGTGCGCGAGAGCGCCCAGCGATCGAGGTCCGCCTCACCGTCTTCCCGCCGTGCGTTTGACTCCCTCGCCGATGCATTCGGGGCTGCCTGCGCCAACGACTCCTCCTGTGCCCACGGCTCCGCGGGCAGCTCCCGCAGCGCGGCCTCGTTCGCGTGGGCGTAGAGCACGTAGAAGAAGTAGGTGCTCCACAGCTGCTTGAGGAACAGGCGCACCCCCTCCCCGATCGCCTCCTCGGAGAAGCGGTAGCCGTCCCAGGGCTGCTTGGAGGTGAAGAAGTACCAGCGGAACGCGTCGGCGCCGTACGCGTCGATTACCTGCCACGGCTCAACGGTGTTGCCGCGCGACTTCGACATCTTCTGACCCTCCCCGTCGAGGATCAGCCCGAGGCAGACCACGTTGCGGTAGGGGGCGGTGTCGAACAGCAGCGTGGAGACCGCCAGCAGCGAGTAGAACCACCCGCGCGTCTGGTCGAGCGCCTCGCAGATGAAGTCCGCGGGGAAGCGCTCCTCGAAGTGGGCCCTGTGCTCGAGCGGAGCGTGGTGCTGGGCGAAGGGCATCGCCCCCGAGTCGAACCACACGTCGATCACCTCGGGCACCCGGCGCATCGGCTGCTCGCAGCCAGCTTCTGTGCAGGCAAACTCGACTTCGTCAACGTACGGGCGGTGGTGGTCGGCGAGCGGGCCGCCCGAGCGCTCCTCCAGTTCCGTGAACGAGCCGATCACATGGATATGCCCCGCGTCGCAGCGCCACACCGGCAGCGGGGTGCCCCAGTAGCGCTCGCGGGAAAGGGCCCAGTCGACGTTGTTCTGGAGCCAGTCGCCGAAGCGCCCGTGCTTGATGTGGGGGGGATGCCACGCGATCGTCTCGTTCCCCGCCAGCATCCGCTCGCGCACGGCGGTCGTCCTGATGTACCAGGAGGCCTTGGCGTAGTAGATCAACGGCGTCCCGCAACGCCAGCAGTGGGGGTAGGAGTGCTCGTAAGCTGCGGCCCTGAACAGCAGGCCCTGGCTACGCAGGTCCTCGATCAGCTCCTCCGTCAGCTCGGGGTCCTTGACGAAACGGCCCTCGTAAGATCGCCCGTCACGGCCGCGCACGCGCTGGTCGTAGGTGCCGTCGGGCCTGACCGGGTTGTACAGCGAGTGGGGGTTGGTGGGGTCGAAGCTGTCGATCTGAGCAGCCGCGGCGGCCTCGAAGTCGTCCTCCCCGAAGGCCGGGGCGATGTGCACCAGGCCGGTGCCGTCCTCGGTGGTGACGAAGTCCCCGGGGATGACCGGGGAGTTGAGGTCGCCCGGGCTCCGATCGCCGCGCACGAACGGGGGCTCATACGTCGCGCCGACCAGCTCGCGGCCGGGGAAGCGATCGAGGATCTCGACGTGCTCGCCGAGCACCTTCTCCACCAGGGATGCCGCCAGGATCAGCGTCTCGCCCCCGGATCGCGCGCGCACGTACTCGATGTCCGGCCCCACCGCCACCGCCACGTTGCCCGGCAGCGTCCACGGGGTGGTCGTCCAGATCAACAGCGCATCGCCTGCCTGCAGCGGATCGCGGGGACGCTGCACCGGCAGCCGCACATACACCGAGGGATCGACCACGTCCTGGTACCCCAGCGCGACCTCGTGCGAAGAGAGGGCGGTGCCGCAGCGGGGGCAGTAGGGCACCACCTTGTGCCCCTCGTACAGCAGGCCCCTGCGGTGGATCTCCGCGAGCGCCCACCACACCGACTCGATGTAGGGCTCGTCCAGCGTCCTGTAGGCATCGTCGAGGTCGATCCAGAAGCCGATCCGCTCGGTGAGGCGGTTCCACTCCTCCAGGTACTCGAACACCGACTCGCGGCACTGGCGGTTGAACTCCTCGATGCCGATGACGTTCTCGATCTCGTGCTTGCTGTTGATCCCGAGCTTCTGCTCCACGGCGATCTCCACTGGCAGGCCGTGGCAGTCCCAGCCGCCCTTGCGCTCCACCCGGTGGCCGCGCATGGTCTTGTAGCGGGGGTAGATGTCCTTGAACACCCGTGAGAGCACATGGTGGGCGCCCGGCCGGCCGTTGGCGGTGGGGGGCCCCTCGTAGAAGATCCAGGGCTCGCCATCCGCACGCATCCGCACGGACTGCGCAAACACCTCCCGCGCGCGCCAGCGCTCGAGCACCTCCGCCTCCATCGCCGGCAGCGACCGGTGGGGGTCCACCGTGCGCGGGGGGATCAGTGGATGTCGCTTCTCGGCCGTCATCGGCGGCCCATTCTAGGTGTGGCCCGCACCCGCGGCGCGGTTGGCCTGCGCGCGACGCGCCCGGCCGCAGTGTGCGAACGGTTGGCAACGGGCCCATTGCCAAATGTCGCCCAGTCGAACGGCTCCGGTAGGGTTCCCGCGCAATGGTCGCAACCTCGCTCAGTGAACTCGCGGGCTCGCTCTGGCCCTTGGTCGTCCTGATCTGCGTCCTCGTCCTGGTGATGACCAAACGGGGCAACGGCGTGATTCGCATGATCCGGCACGTCAAAGGCCCCGGGTTCGAACTCGACCTCGAACCGGACAGCGCGGGGCAGTTCAAGGAAGATATCGAAGGTGTCTTCGCCGAAAGCCGCAAGACCGTACGCACCCGCTTCGACGCGCTCGCCCATCAGCGCAACATCAACAGGCTGCGCGACCGGGTCGCCGAGGAGATCCTGCTGCCCGCCAAGCGCACGAACGAAATGGAAGTCCGCTGTGCGATCTACGTCGAGGACATCCTCTTCAAGGACGCTCTGTACGCACTCACCGACTACTACCCGTCCGGCAAGCACAGCGGGAGCGTCTACTCGATTCGCTTCGGGATCATCGGGCGCCAGTGGCGCCTGCGGGAAGGGACCTACAACCCGGATGTT
Organism: Solirubrobacteraceae bacterium; assembly: GCA_035566955.1. GTDB lineage: Bacteria > Actinomycetota > Thermoleophilia > Solirubrobacterales > Solirubrobacteraceae > Palsa-744. The sequence continues at coordinate 3,481 of DATMPY010000238.1, read as the reverse complement.
TCGATTGAGCCGGCAGTCTTGATGCAAGACTGGGGCATGACCAAGGCCGAGGCGAACTCGCGCGCGGTGGGCAAGTCCTTCGTGGTGGCCATGCTCCGGCACGAAGACGTGGAGCAGGGCCTGCTGTTTGTTGCCGCGGACGAGAAGGACGCCTTCGAGAGCGATATCCACCAGCGGATCGAAAACTCCGAGGTCGCCCGTCAGCTCGGCACGCACCTCGAGGTTGTGAACCGCGAAATGCGCGTCCGCGGCCCCGCCCTGAAGCTCTTCGACGCCTGATATCCGCCTCGCCCGGCCGATATCCGCCTCGTCCGGCCGATCAGACGCCCGCGACCCGCGGCTTGGCGAGCACCCACGCCACCTCTGCCGCGGGCTCCTCGCCGCCGGCGGGGCTGTCGTCGGTGCACGTCCCCGCCTCGATCGGGAGGAATCCGCAATCGGCGCAGAGCTTCTCCAGCTCATCTTCGTCGTACGTCCATGAGGTCGCCCGCAACTCGGTGCCGTCGAGCAGTCGAAAGCGGGTGGACTCGAGCGGGATGTGCAGCCTGCCCTCGCGCTCGGCCAGCGCCCAACTCCGGCTCGGCACAGTCACGAACAGGACGCTGTCCTGGTGCAGCCGCGCCAGCGCCGTGCGCAGGAGCTCGGGCGTCAGAAAGGGGTCGGCGAGCCCCGCGATCACCACGTCGGCGTCACCGCCGCCCTCTTGCAGCGCGACATCGGCTGTCGCCTGGCGCAGATCCACGCGCTCGTGCTCCACGAGCAGCGGGCGCAGGCGCGCCAACATCCCCGGGGCGGGGTCGGTGACGAGCAGGCGCCCCCGGGCCTGCTCGGGGAGCAGCAGTGCGGTGAGCGCCCCCGCGCCCGCCCCCAGCTCCAGCACGTCGGGACGATCGCGGGCCGCCCGGGCGAGCGGCTGGGCGTGTCGGTAGGCCTCGATGCTGAGTCGCTCCAGCGCCCGCGTGGTCGCGTGGGCCGGGCCGGCGTACTCGGGCGCCAGCCGCTCGTAGGTCGCCAGCGACTCTTCCCGCGAGGGGGTTCCGGTGTGGGGCGGGTGGCGCTGGGTGTAGGTGCTGCTCATCGCCTGGACCACAACATAGATCCTGGGCCGATCGGCCGAGGGATCGCCGCCCTACAATCGGCGGGTGGACGAGCCCCCGGTCCAGGTCGCGGTGTCCGGTCTGATCGGAGCCGGCAAGTCGACCCTGGTCGCGGGACTCGCGCCGCTGCTCGGCTTCGAGGCACTACCCGAGGCGCCTCTGGAGAATCCGTATCTCGCGCGCTTCTACGAGGACCCTCAGCGCTGGGCGTTCCACAGCTTGACGTTCTTCGTGGAGCACACTCTGAGCGGCGCGGTGGCCGCGCGCGCCCGCGGCGCCTCGACGCTGCAGGAGCGCGTGGTGGCGGAGCACATGCAGATCTTCGCCGAGACCTTTCTCGCGCGCGGCTACATCGAGCGCGCGGATATCGACCTGCTTACGCGGCTGCTCGACACCGCCAGCCCGTTGTTGGCGCCCGAACGGCTGCTGGTGCACGTCGACATCGAGCCCGAGCTCGCCTTGCGAAGGATCCACGGGCGGGGCTTCGCCCCGGAGCGCGCGGTGGACCTCGCCTACCTCGAGGAGCTCGCCGGGCGCTACGAGCGCTTCGTGGCCGACTGGTCCGCGAGTCCCGTACTGCGTGTCAGCGCGGAGGAGCTCGACTTCCGCGAGGCCCCGGACCTGCGGGCGCTCGCGGCAATGGTGTGCGAGGCGCTTGATCTGAAGAGGGCCGTGCGGTGAGTGGGCGTACCCCCGAGGTGCCCGGCGTCGACGGCGCGGCGTACGACTCGATCGCGTATGTCACGGAGCAACTGGTCCGCTTTCGCGACGAGCGCGATTGGGGGCAGTTTCACACCCCCAAGAACCTGGCCCTGGGGATCGCGGTGGAGGCGGGGGAGCTGCTGGAGCACTTCCAGTGGATCGCCGATGCCGATGTGCCCGGCTACCTGGAGCGCCACCGTCCCGAGGTCGCGGAAGAGCTCGCGGATGTGGCCATTCACGTGATCCAGCTGGCCAACGCCCTCGGGATTCCCCTTGGGGAGGCCCTGCGGGCCAAGCTCGCGCTGAATGCTGAGCGCTACCCGGTGGCGCTCGCCCGGGGCAACGCCGCCAAGCACGGGGACCGTGGGGGAGAGCGTGAGGATCGCTCAGGACGCGACTAGCTCAACCGCGCGCCGCCCGGGCCCCGCGATCGGTGCGCCCGTCAGTAGCTCGCGCAGCTCACCCGCGGCCACCATGGGCTCGTCGTCGAGGCGGGTCACCGTGCTTGCGCCCGTGTTCGGCAGGGCGCCGCGGTAGTCCAATACCGCCAACGGCCCCCCCGCGCTCTGGCGTGCGGCGTACACGAGTCGTCCCAGGGCGTCCAGCGAGGCGTGCCCGCCGGCGAGCACCAGCGCCCGCGGCTCCAGCGCCCGCAGCGCGTGGCCCACCCGCGTGGCCTCTAGTTGCACCGGCAGGGTGAGCACCCGCAGGCCGCCCCGGCGCAGGTACAGCTCCAGCGCCTGCGCGTGCAGCGCGTCCAGCTCCGGGGGGCGGGTGGCGTCGAGGATCAGCACGCCCTCCGCGGACGTGGCCGGCGGCGCCACGCGCAGCGCCGCTGACAGCCAGCCGGTGGCGTAGCGCCAGGCGAAGCCGTACTCCGGTGAGATCCCCTCTGGGATCGCAGCCTCGACGGGAGGCTCCTCGCGCAGCGAGGCCACCGCGGCCAGCAGCACCGTCGCAACGGTGCGCTCCAGCGAGCGCACCGCGAGGCTCTCCTCCAATAGGCGGTCGGCCCGCTCGTGGTCGAGCGCGGCCAGCGCCCCGTGCAGGCGCCCCGGCGAGGCGAGGCCCGCGCCGCGCTCCCGCGCGATCGAGATCGCGGAGGAGATGTTGTGGGTCTCCTCGAACGCTTGGCGCAGGGCTTCGATCTCCTGGAGCTCGAACTGGCGGTGGCCGCCCTCGGTGCGCCGCGGGCTGGGGTAGCCGAAGCGTTGCTCCCAGCTGCGCAGTGTGTTGGGACTGACCCCCAGCATCGCCGCCGCGGCGTTCGTGCGAATCGCGCTCATGGAGGGGGATGCTCACGTTTGCGCACCCTTCCCACAACCCCCGCAACGAGCCCTGCATCCCGAAATCCGCGTTGCGCGCGCAGGAGCCGCGGCCGCGAGCGCGACGGGTGGAGTCGCTGACGGGCGGGGCTTGGAGCGCTGGGGAGCGGGGAGCGGGGCAGCGAGGGAGGAGGTGGCGGGCAGGGCTCCGGGGCCGGCGGCGGCGGGCGACGGGCCTACGATGCACGGGTGGCTCGCGATCCCGCACCATTGTGAGGCTGCGCCTCTACCACCACTCCGACGGCGCCCGCGTGGCCTACCGCGAACTCGGCGCCGGGCCCCCCTTGGCGCTGCTGCACTCCGCGATGCTCTCCCACCTGGAGTGGGAGCCCGTGGTGCGGCGCCTGAGCGAGCGCT
>DATMPY010000237.1:0-15499 GCA_035566955.1 Solirubrobacteraceae bacterium | reverse complement strand
GGTCCCCGCGGACCGAAGCCGGGAGACGCTCGCCTCCGGCGATCATCCCCGTTTCGACCGAAGCCGGGAGACACGCGCCTTCGGCGCTGGCCGATTTGGGGATGCGAGCGAAGCGAGTGTCTCCCCAATCGGTCCCCGTTTCGGCCAGCGGGTGGCGGTGGCGCTGAAGGTGGACGAGGCGCCGCTGGTGCTCAACCGGGGCTTCGCGGAGACGCTTGCGCTGAAGCGCTCGGCGGGCCTGGAGACGGTGGCGTGCTGGCAGACGGACGCCCAGTGGACCGACCGCGAGGTGCGCGAGCAGCTCGACGCGCTGTTCGCCCACCGGGTGTACTTCGCCACGGCCTCGGTGCGCGACGCGCGCGCGGCGGCGAGCCTGATGATGGCGGAGTTCTCCGACACGGTGCGCCCGGAAATCCTCGGCCTCTCGGCGCTCGGGCACCCCGACGCCCGTCTGCACCTGCCCAAGCACCACGCGATCGTCAGCTGGAGCACCCCGCAGGGCCGCCAGCCGCCGTTCGTCGCCCAGACGATCCCCCTGCGCGTGGACCCCGAGCGCCTGCAACTGCACGCCGCCCGCCAGTCCGAGCGCGGCGGACGCTACCTCGCCGATCTCAGCCAGCCGCACTGGGAGCGATCGGAGATCGGCCGGCGGCATGGCGGGCGCGAGGAGACGGCGCACTCGCAGAGCCCGAGTGTTGCGGCCCCGCCGAATAACCACATGCCGCTCCCCGAGACCGCCGCGGAGAGCTACGCGGAGCTCGTGGACCTCGACGCCGCCCACAGCGTTCGGTGGGCCCGGTCTGTTACCGCCCCCCGCTCATTGAAGCCGGATGCCCTGGACCTGGAGATCCTCGCGCTGATCGCCACCATGCGCCACGTCCTCACAACCCAGATCCATCGCCGCTTCAACGCGGAGCGGAACATCACCACCACCCAGCGGCGCCTCAAGCGCCTCTCCGGCGGGGGCTTTGTGGCGCGCTTCCAGTTCCACCGCCGCGACGGGGGCGGGGCACCCATGTGCTACGTAATGGCTCCCCTCGGGCTGGAGCTACTGGGCGACCGGGGGCATCTGCTGGGCGACCACGGGCATCTGGATACCCCCACGCATGGTCAGGGGGACCAACAGCTGCGCCAGGCCCGGCATGAGGTCCACGTCGCCGGGTGGGCGCTCGCCCTGGAGCGTGCTCTCGGTGGGCCTCTGTTGAAGCTCCATGGTCCCGCGGAGTCGGTGCTCGCTCCGCCCCTGCAATCCATCTCCGCCTTGCGTGTCGCCATCGGCCCCCGCGACCTGCGGCTGCCCGGGGGCCGCATGCCCCACGACTTCCTGCGCACCGACGCCACTGGGGCGCGGGTCGAGGCGGAGCGGTTCGAGACGGTGCGTCCCGACGCGAGCGTCGAGACGCCGGGGCGCTCGGCCAGTGGGGCCGTGTGCCTGCTCGTCGAGCGCGACGACCGCCTCCCGACGGGCTCCGCGGCGGCCAAGCTCGAGCGCTACGACCACCTGCTCGCGGGCTGGTCGGTGTGCGCTCCCCGCTTCACGCGCCGCGACGCGCCACGGCCGCTGGTGGTCTTCCTCTGCCGTGACCGCCCCCGTGCGCGGGAGTGCGCTCGATGCGCCGATCACGTGCTGGGCGCCTGCCGGGCCTACGCCGGGGAGTACCCCCGCGATTGGGAGTACCCGGGGCGCGCCGGCATCCTGTTCGCCTCCGAGCGCGACGTGCACCAGGGGCTGCTGCTGGCCTACGGCGTCCCTTCTCTGCCGCCCGAGGTGCGCGCAGCGGACGCTCCCGCCGACCCAGGTGCCCGCGCGGCCACGTGCGAGCCGCGGGAGCTGCTGACCGAGAAGTCCGTGCCTCGAGGGTGATCTGGTGCGTCACGTGCCACGCACCCCGCCCGGGCGCGCGGCAAAACCTGGCGCGAAATGGGTTGTGCGGTTACCTCCCGGGATGTGCCGTTGCCCCCGTGGGATACGCAGTCGCGTGTGCTCACCCCCTAGCTCTCGTGCAGTCGCCAGGCCGCTTAGCGGTAGCCCAACTGCACGCGGAGTCCGCCGGAATCGGCTCTGTTGAGCCGGGCTAGGTTGATCCTGGACGGGCGACTGCATGGGTTCGCCGCGGGCAGCGGGACGTGGCCCAACCACTCCTGCTCTACACCGCTAGCATCGCTGCCCCGATTCTCTCTTTCACCCAGGCCGCACAGCAGTCACACAACGTTTTCTCTCCGTCTCCCAGCACCCCCGGAGTCGAAGTCCCCTCTGCAACAAGGGTCAATGACAACCCAAGGGTTGCGGATATTGAGGGCAACCAGGGTCGAAGTCATCCTCAGCAACGAGGGTCGATGAACCCGTTCCCGTCAACTTCGACCTTGCACGGCACACGTGGTGGCGATCTCCGAGATCCCTTTAAGGGATCTCGGTCGTACACGACCTCCGGCCACTCTCCGGTGGCTCGGCTTGACGGCTACCCGGGGGCGCCCTAAAAGGCTCCACCACTCGACCACCGGACGGCGGCCCCCGGGCCCAGGAGACGCGCCATGACCCCCATCACCCTGCCCCATCAGCTATCCCGCACCTCGCAAGCGCGCGCCCCCCGCACCTCGCAGGTGACTCACGCACCGCACACCTTCCGCGTCACCGGTGCCCCCCGAACTGCACGTCCACTCCCCCGTGCATTCCGCGCCGGCGCTTGCGATCCGCACGACGAGACGCCCCCTGATGCGGTGATCGGCGTGCACGGGGCAATCGGTCGCTACACGGATTCCGCGGGGCGTACCCGTGAGGTCGTCGCGCGACCGGGGCCCGCGGGCACGGTGCTGGTCATCGATTGGTACGCCACCACCCTCGGCGATCGCCGGCTCGTCGCCCATCTCGCCGCCGACGAGCCGGCGGAAAACGCCGGCCTCATCTGCCGCCACTACCTCGCGGATTCCCGTCGCCCGCGCTGTCGGCCGGTCACTCCCGCGGATCTCCACGGCGCGCCCTCGGCCGAGGGCTGCGGGCGCCGCGCGCCCGAGCACACCCTCGCGCCGTCTGCGGTGAGTGGGGAGCTGCGCGATCGTGAGGGCCTCCCGCACCGGCTGGAGCCGCTGGATGTTGGCATGTCCATCCCCGAGCTGCGCTGGCGCCGGCACCCCGCGGATGGCGAGGATGGGGCGCCCAGGACGGAGAGCGTGCGTGACGCGGTGGGGTGCTTTGAAAGCTATGAGCCCATCCGCATCCTCACGGCCGCGGCACTCGTGCGCCACCGTGAGGACGCAACCATCTCCGTGGCCGTGCTGGGTGCCGAGCTCAGGCGAATGGAGGAAAGCAGGATCGTCCTCAACCGGGCCCTCCGCCGCGCGGTGCTTAGCGCGATTCGCACCCAGGGACTCAGCCTCAGCGAGATCGCCCTGCGCTGCGGGCGCATCAAGCGCGACGCCAAGGGCAACACCAGCGGTGAGACCAGCTGGCTCGCCCGCCGCGTGGGGATCGCTCCCGAGAGCGGCGGTGGAATCCCCACGCCGTGGATCCACACCGAGGTGCTGGCCCTCATTGCCCGCAACGGGCTCGGCATCTGCCCCCGCGAGGTCGAGCTGTGACGGCGAGCCCATGAGCACGGACGATCGCGGCCACGACCTGCCGGCGATCCTGGTGGTGGATCACGACCCCCTGGTCGGGGAGCCGATCGTCGAGCAACTCGCCGCCGACGGCTACCCAGTCCGGTTGGCGCGCACCGCCGAGCACGCGCGTGCTCTCGCCCGAGCCAGCCTCCCGGAGGTCGCGCTGATCGGAGACCTCGAGTGCCCGCGGGCTGGGCTCGAGCTGCTCGTGGAGATCCGCGGGGGCGACCGCACGAAACCCAATGGCGATCTACCGCAACGTGGTGGCGAGCCAGCGAAACCCCGCAGCGACCCCACGAAGCCCAGCGGCGAGCCGAAACCCCGCAGTGACCTCACAAAGCTCAGCGGCGAGCCAACAGTGGTCCCCGGCGAGGTTCTCGCTTGGCCCGGGGATCTGCCGGCGATCGTGATGAGCTCCCGGGTCGAGGAGCCCAACGTGCTGCGCGCCTTCGAAGCGGGGGCGGATGACTTCATCCCCAGTCCTCCCAGCTATCTCGAGCTGCGGGCTCGCCTGCGCGCATTGCTCAGCCGCGCCGGAGGCGATCGCCGGCCCCAAGCAGTGCATGTGGGAGCGCTCGAGGTCGACGTCCGCGCCCACACCGCCAGCCTGCACGGACAACCCCTGCAATTGCGGCGACTGGAGTACGAGCTGCTCCTGCACCTCGCGCGCGACCCCGAGCGGGTGTGCTCCAAGCAGGAGCTGATGCGCGTCGTGTGGGGCTACCACCTCCAGGGGTCCACCCGCACCCTCGACAGCCACGCCAGCCGCCTGCGCCGCGCTCTCGGCGACGCAGGGGGCGAGCAATGGGTGGTCAACGTGCGTGGTGTCGGCTACCGCCTGATCTGACTTTCTCCCGCCGCCTCTGCGCCGAAGCGAGGTGTCTCGCGGTGGCGGTGAGGCGAGCGTCATCTCACTTCCCACGCACCGCGCCACATTCCCACTGCCGTGGGTCTGTGTGCGGCGCTCGTGCGGACTGCTGCGCCACCAACCACGGCGAGCCTGAGGCTCGCCGTGCATGTCAACCCCGCGATCGATCCCTGGGGGGTCGGCGCGTGCACATACAAGAAAGGAGGGGCCCCCGATGCCCCGCTCAACCGAACCCACCCTCGCCAACGAACCCAACCTCAACCAAGAAATGGACCCCCTGATGCCGCTGGAGCACCTCCTCCGGTGGCTGACGGGGGCGATCCTCCACATCGTCCTGGGCGTGCTGCTCGGCCTGCTCGCGGCATACCTCATGCGTCGCAGGCATCTGCACTGGAGCTGGGCCGCCGCCACATTCGCGCTTGCCCTGCTCGTCCGCGCCGCGCTCGCGGGCTCCGCCTCCACGCTCGCGGTGGCCGCACTCGCCGCGGCCGTTCGTGGTCGGCGCTGGCATCGGGAAGACCTCCGCGCGGGCGCCGATCTCGCGGACATCGCCGCTGCGCGCACGGGCCCGCTTGATGCCCTGCGTGACGGCCAGCGCAGCCTCCGTACGCTGCTTTCAAGCAGGGGACTCGGGAGCTGGTCCGCCGTCCTCGCCGCGATGTGTGGCGTATGCCGGTGGGCGCTCCCCAACACACTCTCCCCGGCCACGGGCGGGCGGGGCGAGCGGAGCCGGTGGTTGCACTGGGATGCGCGGAGCTGGTGGTTCCGCGGTGAGCAGCTGACCGTGGGGGAGGACCGCCATGGTCGCCCGGTGTCGATCGAGCTGGGCGGTGCTGACAGCCGTGTCGCGCGCTGTGCGCTCGGCCACGTGGGTGGCGGCGCGGACACCGATATCGAAGGCGACGGTTGGGGCGGCTGTCACGGCGGGACCCACGGCGGCGGTCACGACGCTACCCACGGCTCCTCCCACGGCGGCACACATACCCTGGTAGTGGGCGCCACGGGCTCGGGCAAGACGGTAACCCAGACGTGGATTCTCACGCGTGCGATCGCCCATGGGATGGCCGCGCTGGTGGTCGACCCCAAGGGCGACCCGATGCTGCGCGAGCAGGTGCGCCGCGCCGCGCTCGCGGTGGGCAGGCGCCTGATCGTGTGGACGCCCGAGGGCCCCTCGGTGTACAACCCCTACGCCCGCGGCGGGGAGACCGAGATCGCCGACAAGGTGCTCGCGGGGGAGCGGTTCACCGAGCCCCACTACCTGCGCCAGGCCCAGCGCTACCTCGGGCACGCCGTCCGCACGTTGCGAGCCGCGGGGCGCGAGGTGAGCCTGGCGGGCCTCGTGGAGATGCTCGACCCCGCTCGCCTGGAGCTGCTGGCGCGGGAGATCCAGCCGGGGTCAGCGGAGGCGGTGCACGCCTACCTCGACTCGCTCACCCCCCGTCAGCGCTCCGAGCTGACGGGGGTGCGCGACCGCCTGGCGATCATGGCCGAGTCCGACGTCGGTCCCTGGCTTGACCCCAGCACCCCGAACGCGGAGTCCTTCGACGTGCTGGAGTCGGTGCGGGCCGGAGCGGTGGTGTACATCGGCCTCCAGGCCGACAGTCGGCCGCTGCTCACGCACATGCTCGGGTCGGCGATCGTCCAGGACCTGCAGACCGCAGCCTCCGCGCTGCAGAGCCACCCGGTGCGGTGCGTGGTGGTGATCGACGAGTTCGCCGCCCTCGCCGCGGAGCACGTCGGGGGGCTGTTCGGACGGGCCCGCTCGGCGGGTATGAGCCTGGTGCTCGGCGCCCAGGAGCTCTCCGACCTGCGCCTCCCCGGCCGGGAGACGCTGTTGGAGCAGGTGCTTGGCAACCTCACCAGCGTGATCGCCCACCGCCAGGTGGTTCCCGACTCGGCCGAGCTGATCGCCCGTCTGGCGGGCAGCCGGGGCGCGTGGCGCACGACTCTCTCAAGCCACGGCCACGAGACCCGCACGAGGGTGAGCGAGCACCTCATCGGCTCCGAGGAGGTCATGGGCCTGCCCCGGGGACACGCCGCGGTGATCCGGCTCGCCGGCCGCCGCGGGGCGGCCATTGCGCGGATGCACTCCCCCGAGCAGGGGCTCTGAGCGCCTCCGGAGTGGGGCTCTGAAAGCGCGATCCAAAACAACACCCAGCACGAGTGCCGTGGGCTCTGAGCGCCTCCGGAGTGGGGCTTGAAAGAGCACGGCTCCCGGCTGGCCGAAGGCAAATGACAACGAAAGGAGCAGCATCAAATGGTCTCTACACGATCGAACACCACTGCACGTACCTCTCATGACAGTCGCAATCAGGGCAATCAGGGTTCCCCCAACGCAAGCAGCCATCCGGAGCGCCTCGAGATCGTGCTCTGGGCCGCGGGCCTGGGCGCGGTCACCGCGGAGGCCCTGGCGGTGCACCTCCGCGTCACCGTGGCCTCTGCCCGGGGACGCCTGTTGGGGGCGGTGCGCGAAGGACTGCTCGCGGGGTGCCGTCCGCTGAGCGGCCGGCCAACGCTGTACACGGTGACCCGCGCCGGGCTGTGTGCGGCCGGCGCGCGCGGCCTTGACCCCTGCCGTGTGAGCGCCGCGGGCGCGCGGCACCTGATCGAATGCGCCCACGTGGCGGCGGCGCTGGAGCGCTGCTACCCGGATCACCGGGTGCAGGGCGAGCGGGAGCTGCGCTGCGGGGAGCGCGAGCAGTGCCGTGCGCTGGCCAGCGCCGAGCTTGGGGTAGGCATCCACGGAGAGGTACTGCGACACCGCCCGGACCTTGTGCTGTGGCCGCGGGACCCAGAGGGCGGGCTGCCGGTGGCCGTCGAGGTGGAGCTAACGGTCAAGGCGCCCGAGCGCCTGGCGGAGATCTGCCGGGCGTGGGCCCGAACGCGCCAGGTTGCGGGCGTGCTGTATCTCGTCCCGCCCGAGGTGGAGCGCGCTCTGCTGCGGGCGATCGAGCGGGCGCAGGCCCAGGACAGGGTGGTGGCGGTTCCCATCCACGCGCTACCCAATGGCCCGGTCGCGGGGCCGGCCGAGCGTACCGTCCCAAGCGGTGCGTAGCTTGCTTGCAGGGGCAGTGGCCTACACCCAGCAAAGGAGATGAATCCATGTCGTACTCGAGCATCAACCGTGTCGTGCTGGTCGGCCGCCTCACGCGGGACCCCGAGTTGCGCGAGCTGCCCTCGGGCCGGAGCCTGTGCAATCTGAGGCTCGCGTGCAACGGCGTCCGACGGGACCCCGAGGGCGAGTACCGCGAGCGGCCCCACTACTTCGACGTGGTCGCCTTCGCGGGGCTGGCGGAGAACGTGGCTCGCTACATGCACAAGGGCAGCCTGGTGGCGATCGACGGGCGCCTGGATTGGCGCGAGTGGGAGATCGGCGCTGGATCGGAGAGCGACGGATCGAAGATCGACCGATCGGAGATCGACGGATCGAAGATTGGCCAGCAGAAGCGCCAGGCGGTCAGTGTGGTGGCGGAGAACGTCCAGTTCCTGGAGCGTCCCGCGGGCGAGCCCCGGGAGGGCGGAGGAGAGGGCGTCGCGCTCGACGGCACCGCCCCCGAGGGCGAGCTCGTGGGCGTCGGCGCCGGAGAGGTCGACCTGGTCTTCTAGCAGGCAGCAGTCCCGCTGCGGGGCGGCCACGTAAACTGGCGCCCCGCAGCAGTTGTCCCCCGTGTGCAAGGAGCCAAGTGCCAGTCAACACGCAAGCCATCGGCAAGACCTACGAGCCTACCCTTTACGCGGTGGGCCGCGAGAAGATCAAGGAGTACGCCCGGGCGGTGGGCGAGACCAATCCGATCCACCTCGACGTAGAGGCCGCGCGCGCGGCGGGCTACGCCGATGTGGTGGCGCCGCCGATGTTCGCGGTCGTCTACTGCGCTCCCTCGATGGGTCCCCCGATCTTCGACCCCGAGATCGAGATGAACTTCGCGATGATGGTCCACGGCGGCCAGGAGTTCGAGTGGGGCCCCCTGGTGGTCGCAGGTGATGAGATCACCACGACGGCGAGCGTCAAGGACATCTCCGAACGGGACGGACGCGGCTACTACGTGTTCGAGTCGGTCTCCACCAATCAGCGTGGCGAGCAGGTCCTGCGCGGCACGTGGACGAACATTGTTCGAGGAGTGTGAGCGCCATGGCCGATCTGACAGTAGGAGCCCAGATACCGGAGGTGAGGGTGACGCCGGACAAGTACCTCACCGCTCGCTACGCGGGCGCCTCGGGCGACTTCAACCCGATTCACATCGACGAGGAGTTCGCCCGCGCGGTGGGCCTGCCGGGCCGCATCCTGCACGGGCTGTGGTCGATGGCCCAGATGGCCCGCGCCCAGACGGAGGCAGCGGGGGGCCCAGGGCACCTGCGGCGCCTCTCTGTGCAGTTCCGTGGGATGGGGGTGCCCGAGCAAGAGATCGTGGTCACGGGGACCGTGCGCGAGGCGGCGGATGGCCGTGTGCTGATCGACACGGTTGCGGTGCAGGGGGACAAAGAGATCATCCGCAACGCCGAGGCCGAGCTGAAGGTCTAGATAGGCCGGGCCGTTGACCCTTCCGGCCTGGTGTCGAGGGATCCACCGCCCCTCCTGGGCGGGAGTCGGCGATCCAAGGCCCCCCCGGGCGATCGTCGCCTCCCCGGCGGCTCGTACAATCGACTCATGTTGACGGCCAGGCAGGAAACGATCCTGTGCAAGGTGGTGGAGGGCTACTTGCGCACGGGCCAACCGGTGGCGTCGAGGGCGATCGCGGCAGACCCGGAGCTCGACTGCAGGGCGTCCACCGTGCGCAACGAGCTTGCCCAGCTCGAGGAGCAGGGCCTGCTCGCCCATCCCCACACCTCCGCGGGGCGGGTCCCGACGGACAACGGCCAGCGCTACGTGGTCGACCGGATGCTTGCCTCCGGCGAGGGGCTGGTGGCGGTGCCGCGCCTGGATTTGGCGCTGACCCGCCAGGAGGTGGAGGAGGCGATGCGGGCGACCACGGAGACGCTCTCGCAGGTCACGGATCTGCTCGCGGTGGTCTCCGCGCCGTCGGCCAGCACGGCGACGATCCGCCACGTGGAGGTGCTGGCGCTGCAGCCGCGGGTGGTGGTGGCGGTCCTGATCACCTCCACGGGAGGGGTCTCCAAGATGCTGGCGAGCTTCGATGACCCGGTCGATCCGGGGCTGGTGGGGTGGGCGGGGGAGTACCTCAACGAGCGGCTGACGGGATTGGGACTGGGTGCGCGGATGCTCCATCAGCGCATTGCGGACCCGACCCTGTCGGCGACCGAGCAGGCCTTTCTCGGCCGTCTGCTTCCGGCGGTCGGGGAGCTGGCCTCGGAGTCCGAGCACGTGCTCTATGTGGACGGCACGGCGCGGCTGTTCACGGAGGCGAATCTACGGGACGTTGGGCAGATCAACGAGCTGATGGAGCTGCTGGAGCAGCGGGTGGCGCTGCTGAGCGTGCTGCGCATGGCGCTGGGGGAGCCGGGAGTGTATGTGCGCATCGGCCGCGAGAACGAAATCCCGGCGATGCGCTCGCTGGCGATGGTGGCGGCGGGTTATGGGGTGGCGCAGCGGCGCCTGGGGATCGTCTCGGTGATTGGCCCGGTGCGGATGAACTACGCCTATGCGATACCCGCGGTGCGCGAGGTGGCCAACGAGCTTTCGCGCTTCGTCGAAGAGGCCTACGGGGAGAACTGAAAGTGGGACCAGATCTCCTTGGCGGTGGCGGGAAAGCGAGCCCGATCCCTTGAGCAGCGTTTCGATGCCGCGAGACCCCTACGAGGTCCTGGGGGTCGCACGCGACGCCTCCGAGCAGGATGTGAAGAAATCATTCCGGCGCCTGGCGCGGGAACTGCACCCGGACGTCAACGCCCACGACCCGCAGGCGGAGGAGAAGTTCAAGGAGGCGGCGGAGGCGTATGAGATCCTCTCCGACCCGGAGCGGCGTGCGACCTACGACCGCTACGGCCACGAGGGGCTACGTTCGGGGGGGTTCGCGCCAAACTTCGACGGGTTTGGCTCGATCGGGGACCTGTTCGACGCGTTCTTCGGGGCTTCGAGCCCCTTCGGGAGCAGCTCGGGCGGTGGCCACGTGACGGTGGCGGTGGAGGTCGATCTGCCACAGGCCGCGCGGGGCACGACCACGGAGGTCACCTTCGAGGCGATCGAGCGCTGCGAGCACTGCCGCGGCAACGGCGCGGAGCCGGGCACCCCGATCGAGACGTGCGCGCGCTGCGGGGGGGCGGGCCAGTTGCAGGCGGTGACGCGGACGCCGTTTGGGCAGATGATGCGCACGGTGGTATGCGATGTGTGCCACGGCGATGGCCGCACGGCGCGGCAGCCCTGCCGGGAGTGCCGCGGCCGGGGCCGCCGGGCCACCAAGCGGACTGTCACGGTGGACGTGCCGGCGGGGATCGCGGATGGCCAGCGCATCCGGATCGGCGGCCGGGGCCATGCGGGGGAGGGGGGCGCCCCGGCGGGGGACCTGTACGTGCTGGTGCGGGTGCGCGCGGATGAGCGCTTCGTGCGTGAAGGGGACGAGCTGATCACGGCGCTCGACGTGTCCGCTCCGCTGGCGGCGGTGGGGGCGAACCTGGATGTGCCCACGCTCGACGGAACAGCGACGCTCCAGATCCCCCCGGGCACCCAGCCGGGGGAGGTGCTCACGGTGCGGGGTCAGGGGATGCCCAGCCTGCGCCGCGGCCGGCGGGGTGATCTACGGGTGGTGGTCAACGTGGTGATCCCCCGGCGGCTCAGCGCCGAGCAGCGCGAGCTGATGGAGCGCATGCACGACACGCTGACCGAGGAGAATCTCCGCACCGACGAGTCGGTCCTCGCCAAGTTGCGTCGGGTGCTGCGCGGCCACGCGGCGTGATCGGCATGGCACAGTCGATGCCGTGTCCACCGCGCACACCGGCGAGGCGTCCAACGCTGCGACCCGCACGCCGCAGGGAGCGCGAGTGATTCGCCTCGCGGTCCGCGTGCGCCGAGAGCAAGCCGAGCTGGTCCTCGCGGATTTGCTGGAGATCGCCCCTTCGGGGGTGGAGGAGGCGGAGGTGGGGGGGGACGTCGTGGAGTATGCGGTCTACGGGGCGGCGGGAGAGCTGCCTCAGCTGCCCGATCTGCGCGCGGCGGCGGGTGGGGCATTGGTGGAGATCTCCACGAGCGAGCTCGCGGATGACTGGTCGGAGCGCTGGAAGAGCTTCCACCGGCCGGTGCTGATCGAGCCACCGCTGCCTGAGCCGGCTCGCCACGCAGGGCGTGCTGTGACCTCCGCCATACCCACTCTCCGCCCTGCCGCAGGGGCGGTTGATCCTACCGCTGGGGTGGTCGATCCGGCCGTGCGTGCGAGGCGTCCGGCGGTGCCCGCTCTGCACATACGTCCACCGTGGGAGGGGGCGAGCGAGCGGGGCGACGTGGAGGAGATCGTGATCGATCCGGGCCAGGCGTTCGGGACTGGGGCGCACGCCACGACGCGCCTCTGCCTGGAGCTGTTGCTGGAGCTGGCGAGCGAGGATGAGCGCAGGGGTCCGCTGCTGGATATGGGCACGGGCTCGGGGGTGTTGGCGATTGCGGGTGCGCGCCTCGGCTATGCGCCGGTGCTGGCGCTGGATCACGACCCGGAGAGCGTCGCGGCGGCGGTCGAGAACGCGGCTGTCAACGGCACCTCGATCGAGGTGTCCCGCTTCGACCTGCGCCGGGAGCGTCTGTCGTCAGTGGAAGGTGAGGGGGGGTTCACGGTGCTCGCCAACCTGCTGCTGCCGTTGCTGCTCGATCTCGCGCGCTCGATGGAGAGCGCACCGCGGAATCTGATCGCCAGTGGCCTGTTGGTGGAGCAGGTGGACGGAGTGGTGGACGCCTTCGGGGAGCGCCTCGGCCTGCGCGAGCGGGAACGCCGCGCGAGCGGAGAGTGGGCGGCTGTGTGGCTGCAGAGGGACGCTTGACTGGTGTGGGGTGACCCCACGGGCACGGTGCAACGAACGTGGGCGCAGACGGTGATGAGAGGGCGGCAGGTGTTGGACGGTGGGACGATGGGGCGGCAGATGTGGATATCTAATTTTCGAGCGCCGTAGAACGATCGCTATACGCCGCCGAGATTTTCAATATCCACACCTGCGCCTCGAACGACCCCGACGGTCTCGAACTGCGAAGGGGCCCAAACGACCCAAGGGCCCCGAACTAGGCCCACGGGCCTCTCGATAGTCGAAATGCCTCTGCTCAGAGGTGGTATGGGCTCAGACCGGGTCAGGCAACTCGGTGACAGCACGGGCCATGGCCCGGAAGACGAGATCGATGGCGGGGCGTACGCCGTCCACGCCCTGCTGCAGGAGGGCAGCGGCGGCAAGGAGGGCCACGCCGATCTCCTCCAGGGTCTGGCCAACTTCTCCAGGCTCGGGGTCGCGGCAGGCGGCGATCGCCATTTCGAGCATGGCGAGGGCCTGCTCGGGGACGCCGGCGAAGAGGGCGGGTCCGGTGAGGCTGCCGTAGCCGTACACGCGGGCAAGGCGCCCGGAGAGGGTGATCGAGGGTCCGCGCCGGGGTGCGGTGACGGGGGGCAGCCCGCGACCGTCGAAGAGGCCGGCGACGGTCTCGCCGAGCAGCCCGCGGGTGGCGGCCTCGTCCAGCCCGGCGTGGGCGGCCAGGCGCAGGGCCATGTAGAGGGCGCTCTGGGGGCGCCCGTAGGGGGGGTCGGAGGCGAACACGATCCGCTCGGCGGGAACGCGGGCGAAGAGCTCGACGACGTCGAGGGCGAAGAAGCAGGAGATGTCGTAGAGCACGCCGGGGTGCTCGGCGAGCATGGAGGTGAGGATCCCCTGGTCGCAGATGGCGCCGTGGGCGAGGATCAGGACGACATCGGGGTGGCGCAGGGCGAGCTCGGCGAGCCCCTGGGCGATGGGGGGCAGCCCGCGACCGGCGTGGATCAGGATCGGCACGCGGGCCTCGTCGGCGACGGCAAAGATGCCCTCGAGCTCGTTGCCGTCGAAGGCGAACTCCTGGGCACGGGGGTGGAGCTTGATGCCGCGGGCGCCGGCGGCGAGGCAGCGCTCGGCCTCGGCGACGGGCCCGTCGAAGGGGTCGAGGCGGCAGAAGGGGATCAGCCTGCCCTCGCTTTCGGAGGCCCAGGCGAGGACGCGGTCGTTGGGGAGGGAGTAGGCGGGGCGCCGCTCGGGGTCGTGCAGGGGGAACACGCAGGCGCGCCGCGCGCCGGCGTCGTCGAGTTGGGCGAGCAGCTCGGGAAGGGTCAGCGAGCGTCCGTCCTCGTCGAGTCCGAGGTGGGTGTGGGCATCGAGCACCTCGGCGCCGTCGGGGAGCAGGCGCTGAGCTTCGGCGGCGAACGGCGCGAGGGCGTCGGCGTAGAGGGTGTGGTCCATGGCGGGCACCCTATTGGGTTGGCTTGCGAGCTGCCAAATGGCAGCTCGGCCTGGCCCCCGCGCCAGGACAATTCGGTGAACGCTTCCTGGGTCAGCCGACTGGACTCGGTGAGGTGAACGAGAACGGTGAGGACTGTGCCGAGCAGCTCGGCGGCCGGGCCAGGCCTGGGCGTTGACCACAAAGCGGCCCGATCGGCGACGGGCATAACCCGCAGATTGGCGCCTACTGGCGCTGGACATTCACCGCGAAGCGGGCTCTGAACCGGCGAGGGGCACCCGAACGTACCCGCTTGCGCCCCAGCGATGCCTTCCCGTAGCATACTTGTGAGTAGGTATACTAATAAGTATAGAAATATCAAGGGGAGGGATCGGACACAATGATGGACCAGCTGCCTCCGGGCCCGCGAATGCCGGTGCCGATGCAAACGCTCGGCTACTGGAGCCGCCCATTGAGCTTCATCGAGCGCGCGGGGGCGCGCTACGGGCGCCGCTTCACGATTCGATTGCTCGGCCAGCCACCATTCGTGATGCTTTCGGATCCGGATGAGATCAAGGAGGTGTTCCAGGCACCACCGGAGGTGTTGCACCCTGGTGAGGGGGCGCGTATGCTCGAACCGCTGGTGGGTCGGTACTCCGTGCTGCTGCTCGACGAGGAGGGGCACCTCGAGCAGCGCAAGCTGCTGCTCCCGGCGTTCCACGGGGAGCGGGTGCAGCGCATGGCGGGGTCGATGCGGGAGCTGGCGGAGGCGGAGGTGGCCTCGCTGCCATGTGGGGAGGAGGTGGAGCTTCACCTGCGGCTTCAGCGGTTGACGCTGGAGATCATCCTGCGCACGGTGTTCGGTCTGGAGCGACCGAAGCCGGGGGACACGCGCCTGCGGCGCGAATCCCCGTTTCGGCCAGCGCGGCTGGATGGGCTGCGGGAGCTGTTGATAGATGTGCTGGCGTTCGCGGAGAGCCCGCTGTCGGTGCTGCCCAAACCGCCGCGGGTGCTGACTATTCGCGGCCCGATCGCGCGCCAGAACCGACGGCTTGCGCGGGTGGACGAGCTGATCTTCGAGCTGATCGCCGAGCGTCGGCGGGAGGCGAGGGAGGGGGATGACGTGCTAGCGCTGCTGCTGGGCGCCGAGCACGAGGACGGTTCGCCGATGAGTCCACAGGAGTTGCGGGACGAGTTGGTTACGGCGCTGTTGGTGGGCCACGAGACGACGGCGTCGCAGCTGGCGTGGGGGTTCGAGCGCCTGGCGCGCGAGCGGGCGGTGCTGGGGCGCCTGTACGACGAGCTCGACGATCCCGCGGAGGCGTACCTGACGGCGACGGTCCAGGAGATCCTGCGTCACCGGCCGGTGCTGCCCAACGCGTCGCCGCGCCTGACGATGCGCCCGGTCGAGATCGGGGGGGTCCGCTACCCGAAGGGGGTGGCGCTGGTGGCGAACATCCACCTGGTGCACCACGACCCGGAGATCTACCCGGAGCCTCAGGCGTTTCGCCCGGAGCGGTTTCTGGAGCAGGCGCCGGGCACGTACACGTGGATCCCGTTCGGGGGCGGACGCCGGCGATGCGTAGGGGCGAGCTTTGCGGTGCAGCAGATGAAGCTGGTGCTGCGGGTGATGCTCGAACGCTGGGAGCTTCACCCCCCCGCCACGCGGGTTGGGGGGACGCGCAGGCGCTTCAGCGTGGTCAGCCCTGCGG
>DATMPY010000236.1:0-23782 GCA_035566955.1 Solirubrobacteraceae bacterium | reverse complement strand
TGACAGGGGATCGCACCCGGCGCTCCCGTAGGGCCGGCTGGGAGTACGTGCACTCGATCGTCGATGACTGCAGCCGCCTGGCGTACTCAGAGATCCACGACGACGAGAAAGCTCCAACCGTGACGGCGTTCACCCGCCGCGCGCTGGACTGGTTCCTTGATCGCGGGATCGTCGCCGAGCGGCTGATGACCGACAACGCGTTCACCTACGTTCACAACAAGACGCTGCGCGAGCTGCTCTACCGCCGCCAGGTCCGCCACCTCCGCACCCGGCCCTACACGCCCCGCACCAACGGCAAGGTCGAGCGCTACCAGCAGACCCTGCAACGCGAGTGGGCCTACGCCCTGCAATACGCCTCAAGTGACGCCCGCCGCGCAGCGCTGCCACCTGGCTCCGCCACTACAACGAGCAGCGCACCCACAGCGCCCTCGTCAACCGCCCACCCATCGCACGCGTTCGGGACGTCACCGGGCACAACACCTAAACCCCCCGAAACGGGCCCAAATCAGCCAAATCGACGTGGCGGCGGCAAGGCCGTTTTTGGCTTAGATACAGGGGAAACGCTCAAATCCCCCGAACCTGCGGCACTCCCTGATAAGGAAGAGGTCCCTAGTTCGAATCCAGGATCGCCCATCGTTGAATCCCCTGCGATAGAGCGGAGTTGCGGCGGGGAGGTGAGGTCCCCGGTGGCTCCGTGGTCGCTCTATGGAAGCGTTATGGAGGCGCCCGTGCCATCGTGGCTCGACTCGCATCTGGTGAGGCCAGTGCCCGCGCTACCGGGCGAGCCGATCGTAGGCAGCGCCGATCTCCGCGAGCGTGGGCCCCGAAACCGCCGGCGCGGCGTACAAGTGCGGCAAAGCTCAGATTGCGCGCTCCTCACTCGATATCGCCGATGTACGTCGTGTGCCGCCCGAAGCGTACCGCCAACTCTTTTTGAGTGATCGCACGGCTCACGCGGATCTCCTTCACAGCTCTCCCGGGGATCTGCTGAATCGTGGGCCTATCTGGCGTCACCCCTGGACCCCTCCCGCTATGGCCGCCCAACGCCATAGGCGATCAGCGAGCCTTGACCCTATTCACCCTGCCCCTCGCCCGCCGGTTGATCCTCCGTTCTGCCAGCCCATCACCCCAAGCTCGCCGAGAGCCTCACCTATGTTTGTGCCTCCGGTAGAGGGGACCAGTTGTCGGTCTACTGGAAATCGCCCGCAGCACGAGGCGTACCCCGTCGATAAACGACGGCTCGTTGCTCGATGGCATATCCCGCGTCAGAACACTGATACCGATCACCCAATTGTGTTTCGGCGGACCTGCCGACGTCACCGTTTCCAAACCGACGGAAACGACGCCCAGACAGTGATGGAAGAGGGCTCGGCTATAGCGTTCCTCGATGTGCTTTACTCGCGCGAACGTGTCAGACGGCATGCCCGTGCGATCGGTGCGAGGATCGTGCGAGATCACCTTGAACGTACGGCAGAAGGGCGTTGCCGCCCTCTGCGCCGACGCACAATTTGGCAGGGCCACAGCGCCGCTGACCATCGCCACAGCGACCATTGATACCAGCCTGATTCTCAGCATCGAGCCATCTCCATTCTAAAATATGCTATCTACAAAATCGACGCCGTAGTAGCTTTGGATCCTTGGTGCTGGTGCGTACCACGCCTCGTACGGGCTAGTTCGCCACAATTATAGCCGGCAGAGATTAGGCCGGCAAGGTTGTAGTATGACATAACGCCACCCCCACTATCACCTGCATACAGGCAGAGTTCATGGCCGTGACCTTCCGGTGGACCGTAGCTTTCATCCATATGTTCGCTAAGCCCATCGTTTACGTTCACGCGCGAAACGGTTGAGCAGCTCAGATGGTAGTGAACGATCGATTGTGCACCCTCCCAGCACTGGTACAAACCCTGATAGCTTTCAATGGCCTCTTCGAGAGGGTATGTCGCCGTCTGTTCCTCGATGGCGGCGTACCATGTGTAGGGTTCCTCCCAATAACTTCCGTTCTCCTTGATTAGGCCAAAGTCGCCGTTCGAGCCGAAGACAGCCTCTTCCGCTGGGCCGAGGTTGTGTCGTTCCTGGGTTGAAGCATCCACGGTGCTCCAATAATGCCCAAGGTTGCCCTTGAGACAATGGCCTGCCGTCACCACGTATACATTGCTCGCACTGCTGACAACGCCCCCTATCGAACACTCCGTGCCATTTGAGTTGTCATCCATTCCGGCCGCAGTTC
This sequence comes from Solirubrobacteraceae bacterium, assembly GCA_035566955.1. Taxonomy (GTDB): domain Bacteria; phylum Actinomycetota; class Thermoleophilia; order Solirubrobacterales; family Solirubrobacteraceae; genus Palsa-744. The sequence goes on along the minus strand of DATMPY010000236.1, from coordinate 21,552 downwards.
GCAGCGGCTTGTTACAGAACGTGTCGTTGCTTCCGTTAACGCCGTCATAGTGAATCTCGCAGGCCATAAGGTGGGGAGTAAAATTGCTGGGCGACTTTTCGACGATGGTGGTCGTCGCCGGGGCGGCCTTGGCCACCTCTTCGGCGAATTCACGATCAGGGCGGCTCGTGGCAGTCGAGAGATAAATCTCGACCGCGTCGGCCGATGTGTCCGTCCCGACGGTCGCCTCGTGATTTGTCTCCAGCGGTTTTAGCTCACCGTTCACCGTGGAGTTTGCTGCTTCGAGTTCTTCGACACTCCAGCGGACATTTTGGTAGACGGTGTTTTCTTCCATGTCGGTCTCGGTGCCCACTCGCTGGGCGGCAGCCAGTTCGCCGCCCGGAGCGATGCCGACGTAATATTTCCCGTCTTCGTTGTCAAACCAAACTCCGCCAAACCGTTTGCCCAGCGCTTCGGCCTCCCAAGTGACCATCTTCAAGCCGCGCCCCTCGATTGCAAGGTGACTCTGCGCCGTCGCCTGAGAAAGGCCCCACGTTGAGGCGTACCAGGAGATCACTTCGGGCGCTGGCGTAGCCGATGATTCCGGCCTCGGTGTCGTGGACTGTGCCAGCAGCATCGTCGGCGATGGCGGTGCCATAGCTGTTTCGGCGGCGGCCGACAGCGGTGCGGCCACTAGCGGCATCCCAGGAGAACCACAAGACGTCGAACATGCAGCATGCTACCTCCCAATCTAAAAATTGACTGGAATCCGGCTAAGGGGATGCAATACTAGCGTAGACGGTGGCGGCTTGTACCGTCGCCGTCGGCGCCTCCCCCAGTGCAACTCGCCGGTCTCCCGTGTCAGACGGCACTCAGGGCCGCAAGGCTCTGTGGCTGCGATCGATAGCGCTACCACCTTCGGGGTACCCCAAGTTCGTTGCGTCTGTTTGCCCTTGCTCGGCTTTCTGAGTAGCGGCAAAGCGTCGTGCGGATCGAGCTGGAGGTATGGCATGGCGGTCGGGAGTCACCAGGCGGCGGGGGTTGGCTGTGCCGGACAGGATCGTGGGGCCGTGGCGAGTTCGGCTGCCGAGCGGGCAGCGAGGGCCGGCTGGGGTCTGGGCGCAGCGTCGATTCATTGGGGCAAGCGACCGGCGACATCGAGGTCGGTAGCCGTCACGAGGCGTGACCGGCGCCTGTTGGCGCTGTTGCACGATGTCAACTATCTGTCCGCGAGCCAGCTTGCCCTGCTCGGGTGTGGTGGGGATTCGACGTGCGCGCGGCGGCGGCTGCGCCTGCTGCACGACCACGAGCTGATCGACAAGTCCCGCCCGCCTGCCGCCGCGGGCAGCTACGAGTGGAACTATCGCCTGGCCGTCGAAGGCTGGCGGGTGCTGGAGGACTGCGTGATGTGCGCCGAGGGGAAGTCCTACTCCCCGGCGGACATCCACAGCATCGCCTACGTGGAGCACGACTTGCAGGTCAACGCGCTCGTGCTCCACATCGCCCGTAGAGCAAGCACCGGGGACGGCCCATTGCTCGACGCGATGCCGTTCGGGTGGCACGGCCCACACCGGGGAGAGATCGACCCACGCGACGAGCGGCCGCCGGAGGATGGCTGTGAGCCGAGCCCGTCGCTGCCGCCCGTGTTCTACCGGGCGGGGTCTCGGGAAGGCGTCTTGAAGCCCGACGCGACGCTGATCCTCGGGGGTGCAGAGCCGTGTCAGGCGGTGTTGATCGAGTTCGACCGCACTGCCCGTCCGCACAAGCAGCTCGACCGTCTGCGGCGCTACGACTGGTTGCTCACGGAGGGCTGGATGGATGGCCGCTTCGCACATCACCCGATCCCGCCGGCGATGGTGCTCGTCACGTTGCGCGAGAGCACGCTTGCCGCGCTGGTGCGCGCGGCGGACGAGACGCTTTGCGCGTCACGCGGAAAGTCAGACCAGGACCCGTTGCAGGGCGACTATCGCGGGCGCGACCGCATCGTGTTCACGACCCGTGAGCGTATTCTCGCCCGGGACTGGCGGATGCTGCGGGTGCCCAGGCTCACGCCGGACCTCAGAGGCCATGACCAGCGCGAGTGCGTGCCGGCCCGGGAGGTCACGATGGACCTCCCGGCCCTGTCCGCCGAAGCTGCACGTCTGACCGACGCCTCCTGAGCGAGCGGGGCGACGACGACTTCACGACGACGGCCTCCCGGCCGTGGGCGGGGTGCCGCTTTCGGGTGTTCGTCTATAAGCCGAACACCCAAACGAACACCCTGGCCGCCCGCTCGGTGGTGGTTTGTGGCTCTGCGCCTGGCCTTGAGGAAGGGGGTCTCCGCCTCTCCGCTTCGCTCCAACCCGGAGACCCCCTTCCTCGACCCACCACAACACAAATGTGCAGGGTGGGGCCAGGTGCAGAGTGAGCGTTGGGAGCGAGCGGACGGCCAGGGTGTGAGATAGCTGATGGAAAACGAGGAGGGCAACCGGGGGGGCGATGGAGCTGGGTTGATGCTGGGGACGGTGTGCCTCGGGGCATGATGCGGGATGGTCGTGCTCGGTGATTTTGTGGCGGGCGGGCTGCTGGTGGCGCTTTGGGAGGAACGGACGGGAGGCACGCCGGGCGGTCCGGCGTGCAGTGACCGGCGAGCTGAACTCGCCTTCCCGCGGGCGGCCTGATGGTGTTCCGCCTTCGGCTTCACGCTCCCGCGGGTACTCCCTGGCGGGGGGCCGCCCGCTTCTGCTCCCAGGGGTAGATCAACAGGGCTCCCGGCGGTGCGGGTGGCCCTGGGCGTCTGCTCCTCGCGGTCGCGGTCGGTATCGCGTCGCCTGGGGGCCGTGACAGTGGGGCGCGTGGAGGATTCGTTTGCTCGGCGGGGGCGCTGCTCGGCTTACCTCCTGAGAGCCGATGCGATCCCACAGGCATAGCCCCTCCCGCCCTCGGAAATCGGACGCCCATGCCGCCGACCCATTGGCGCTGGTCGATGATCTGCTCGACCGGCTTGCCGATCGTGTAGCCGACCGCATTGTCGCCGGCCTCGGTTCTCAGCGTGAGCAGGACGCTTGGCTTGACCTCGCCAGCGCGGCCGAGCGCCTTGGCATTCACCCCGACACGTTGCGCAAGCGAGCGAAGGCGGGCCTTGTCCCCTTCGAGCAAGACGGACCGAGCTGCCGGATGTACTTCCGCCCCTCCGACCTCGACGCATGGCGGCACTCGGGCAGGACGATTGCGTGGCGGTCGAATCTCGCCGGCCAAGCCTTCGGGCGTGCGGGAAAAGGCAGCATAGTGGCTTCCAGGTGGCTTCCATCCCCATCGAAAACTGGCATCTATGCGGGGACTTTGCCTCGATCCCTTGCTGTATAGCGTGAAGGGTCAGCTATACTTCACTCATCGACTTAGAACCGGTTTCATAATGAGTTGAGGCGTCGCCAGCAGATGATGGTGGCGGCAAGGTAGAGGAGTGCGAGGTGTTGTTGGGGGTCGCGCTCCCAGCGGATGCGTAGCCGGCGGAACTGGTGTAGCCAGGTGAAGGTTCGCTCAACGACCCAGGGCTGGCGGCCGAGCGCGGAGCTGTGGCTGGTTCCGCGGCGCGCGATCACGGGCTTGATGCCTCTTGCCCGGACCTCGCGGCGGTACTTGTCGTGGTCATAGCCCCGGTCGGCGAGCAGCGCTCGTGGAAGCGCGATGGAAGCCTCAGCCGCCCGGATCGCGCCCGCAGCGGTCCGGGTCAGGGACGCAAAGCCCTATGGGCACGGGCGAAACCCGGACACGACCCACGCAGACCCGCCCCCGTTCGCTCCTGATAAGGAAGAGGTCCCTGGTTCGAATCCAGGATCGCCCACTGAACTTGTCTGTGCGCAAACTACGAGCGGGCCGACGCGATAGGTGGGCAGGACTTATGCGCGGCTGTTGACGCGCAGCTCGGAGATGAGGATGCGCAACAGGGCCTTGGGCTCGCCGTGGGCGATGGTGTGATCTGGTTCTTCTGCGAGCCGCGTGACCCGCAGGCGAGGGGCGCCGTGGAGCGCCTGCAGGGGTACCTGGAGACGAACTTCGAGCCCGGCAGGCCCTTCGCGAACCACCTCGACTTCCAGCTGCAACTCGACGCCTGGTTCCAGAAGGCGAACGCGCGGACGCACAAGACGCTCAGGGCGCGGCCGCTCGACCGGCTCGCGCAGGAGCGGCGCGTGATGCGCGCGCTGCCCGCCCGGGAGCTCGACCTGGACCGCCGCTGGGTCACGCGTGTGGCTCCCGACCCGTACCTGCGCTTCGATGCCAACGATTACTCCCTTGACTCGCGCCTCGTCGGCCGTCGCGTGGAAGTCCGTGCCTCCCAGCGCGAGATCACCGCCGCGGCGCTGGACACGGGGGAGCTCGCGTGCCGGCACGAGCGCTGCTTCGCCAAGAACCGCACGATCACCGCGCTCGAGCACGCCAGGGCGCTCAAGGAGCGCCACGGGCAGCCAGAGCCAGAGCCGCTCGTGCAGCAGCGTCCCCTTGCCGTCTACGACCAGCTGATCGCGTGAGCGCCACCTCTGAGCTCACGCACCTGTTCCGGGCAATGAAGGCCCCGGCGGCCGCCAAGGCGTTGCCGAAGCTCGCCGAGCGCGCCCGGGCGGAGAAGTGGAGCTACGAGCGCTTCGCGTAAGCGCTGCTCTCCACCGAGACCTCCGCACGGGAGGGGCACGGCGGGGAGAGCCGCATCTGCCAAGCACGGTTCCCCGCCCGCAAGACACTGGAGGAGTTCGACTTCACCTTCCAGCGCTCAGCCAAGAAGCAGGTGATCGAGCACCTCGGACAGCTCGACTTCCTGCACGCCAAGGAGAACGTCGTGCTCCTCGGCCCACCCGGGACCGGGAAGACTCACCTCGCGATCGCGCTCTCGATCCGCGCGTGCCTCGCTGGCCAGCGCGTCATCTTCCGCACCGCGACCGAGTGGGTCGCGCTCCTCTCAGACGCCCAACGCCAAGGCCACCTCGAAGACGAGCTACGCCGCCTGGAGCGCTACCCGCTGCTCGTCTGCGACGAGGTCGGCTACATCCCGTTTGACCCGCAGGCCGCGAACCCCATGTTCATGCTCGTCTCCCGCCGCTACGAGCACGCCAGCCTGATCGTGACCTCCAACAAGCCATTCTCCGCCTGGGGCGAGATCTTCGGCGACGACGCCACCGCCGCCGCGATGATCGACCGCCTCGTCCACCACGCCGAGACCCTCTCCCTGAAGGGCGACAGCTACCGCCTCAAAGACCACGACCTCGGCGCCCGCCCCGCACAACGGCCCCCACAAGCCGACTGACAAAACCCCCTGACAGAGCCACACGGGTCCTCCTCGTTCCACCTCCGTCTACGGCTCCGCCTCCACGAAGAGGACCCGACACCCACACCCCGACCACCCCAGGGGAGTCAATTCTCAACCGGCGCTACAGGGTCAAATCTCGACCAGCCTTGACAATAACGCCCGTCCGGCCACTTGATGTTGATTGGCGCGCAGCGAAGCGCAGAACCACGCCAGATCTCAAGGCCTTTCGGTTGAGGTCGTCTCGGTACAGGTATCTGCGGGCTCGCTGCAATAGGCTTGATGTGTGTTGGTCTGCCGTGATGGGGATGGCGCTCTCGCCATCGGTCAGCTTTCGCACGCGTGGCTCGCGGGCCAGCTAGCGTGGGCGTGGGGCAATGCGCGCTTCGGAAACGTCAAGCCTCGCGAGGAGGTCACGCTCGGTGCGCAGCAACACGACATTGGCTGGGCGCAGTTCGACCTCCAACCCCGATTCAATCCCGATACAGGTCTGCCACAGAACTTCCTTGATCTGACAGTCGAGGATCATCTTGCAATCTGGCGTGGCGCCCCCGATCGCCTAATGAGTCAGAGCACCTACGCCGCGCTTGTCGTTTCACTACACAGCTCGTCGCTGTCGGAACTCCGCGCGCACAACACACCAGAGCACGCCATAGCTCTGAAGCCGCATATAGATGAAGAGCACGCCCGTCAGGCACAGCTCTGTGCCGCACTAAATATCTCTGAAGCACAAAAGGAGCGAACCCGGCGCCAGATGTGGGTGTGGGATGCCCTCTCGCTTGCTCTTTGCAACGCTTGGCGGCCGTTCACCATCGGCGATGTCCCAACTGCCGACGGCCTTACGTCCATTGAGCTGACCGACCGTGAGGACAGCGCTTCAACACTCGACCCATGGCCATTCAGCTCGGAACAGGTCGATGTGCAGTGCGAGGCGAAGCGGCTCGCGCATCGCTACAAGGACGAGGATACCATGCGACAGGCGTTTGTGCAGGCCGTACCCGTCAAGCTAAACTTCATGCTCGTAGCGTCGTGATGGCAACCGTGGGGACAAGGTAAGGGAGGGTCTTCTGTGATGAGTACTCATCACAGGGACGAAACGCTGACGCCTGCGCTCGACCGATGAACAAGCAGCCTGATGAGCTTCGTTCGCGTCTGATTGAGCTGATCCGGTCCTCGCCTGTGTTGATGCGCGCCCTGCGTGCTGCGCGAGTGGTCGATCCGCCTGACTGGTTGATCGGGGGAGGCGTGATCACCCCCGGGGGCATCGTCGGAGTCACCGAGACAGGGTCGTCATGAAGAACTCGCGTCGAACGAAACGGATTTTCGGAGCACGACTATTCGGCACCTGTTTCCTGTATTGAACGTTCCAACTGAACCAACCGTGACGCTTGGCCGGTTCGTCATGCCGCTGGTCGCTGTGCCACAGCGCTACCCATTTGACTGGTACGCCATGAGCGGAGAAGTTGGGGTGTCCAACCCGAACCTGAGCAGCCTCTACTACTGAGGCGGGAGCCCTGCGGCGGGATGCGGCCCCGGGCTTCCGACACGCGTCGTCGTATTCCGCGAATCAAGCCTGTCTCAGTTCGCCCTCGACGTGAGTCTGCGCCCAGCGCAACATCCCATCAGCGGCTACGGCATGATTCTTACGGTGCGCCTCCACCGCACCGCAGCGACCCAGGTCTATGTCGTGGTGGTCGCGCTAATCCCGCTCCTTCTCGGCCTCCTCCTGCTGATCGTGTTCTCGATGGGTCATCGCACGGGTAGCCTCGTTGGCCCGGAGGGCATCGCTGGTGTCGCTGCGGTCCTGCTCGCGATCCTGCCGATCCGTTTCGTGCTCGTGCCAGGCGAAATCAGCGACCTCACGCTCGTGGACTACTGGCTAGGCTTCGAGATGGCAGCTCTCGCTGCGCTTGCGTGCGGCGCCGTCTGGAGGGCCCTCGGCGCTAAGACCTCGGATCGATCCCGGGGCCACCACATCGTGAGGTCAGAACGACATACGTGACTCACGATAGTTGTCTGTGGAGTTCGTTTGTTCGCATTACGCGAGCTCGTGGGGTCCGAACCCGCTGGCATCCTCGCAAAGATGGACGCTTCTGCACCCATTACCGTGACCGCGAGGAGTCGCGCTTCTACCAAGCCCGCGGCCTTTCGCCCGAGCAGACCTGGCAGGCCCTCGGCGACGAGCTCGGCTCGTGTTCTGGACGACGCGCAGCGAGCGTTCTGGCGAACCCCGCTACGCATCGACCCCAAAGCGCGTGCGCTGGTGGCACGGAGCAATCTTCGCCCGCCACTTCCCGCACGACGGCGGACGCTTCCGCCGTGAGCTGGCCTTCTTCGGCGTGCCTCGGCCGGTTGGGATGACCCGACGTGAGCAAGAATCGGCTCTTTGAACCGTTAAGTGGTCATAGCTATGCGTTCGTGAGCGTGACTAGGGTAGATCGATGAGATTGGGAGTTGGGCGGCGAGGCCGGTGGATGGCCCTTGGGGGGCTTTGCGGGCTGTGCGCTTTGGCGGCTCTGTGGGCAGCGAATTGGCCTGGCCTGGCCCGTGCGGGGACATCGCTACCGACGTTTGTGCAGGCCACCACCGGGCATTCAGGCTCCGCCACCAGCTTGACCGTCACGCCGGGATCGAATGTGACCGCAGGCGACCGGCTGGTGGTCGAGGTCGGCGTGTGGAGCGGCGCCTCCGCGACGGCCGCGAGCGTTACCGACTCGGGGGGCAACGGCTACGTGGAGCTGCTGCACTTCAAAGCCTCCGACAAGACCGAGATGAGCATCTGGAGCGCGCCCGTCACCGGCGGCGGCGGGACCCGGCCGACGATCACGGTGAAACCGTCGAGCAAAGCCGACGTGGGAGCCGTGGCGATCGAGTACGCGGGGGTCTCGACGGTCGCGGACGCTACGGTCGTCGACCAGTCGAGCTTCAGCACCGGAAAGACCACGTCCGCCGGCAGCGTCTCCCCCGGCGCGACCCAGCCCACCACGGGCGCGAACGAGCTTGCGATCGGGTTCTACCTCGACTCCGGCTTCGACGACACGCTCGGCGGTGGCCCGGGCTACACAACGCGCGCCAACGTCTCTCCCGACGGCGACATCGAGCTCCTTGCGCAGGATGCCATCGCCGCGGCAGGTACCACGCCCAACCCCAGCTTCAGCACCGGGGCCGCCACCACATGGCTCGCTTCGACCGTCGTTCTCAAGGCCGGCGAATCGGGCCCACCAACGGTGCCCGGCGCGCCGAGCACCGTTACCGCGACCGCCGGGAACACCACCGCGACGGTGACCTGGACGGCTCCACCAAGCGGCAACAGCCCGATCACGAGTTACACGGTCACCCCCTACATCGGCGCGGCCGCGCAGACGCCTACCACGCTGACAGGTTCGCCGCCCGCGACGAGCGCCACGGTCAGCGGCCTGACGAACGGGACCGCCTATACCTTCACGGTCGCCGCCACCAACGCCGTCGGGACCGGGCCCCCGTCGACGGCGTCGAACGCGGTTACCCCGATGTTGAAGCCCGGCGGGGAATGGGCGCCGCTGATGAATTGGCCGTTTGTGGCCATTCACCTGTTCCTGCTCTCAACCGGGCACGTGCTCGCGTTCGACGGCTGGCAGCAGCCCGAGCCCACCTACGAATGGAACCCGACCACCCAAGCGTTAACATCGGCCACCGCGCCCGACAGCATCTTCTGCTCCGGCATGGCGCAGCTCCCCAACGGAGAGGTGATGACGGTTGGCGGCTACGGTGGGCTGACGACCGGAAAACTGGGGATCGTCGACACCGCGATCTTCAATCCGGCGACGGGGACGTGGACGCGGGCTGCCGACATGCACGATCCACGCTGGTATCCGGATCTCACGGAGCTCGCCAACGGCGACTACGTGGCGATCAGCGGCAACTCGGCCAACGCCACCACGTGGGCCGATACGCCCGAGGTATATGACCCCGCGGCCAACACCTGGACGCTGCTCTCGAAAGTGTCCACCCCCCAGGTGCACGAGGAGGAGTATCCGTTCTCCTATCTCATCCCCAACGGGAACGTCTTCACGATCGGTCCCTCCGAGGACGTCTCCTACGAGCTCAATGTGGCGAACGAAACCTGGACGTCAACCGGCGGGTCCAGTGGAATCACCAATGGCTCGTCGGTCATGTACCGGCCGGGAAAGATTCTCTACAGCGGAGGCGCTCCGAGCGTCACGAGCACAACCAACGCCACGGCGAACACATCGGTCATCGATCTCACCGCCGCCACCCCGCAGTGGCGCCAGATCGCCCCGATGCACAACGCGCGCATTTACCACACCCTGACGATGCTCGCCAACGGAGAAGTGCTCGCGGCCGGGGGGGAGCCGACCAGCGACCAGGGGATCGTCACGAGCGGCGTGCTGCCGACAGAAATCTGGAATCCCGCGACCGAAACGTGGACGCCGGCCGCGCCGATCGCCGCCGCGCGCAACTATCACTCCACCGCGATGCTGATGCCCGACGGGACCGTGCTACTCACCGGCGGCGGGCACCCGAATGGATCCAGCGATCCCGGTGAGTTCTCCGCCCAGGTCTACTCCCCCCCATATCTGTTCAACGGGCCGCGGCCAACGATCGCCGCCGCGCCCGCCGCGGCTACATACAACGCTCCAATCACGATCTCGACGCCCGCTGCCGCCTCGATCGGCGCCGTCAACCTTGTCTCCCTTGGCACCGACACCCACCAGACCGACATGGCCCAGCACTTCGTGCCGCTTTCGTTCACCGCGAGCTCCGGTTCGCTGACCGTGCAGACCCCGGCGAGCTCGGCGCTTGCGCCCTACGGCAACTACATGCTGTTCATAGTCAACAAGCAGGGTGTGCCGTCCCTTTCCGCGCCGCTCAACCTCAGCGCCGCACCGTCCGCGCCGGCGGCGCCGACCGGGGTCAGTGCGACCGCGGCCAACGGCAGCGCCACGGTGACATGGACCGCTCCCGCGTCCGGAACAAGCCCGATCTCAAGTTACACCGTCACCCCGTACATCGGCGCGTCCGCGCAGGCGCCAACCACGGTGACGGGCTCCCCGCCCACGACGAGCGCCACGGTCAGCGGCCTGACGAATGGGACCACCTACACGTTCACAGTGACCGCCACCAACGCCGTCGGGACCGGGCCTCCGTCGGCAGCGTCGAATCCGGTCACGCCATCCGCCCCCACCGCGCCGTCGGCGCCGAGCGCCGTCACCGCGACATCGGGTAATGCGAGCGCCACGGTGACATGGAGTGCGCCGGCGAGCAACGGCAGCTCGATCACGAGCTACACCGTCACCCCCTATATCGGCTCGAGCCCGCAGCCGGCGACGACGGTCACGGGCTCCCCCCCTGCGAGCAGCGCCACGGTCACGGGTCTCACGAACGGGACCACTTACACATTCACAGTGACCGCCACCAACGCGATTGGCACGGGGCCCCCCTCGCCGGCGTCGAACGCTGCGACACCCACCGCAACGGCTGCTCCGGCGTTTGTGCAGCAATCCTCCGCGCACGCCCACAACGTCGCCAGCCTGGCCGTGATCCCGGGGTCGAGTCTCACGGCCGGGAACCGGCTCGTCGTCGAGGTCGGCGTGTGGAGCAGTGCCAAAGCCACAACCTCCAGCGTCAAGGACTCGGCCGGCGACACCTTCACGGAGCTACTGCACTTCAAAGCCTCGGACGGCACCGAGCTGAGCGTCTGGACAGCGCCGGTGAGCGCCGGCGGGGGAACGAGGCCGACGATCACAGCCACCCCTACCGCCACCGCTGACGTAGGCGCCGCCGTCCTCGAATATTCGGGCCTCTCGAATGAAGCGGGAGCGGCAGTCCTCGATCAGAGCGCACAGGCCACGGGCAAGACCACGGCGGCGGCCGTCGTCTCGACCGCAGCGACCGCCCCGACGTCTGCTCCAGGCGAGCTGGTCCTCGGCCTCTACGCGGACTCCGGCTTCGAAGACACGCTGATGGGCCGGATGGGCTTCAACGGCCGGGTGAACGTCTCGCCGACTGGGGAAATGGAGCTCCTCGCCGAGGACGCGCTGACCGGCGCCACCGGCGCGACCCCCAGCGCGAGCGTGCAGACCGGGCCCGCGACGGTCTGGTTGATGACCACGATCGTGTTCAAGTCGGCGCCCGCCGCCGAACCGCCAGCGGCCCCGGCCGCTGCGCCCGCGCACCTGGTGGCGATTCCCGCGAACGGGAACGCGACCGTCGCCTGGACGGCGCCACCGAACGGTGGCAGCCCGATCACGACATACACCGTCACCCCGTACGCCGGCTCGCGGCGCCTGAAGCCGAGAATGGTCTCGGGCACCACCGCCGCGATCGGCGGTCTGAGGAACGGAGCCAGCTACCGCTTCACGGTGGCCGCGCACAACGCACTGGGCAAAGGGCCGGTGTCGCCGTTGACGAACGGAGTCAAGCCTTCACGAACGCTGGTGTCCGCCTTCTGGTGCACCCCGCTGCTGATGGCCACGATGCGCGACGGCCCGCTCGCGACCTCGATGGTGGCATCCGACGAAATCTGGCTTCCGAGCGGCCGTGTGACGATCGTTCCGGCTGCGGACCGGCGACCAGGCCGCGGCGGGTGAGCCTCAGCGCCCGGCGTCTCGCCTGCCGCGACGTCGCTCTTAGCACAGTGCCACAGGTCGCACCCATGAGCCCGTGGCGCCGCTGATCTTCAGCGGTAGGCACGCGAACGCGAACTCGTAGACGCGATCGCGGGCCAGCTCCTCGAGGTAGACCATCTCCAGGATGAACACCCCGCGCTCGATCAACGCCTCCAGGTGGACCGGGTGCGGACTCTCGGGGTCGGGCGAGGGCAGGCACTCCAGCGACTCGGTATCCCCCGCCAGGGCCACAACCCCGGCGTCCATGAGCATCCTGGCGGCCTCCAGGTTGATTCCCGCGTCCGCGTACTCCGCGAGCCGCTCGCGCTCGGGCCACGCCGAGAGGTAGCCGGTGCGGATCAGGGCCACGTCCCCGGGACGGATCTCCGAGCCCTGCGCCGCGAGCGTCCGCTCGATCTCCGCCGGGCCGATCTCGGCGCTCGCGGGCAGCGCCTCCAGGCCGAGCGCCCCGGCCACGTCCAGCAGCACCCCGCGCGTGAAGATCGGAGGGATCGCCGCGGCGTCGTGCGTGAGGGGGCCGAAGTCCCCGAGGTGCTCCTCCGGGGTGCTCCCGCCGAACCAGTGATCGTCCGCGCCGCAGGTGGCGTGGCAGAGGGCGTCGATGTGGGTGCCGGTGTGCGCGCTGCCCGACAGTAGCTCGCTGTGGATGCCGAAGTTCACCGTGTTCACGCCCAGCCAGTCCCAGTCCTTCTGCACGCGCACCCCCCGGGGGGTGCGGTAGGTGAGAACCTGAAACGGGGCGTGCCCGTCCCACTGGGGCATGTTTGGCCAGCGTCCGCAATCGAGGTCGTAGACGCGCCCGCCGCGGATCAGCTGGGCGGCCGCCGCGACGCTGTCGGCGCCCAGGCCCTCCAGGGGGATGGCGGGCTGTTTCGGGTCCGGGCTCTGCGAGCTGGGATGTGGGGATGGCGTGCCGCTCATGGGACCTCCAGAGGGTTTCGGGGTGGGCGCTCGCGCAAGGCAGTTCGGCGGCCCCCAATTGTCGACCGTCTCGTCGAGCGCGACGCACGGGGCCTCATTGCGCGAGCGCTTCCGGTGCGGCCTCGGCGAGCGCGGTGAGAAACCGCTCCACCTGCTCCTCCGAGGTGGCCGTGCAGGTGGCGAAGCGACAGTCGGGGGACACCAACACACCGCGTTCCAGCAGCGCACGGTAGATATCGATGCGCGGCTCCCGCGGCAACGCGGCTGCTGCGCGCGCGGAGCGGGGGGGCTCGTGCGCGACGTGCAAGCGCCCGACGCCCCCGTAGTTGGTGGCGGTGAGCGCCAATCCATGCTCGCCGCCGATCCGTCGCGCTCCCTCGGCGAGGCGCTGACCCTGGGCGTTCACGCGCGCGATCGCCCCCTCGTTGAGCGCCTCCAGCACGGCGAGGCCGGCGGACATCGCAACGGGGTGGCCGTTGAAGGTGCCCGCGTGGCGGACGATGCTGCCGCCGCGCGGGTCGAACATCGCCATCACATCAGCCCTCCCGCCCAGCGCGCCAATCGGAAAGCCCCCACCCAGCGCCTTGCCGAGACAGATCAGGTCTGGGCGCAGCCCGTGGTGCTCAGCGCCGGCACCGCTGTAGCCGGTGCGCCAACTGGCGACCTCGTCGAGGATCAGCAACACCCCGTGCCCCGCGCACCACTTGGCGATGCCGCCCAGGAACTCGGGCCGCGCGGGGATCACACCGGAGGCGTTCAGGAACACCTCAATCAACACGCCCGCCAGCTGCTCGGCCTGCGGTTCGAGCACCGCGAGTGCCCCGTCGAGGTCGTTGTAGGGGAACACACTCACTCCCGCCACGACCTCCGGCGCCATCCCCCGCGTCTCCCCGATCGCCTCACCCGGCGCTTCGCCGAAGCGGGTGATGCCGACGTCGACGAGGTCGTGGCTGCCGTGGTAGCCGCCCTCCGCCTTGGCGATCCGCGGTCGGCCGCAGAAGGCGCGCGCGGCGCGGACTGCCTGCAACGTGGCCTCTGAGCCCGAGTTGGTGAACCGCACGAGCTCCACCCCGGTGAAGCGCTCGCGCAGGCGCTCGGCCAGCAGCACCTCCGCGGGAACGGGCAGGCCAAAGGGGCCACCTGCGTCGATTCCCGCGTGGATCGCGGCGCTCACTGCCTGATGGCAGTGGCCGAGCGCCGAGGCGGAGTAGTTCAGCAGGAAGTCATCGACCTCCACGCCGTCGATCAGCGCAAGGCGCGCGCCGCTCCCGCGCTCGGCGTACATGGGGAACGGATCCACGTGCACCTGGGTGCGCGTGTTACCGCCCGGCAGCGACCCGAGCGCCTGCTCGTAAATCGCCCGCGCGCGCGGCCACCTGAGTGTATAGCGTTGTTCGAGCTGGCTCACGTCGCCGTTTCGAGATCCTTCACCGCGACTTCCCGGTGTGGCCCGGCGTCGCCGTTTTTGACCTTGGGACGGACCCACACCAGGAACCACACCGCTCCGACCGCGATCATCGCGAGCGTGGTGACGCCGATTTTGAAGTTGATCTTCGGCAGCGTCAGCGTCCCCACCAGGAATATCTGCCACACCAACGACACCCATGCAATCGGCTTACCCCAGCGGCCGAGCGAGAATCTGCCGAACTGCTTCGGCAGTGTCCCGCGGTAGGACAGGAACAGATAGATCCCCGCGATCAGCGCGTACACGAGGTTGAAGCCGACCGAGGCCGTGCCGATGATGTATTCGAGCACTTTCGCGGAGATCAACGCGGGCACCGTGAACATGGCGATCCCGAAGAACGCGGTGCCGAGCAGCGCCGTGTAGGGGGTTTTGAAGCGGCCGCTTACCCTGCCGAAGAAGGTGCCAAACGGCGCCATGTTGTCGCGCCCGAGGCTGAACAACAGCCGCGCAGCTCCGGCCTGGATCAGCAGCACGACCGAGACGAACGAGATCAAGAACAGGATGTCCACGAGATCCTTCCCGGTGGTTCCCCACTGGTATTGGATGATCGAGAGCACCGGGTGTTCTTCGCCGAGCGTCTTGGAGATACCGGGGCTGGCATAGGAGAAGCCGATCAGCAGGATGAAGCCGCTGACTGCCACCGCGATCACCGAGGCGATGATCGTGCGCTGCGTGACGGTGGTCGCGTTGCGGGTCTCCTCGGCGAGGTCCGCGGGCAGCTCCCAACCGGCGAACGTGTAGGCGCCGAGCAGGAACGCCAGGAGGAACGCGCCGATGTAGCCGCTGTGCATGGCGGGCTGCTGGTGAAAGAGGAAGGACGCCGGGTGCGGGTGCTCGATGATCGCGTACACCAGCAGCGCGATCGCCACCCCTACCCCGCCGATGATCTCGGTTACGACTGCTGCGTTGTTGAAGGTGGTGGCGATACGGATCCCGGCGATGTTGATCAGCATTACGATCAGCGTCAGCGTGGCCGCGCCGATGATCGTCGCGTTGCGGGTAGTTTCGATCCCGAACTCCGAGAGGAAGTAGGGCGTTACCCCGTAGGCCGTTCCAGACGCCCCCACCCCGAAGCCGATCAGCCCGCAGACGGCCACGAACCAGCCGAAATTAGGATTGGTTAGGCGGCTGGCCCACTGGTAGGCGTAGCCGGCGAGCGGGATTCGCCCCGCGAGGTCGGCGAAGATCGCCGCGATCAAGATGCAGCCAAACGCGGAGATGATCCACGTCCACAGCCCACCGGTGCCGGCCTGTGTCAGCACGAACGGCAGCGTCAATAGCACCCCCGTCGTGATCGACACGCCCGAGAACGAGGCGGCGAACGACGAGAACCAGCCCATCTCGCGGTAGAGCTCCTGCTCGTACCCGAAGTGCTCCAGGATCTCGCCCTGCTGCTCGTCCGATGCGTACGCCACCTCTGTACTCATGCGCCCCTCCTATCCCCGTTGGCACTCATATAGACCCTCCAGTTCGCCCTACGTTTGCTCCACCAGCGACGCCCGCCCCGGCAGCAGCTCCCCGGCTTGCTCGAGGCTGCGGGCCTCCCCAAAGACGATCCACTCGGCGGCAAGCCGCCCCACGATCGGGGAGACCTGAATCCCGTACCCGCCGACCCCGCAGGCGGCGATCACACTCGCATCCTCCGGGCACGGCCCAACCTGCGGACGGCCGTCGGGGCTCACGGGATACAGCCCCGCCCAGCCCTTGCCCAGACGCGCGCCCGTGAGCGTGGGCAGCCGGTGGGGCAGCAGCTCGGCGAGCTGCTCCTGGTAGGCCTGCTCCACCCCCTCGAACCAGTCGTCCGGATCGACCACCGGGTGCACGGCCTCCTCGCTGTGCAGACCCCCGAGCAACGTGTCGAAGGTCTCGTGCCGGAAGTACAGCCCGGAGCGCCCTTCGGCCGGTGAGTAGTCCATCACCTCGGGCATCATGTAGTCGAGCGTGCGCGGCAGGTGGATGCTCACCGCCTCGTGGCGCTGGGGCAGGATCGGGGTGCGCACGCCGAGCTGCGCCCCGACCTCCTGTGCCCACGCGCCGGCGGCGTTCACGACGAACTCGCAGGTGAGCTCACCGGCGGCGGTGAGCAGGCGGTGGCGTCCATCCTGGAGCACCTCCCCGGCGGTGCACCGCGCCTGGGTCACCACGCGCGCGCCCCCGGCCTGGGCGAGCTCGGCGAGCAGCGTGCAGTAGAGGTGGCCGTCGACGAATCCGTCGCTGGGGCCGTGGAGCGCCGCGCTGATGTCGTCGCTGCGGACGTCCGGGAAGCGCTCGGAGACCTCCCGCGGGCCGAGCACCAGCGCGTCGTCGATCCCCAGCTCGCGCTGCACGGCGACGCTGCGCTCGAAGCGCCTCGCGTCCTCCTCGGTGTGGCCGATGCGCAGGTAGCCGTTGCGGGTGAACCGCAGACCATGATCGCGCTCGAGCTGCTCGAACACGCGCTTGCTGGGGACCCGCAGCGCGATGTCGAAGGGGTCCACGTACTGGGTCTCGACGACCCCCACCGAGCGCCCTGAGGAGCCGCCGGCGACGTGGGTGGAGTCGAGCACCACCACATCCTGCATCCCCAGGGTGGTCAGCTGCAGGGCCGTGCTCAGACCGACGGCGCCGGCGCCGATGACCACCACTGAGGCGTCCGCCCTCACGGCGCGGGCGAGCTTTCGGCCATCCGCCGTGGACGGACTGCGCTCCCGAGCGGGCACGCGTCCGTCGAGAGCCTCGGGCCGGCGCGGACAGGCACCGCCGCGGGCTCAGTCGCCGACGAAGGTGCGGCTCTGCTCGCGCATGTACCGCTGCAGGTAGTAGATCCCACCAGCTCCAACTCCTGTAGATCCTGAACCTTCCCAACCACCAAAGGGCTGTATACCAGGCCAGGCCCCCGTGGTGGCGCCCGCCTCGCGGTTGACATACACAACGCCCGCGTGGATCTCGTTCACGAAGCGCTCGATCTCTGCCTCATCCTCTGCGTAGAGGCCGGCTGTGAGCCCAAAGACGAGGCCGTTGGCGATCCGCAGCGCCTCCGTGAGAGAATCGACTGGCTGCACCCCTACGAAGGGCGTGAACAGCTCCTCGCGCAGTACGCGAGCGTCCGCGGGGATCTCCGCGAGGGCCGGTTCGACGTAATTTCCGTATCGCAGGCCTTCCCCGTCCAGGCGCCGCCCACCGTGCACGGTCCAGCCGGCCCCGCGGCACTCGCCCACGGCGGCGAGCATGCGCTGCACCGACGCCTGTGAGATCACCGGGCCCACCCGCGTCGCCGGATCCAGCGGGCTGGCCACCTGCACCTGCCGGCGCTGCTCCTCCAGCAGGGCCAGGAGCTCGTCGTGGACAGCGCGCGCCACCAGCACCCGCGAGCAGCCCGAGCAGCGCTGTCCGCTGAAACCGAACGCGGAGCGCGAGATGCCGAGCGCGGCCTTGTGCAGGTCGGCGCTGGCGGTGACGATCGCGGGGTTCTTACCACCCATCTCGCAGATCGCCGGCCGCGGACGCGCGCTCGTGAAACCGCGGAAGATCTCCATCCCGGTGGCGTAGGAGCCGGTGAAGGTCAGCCCTCCGAGCGCTGGGTTGCCATACAGCCGCTCGCCCAGCCGCTGCTCGGGGATCGTCAAGAGGTGCAGCGCGCCCGGCGGTACTCCCGCTTGGCGGAACAGGTCGTACACCGCGAGGCCGCTCAGGTAGCCGTGCGGGGAGGGCTTGGCGACGACGGTGTTGCCTGCGATCAGCGCCGCCGCGATCGGCCCCAACAGCAGGGCCATGGGAAAGTTGAAGGGCCCGATGACCGCCCACACGCCGTAGGGCCGCAGCACACTGCAGACGCGCTCGCCCGCGCCCGGCTCCCCCATCTCGGTGCAGAATCCCTCGTTGGCGACCATCTGATCGCAGTAGTAGTCGACCAGCACCGCGCACTCGTCGACCTCGCCGAGCGCCTCGAGCAGGGGCTTGCCGACCTCGTGCGCGAGGATCGCCGCGAGCTCGTAGCGACGCGCGGCGGCGGCGGTTGAGACCCTGCGTACCACCTCCACCCGCGCCCGCCAGTCAAGGGCGGACCACTCGGGATGGAAACCCCCCGCGTGCTCGACGGCGCGGTCGAAATCGTCCATCGACGCGGTGGCGAAGTGCCCGAGGAGCACCCGGCTGTCGTTCGGCGAGCGCTCCTGCTCCCATCCGTCGCCGTGCTGGGCGATCCCGTTGACGTAAAACGGGTGGCGCTCTCCCAACCCCGCCGCGGCGTGCTCGACGGCGTCGGCAAACGCCTCCGCCTGGCGCTCGTCGAGGGTGAAGGTCTCGTAGGTGACCTTGGGTGGCTCGGCCATCTCTATACCTTAAGCCGGAGATGGCCGACCCCGTGATGATCACTGCCGCGGTCACAGGCAGCATCGCCTCCGGGAAGCAATCCCCCCACCTCCCCCTCACCGCCGATCAGATCGTGGAGGCGGCGCTCGA
Organism: Solirubrobacteraceae bacterium; assembly: GCA_035566955.1. Taxonomy (GTDB): domain Bacteria; phylum Actinomycetota; class Thermoleophilia; order Solirubrobacterales; family Solirubrobacteraceae; genus Palsa-744. The sequence continues at coordinate 2,840 of DATMPY010000236.1, read as the reverse complement.
GAGCTGGCGGGCGGGCGCGGCGATCGTCCACCTGCACGCCCGCGACGAGACGGGCACCCCGGTGCAGGACGTGGCGATCTACCGAACGCTGATCGCGCGCATCCAGGAACGGGGGTGCGCGGCGATCATCAACCTCAGCACCGGCAGCGCCGGCGGGCGCGCCGGGATCGAGGAACGCCTGGCCTGCATCGAGCTGGCGCCGGAGCTGGCGACGCTCGACTGCGGCTCGGTCAACCTCGGCGACGACTGGGTGTTCGGCAACCCCTACGCCACCTTCCTGAAGCCGGCGGCCGCGCGCATGCGCGAGCTTGAGATCGCCGTCGAGATCGAGACGTTCGACAGCGGCATGATTCGCAACGGGCTGCGCCTGATCGGCGAAGGGCTGATCCGCGGGCCCGGCTTCTGGCAGCTGTGCCTTGGTGTCCCCGGCGGGGCGGCGCCCGATCTGCAGACGATCGGCTACCTGCTCAGCCGGCTGCCGGAGGGCGCGCTGTGGAGCATGCTCGGGATCGGGCGCCACCAGCTGGAGGTGAACGTGCTGAGCCTGCTGTACGGCGGGCACGTGCGGACGGGGTTGGAGGACAACGTGTACTACCGCCGCGGAGAGCTGGCCCGCGGCAACGCGCAACTGGTCGAGCGGATCGTCCGCCTGGCGGAGGAGTTCGGGCGACCAGTGGCCACGCCTGAGGAGGCGCGCAAGCTGCTCGGGGTTCGTGGCCACTAGCCGATATTCTGGCGGCCTCCGATCCGTGGAACCGAAACTGCAAGCTCCTTGGCCCCGACCCTCTAGCCACCGACCAATAACCCAACCCTCCGAGCACCTGAGACCATGACATCGACCCCCGAGCCAGTGATCCTCGCCGCGGTGCGCACCCCCGTGGGGCGCTACGGCGGGGCGCTCTCCCTCGTCCGTCCCGACGACCTCGCGGCGATCGCGCTGCGCGCCGCGGTGGCGCGCGTGGATGGCCTCGACCCTGCGCTGATCGAGGAGGTCTACTTCGGCTGCGCCAACCAGGCGGGGGAGGACAACCGCAACGTGGCGCGCATGGCGCTGCTGCTCGCGGGGCTGCCCCAGGAGGTCCCGGGGATCACCGTCAACCGCCTGTGCGCCTCGGGCCTGGCGGCGGTGGTGTGCGCCTGTCAGGCGATCCGCGCGGGCGAGATCGAGCTGGCGGTGGCGGGTGGGGTGGAATCGATGAGCCGCGCCCCGCTGGTGATGGGCAAGGACGAGAAGCCGTTCGCGCGGGGGGATCGCACGGTGTACGACACCACGATCGGGTGGCGCTTCCCAAACCCGGCGATGGCGGAGCTGTTCCCGCTGGAGAGCATGGGCGAGACCGGCGAGAACGTGGCCGAGCGCTGGGGGGTGAGCCGCGCCGATCAGGACGCGTTCGCGCTGGAGAGCCAGCGCCGCTGGGCGGCGGCGGACGCCGCGGGGCGCTTCCAGGAGGAGCTGATTCCGGTGGGGGAGTGCGAGCGCGACGAGCACCCCCGCCCGAGCACCACCCCGGAGGCGCTGGCGAAGCTGCGCACGGTGTTCCGCGCGGGCGGCACGGTCACGGCGGGCAACGCCAGCGGCGTCAACGACGGCGCGGCGGCGCTCGTGATCGCCTCCGCGGAGGCCGCCGCGCGACTGGGGGCGCAGCCGCTGGCGCGCTTCGTGGGCTCCGCCGCGGCGGGCGTGGATCCCCGGGTGATGGGCATCGGCCCGATCCCGGCGGTGCGCAAGCTGCTCGCGCGCACGGGGGTGGGCGTGGAGGAGCTCGACCTGGTGGAGCTCAACGAGGCGTTCGCCTCCCAGAGCGTGGCGGTGATCCGCGAGCTGGGCCTGGACCCGGAGCGGGTCAACGTCAACGGCGGGGCGATCGCGATCGGGCACCCGCTCGGGATGAGCGGGGCGCGGCTGGTGGTCAGCCTCGTGCACGAGCTGCGCCGCCGCGAGGCCCGGTACGGGTTGGCCACGCTGTGCGTCGGCGTGGGTCAGGGCCAGGCCGCCCTGTTCGCTCGCGAAGGCTGAGAACGCGCGCCGTCCAACGGCGCTAATGCGAGCTTGACGCGGTGCCGATGAAGGTCGGGTGACGCTCGGTAGCCGCTTCCGTCCAATGCCCGCCTTCGCGCGCAGGCTGGCGCTCGCCGCCTCGGTGTTGGGCGTGCTCGCGCTCGGTCCGGGAGTGGCCTCCGCGGGCGCGGTGGTCGCGGAAACGGAAGCCGGCGGGGTGAAGGTGGGCCTGCAGCCGCGCAGCACGCTTCTGTTCCCTGGGGAAACCCTGGAACTGGGGGTGCCGCTGTACCCGAAAGACCCGGCGTATCCCGAAAAATTCGCCAACCCCACGGGCGCGCCGGTGCTCCCGTCCAGTCGTGCGTACGCGATCTACTGGGACCCGACCAACAACTACCACGGCGACTGGCAGCACTCGATCGACACCTTTCTGCAGGGCATGGGCGCGGGGAGTGGCCTGTTCGGGAGCGTCTTCACGGTGGACTCCCAGTACACGGACGCCGCCAACCAGCACGCCTCCTACCGCTCGACCTTCATGGGAGCGCTGACCGACACCGAACCGTATCCGGCCACCACCTGCGCGGACCCGCAGCCGCTGGAAGGCACGAGCCGCCCGGGCCACGAACCGAACGAGATCGCATGTCTCACCGACAAGCAGATCCGCACACAGCTCGCCGCGTTCATCGCCCAGCACTCGCTGGCCAAGGGGATGGGCACGATCTTCTACGTGCTGACTCCCCCCGGGGTGGCGGTCTGCCTGAATGAAGCGGGCGGGGCCACGGGGCGCTGCTCGGACTACGAATACTCCTCGCAGAAAAGCTATGAAGACAGCTTCTGCAGC
>DATMPY010000235.1:0-4663 GCA_035566955.1 Solirubrobacteraceae bacterium | reverse complement strand
CGGGTTGGTTGGCCTGGCCTGGCGGCGGGCGCATCCGGAACGATGGGGTTGGCCCGATGCGCGGTGTGGGGTGCGTTGAGGTGTATATATCTTTTACAATCGCTGTATAACTTTTGTTATACGCAACTCGAATTTTTAATATCGGTGCGCACGCTCCTCCCCCTGGATGCATACTAAGGCTATACGCGCGTTTTTGACCTTCTCAGGGGCGCCCGCGGGGTGCCATAATCGTTGGGCGATGAAGCTGCTGCGACTGAAGCCGGGTCATGGCGAGATCGTGCTCGCCGAGGGGGATGTCGATGTGCCCGAGCAGGAGCGCGAGCTGATCGAGGCGTTTCGCAGGGAGCTGGACGCGGGCATGTGGGCGGCGGTTCCGACGCAGCGGCGGGACGGCCGCCGCGAGGCGGAGATGGTGCGGGACTTCGAGGACGTTCCGCGCGACGCGGAGCGGGTGATCTTCTTCCCGCGCGCCGCGGGCGGGGCGCCCGACTGGGTTCAGACGCCGCGGATCGCGGTGGCTGGGCCGGCTTAGCGATCGGCGATGCTGCTCGCGCTGGGTGCCACTGCGATCGTGGCGGCGGTGTTGCTGTGGGAGCTGGCGCTGCCGCGAGTGCGGGCGGAGCTGCCGCGGATGGGGAACACGATCGCCCGTCATCGCGTACGCCGACGGGCACCCCAGGTGAGCTACGACCCGGGCCGTGAGCTGCGCGCGGAGCAGCGTGCGCGGGAGCTGTTGCGCTCGTGCGTGAACGAGGAGGAGTGGGCGATGTACCGCGACCTGGGGTTCCTGCGGGTGTGGAGCCCGCAGGGCGGCGGGGAGCACCCAAGCCGGGGGGCCGCAGGGGGCAGGGAGGCTGGAGGCAAGGGCGCGCGGAGTGGGGAGGCTGGAGGCAAGGGCGCGCGGGGCGGGGAGGCTGGAGACACATGGAGCGGGGGGGTGTCCGCAGTGGGGGGCCGCGAGGGACGGGATGAGCGCTCACCACATGGTGCGGGGGCGCCGTACGCCTACCTGCTCTACCCGCACAGGCCAATCGTGGCGTACGTGCCGCGGACGGGGGCGCTGCTGAACGAGTACTGCGTGGCGTTCCCCGACGATACTCGCCCGTACGGCAGCGCTCGGCTGCCGGACGCGGACGATGTGCTGGCGAAGTGGATGGCGCTGACGGCGGACGAGCGGCGGCTGATAGCGGACGCCAACATGCACCTCCCCGGTCGCCAGGTGGACCCGGAGCAGGTGCACGAGGATCTGGCGCGCCTGGCGCGCTGGGAGCGCGAGCGCGCGGGGCAGGTCGAGCGAGGGCAGGCCGAGCGAGGGAAGGTCGAGCGGGGGCTGGGCGGGGTGCGCGCTGCGTGAGGTCCCTGGTGGGCAGGCGAGCTGTTGGCTCCGCAAAGTGCCGCCGCGTGAGGTCTCTCGCGGGCAGGCGAGCCGCCGGCCCGGCACAGCGCGGCGGCGGGATGTCGCCGTCGCCGGATAGTGTTCGCGCACTGTGAGCACGTTCGACGTAAAGCACCGCAGCCGCGCGCTGACGGAGGGCCCGGAGCGGGCGGCGGCGCGGTCCTACCTGCACGGGATCGGCTACTCGGCGGAGGATCTGGCGAAGCCGATCGTGGGGGTGGCGCACTCGTGGATAGAGACGATGCCGTGCAACTTCAACAACAGGGTGCTGGCGGCGAAGGTGAAGGAGGGCATCCGCGCGGCGGGGGGCACGGCGATGGAGCTAAACACGATCGCGATCTCGGATGGGATCACGATGGGGATGGCGGGGATGCGGGCGTCGCTGGTCTCGCGGGAGGTGATCGCGGACTCGATCGAGCTGGTGGCGAGCGCGCACTGCTTCGACGCGCTGGTGTGCATCTCGGGCTGCGACAAGACGATCCCGGGCACGGTGATGGCGCTGGCGCGCCTGGACATCCCTGGGTTGATGCTCTACGGGGGCTCGATCCGCCCGGGCCACTTCAGGGGGCAGGACGTGACGATCCAGCAGGTGTTCGAGGCGGTGGGGCAGTTCGCGGCGGGCAAGATCACGGAGGACGAGTTGCACGAGCTGGAGGAGGCGGCTTCGCCGGGGGCGGGGGCGTGCGGGGGCCAGTTCACGGCGAACACGATGGCGATGGCGTTCGAGGCGCTGGGAATCTCGCCGGCGGGCTCGGCGATGGTGGCGGCGGAGGACGGGCGGAAGCTCGAGGTGGCGAGGGGGTGCGGGGAACTGGCGCTGGATGTGCTGCGCCGGGGCCTGCGCCCGAGCGAGGTGATCACGCGGGCGGCATTGGAGAACGCGATCGCGGCGGTGGCCACGAGCGGGGGCTCGACCAACGGGGTGCTGCACCTGCTGGCGGTGGCCCGCGAAATGGGGGTGCCCCTGCGGATCGACGAGTTCGACGGGATCTCGGAGCGCACCCCGCTGCTGTGCGACCTGCAGCCGGGGGGCCGGTATGTGGCGACGGACCTGTACGAGGCGGGGGGGGTGCCGCTGGTGCTGAAGCGCCTGGCGGAGGCGGGGGTGCTGCACGGGGAGGCGATCACGGTGACGGGCCGTACGATCGGCGCGGAGGCAGCGGCAGCCAGGGAGACGGATGGCCAGCAGGTGGTGCGCCCCCTGTCGAACCCGCTGAAGCCCACGGGGGGCTTTGCGATCCTGCGGGGCAACGTGGCCCCGGAGGGGTGCGTGGTGAAGCTGGCGGGCCACGAGCGTCGCAAGCACGTGGGCCCGGCGCGGGTGTTCGACGGGGAGGAGGCGGCGATGAGGGCGGTGCTCGCCAAGGAGATCGAGGCGGGCGACGTGGTGGTGATCCGCGGGGAGGGTCCGGCGGGGGGCCCGGGGATGCGGGAGATGCTGGCGGTCACGGCGGCGATTGTGGGGGAGGGCCTGGGGGAGACGGTGGCGTTGATCACGGACGGGCGCTTCTCGGGCGCGACGCACGGGTTCATGGCGGCGCACATCGCCCCGGAGGCGGTGCGGGGCGGCCCAATCGGGGCGCTGCGCGATGGGGACGAGCTGAGCATCGACGTGGACGCCCGCCGCATCGACGTGGCGCTGACGGAGGAGGAGATCGCGGACCGGCTGCGCTCCTACATGCCCCCGGCGCGCTCGAACGGACGGGTGGAGGTGGCGATCGAGAAGTACGCGAAGCTCGTGGGCAGCGCCTCAGAAGGCGCGATCGCCCGCTGAGCCGAGCAGTGGAGACCGAGCGCACGCGATTCGATCGAGGGCGGGTGGGTGTTGGGGGATCTTTTTGCGATCGTCCGCGCGGGTGGTGCGGCGTCCGGGGTAAGGGGCGCGGGGCTTCCATGCCCCGCGTCCGCGGCGGGTGCGTTGGACTGGATCACGCGTTGACTCGCGGGCGGCGCGTTGGATCACGCCTAGACTCGCGGGCGGTGCGTTGGGCCACACCTTGACTCGCGGGCGTCGAGGTCGGGGCGGGCGCGGAGATGAATATGTTTTTTTTTGGTTTGTGTCCGACTATCGTTGTACGCAGCTCGGATTTTGGATATCGTGCCGAGGGCCGTCCGAGCGTCTGCGCAATCTCGCGCTTGACGTCGCCAGACGGGGCGCACTCGCGCTGGACGTCGCCAGACGGGGCGCTATTCCGCGAGGAACTCTTCGAGCAGGGGGTTGAACTCGGCGGGGCGCTCGAGCATCGCCAGGTGGCCGGTGTCCTCGAAGATCACCTTGCGCGCGCCGGGGATGAGCTCGGCGAAGAGCTCGGCGTCGCGTGGGGTGATGACGCGGTCGTGGTCGCCCCACACGATCAGGGTGGGGCAGACGATCTCCCCGAGGCGGTGGCGGAAGTCGTAGTCGAGGTTGGCCTGCAGGGCCTGGATGAAGCCGGGCTTGCCGGAGCCGCGGATCTGCTCGGCGGCGAGCGCGGGGGGCAGCCGGCTGGGGTGGCTGGTGACGAAGCCGAGGGTGGCGTTGCGCAGCACCGGCCGCCGGGCGACGGCATCGGAGTGGGAGGCCACCCAGCCGGCGCAGGCGGAGATCACGCGATCGGCGCGGCGCAGTCGCGGCAGGGCGCGGGTGGCCTGGGGGTGGTTGTAGGTGCTGAGGCCGGCGGGGGAGACCAGCACGAGGCGCTCTACGCGCTGGGGAAAGTTGATCGCCAGCTCGGCCCCGACGAAGCCGCCCATCGAGTTGCCGAGCACCGCGGCGGCGCTCACGCCGAGCTCGTCCAACAGGGCGTCGAGCGTGCGGGCGTAGCCGGAGATCGTGATCGGCTCGTGCGGCATCGGCGAGCGCCCAAAGCCGGGGAGGTCGAGAGCAATCACGCGGTGGGAGGCGGCGAACACGGGCAGCTGCTCCAGCCAGTTGGGCCAGGAGCCGGAGAGGCCGTGGACGAACAACAGCGGCGGCCCCGCGCCCAACTCGATCACGTTGATAGGAGAACCGTTTACAACTGTCCAGTGCTGGTGGGCGCGCCAGTCGACGTCGAGCCAGGGCGAGCGTCCCTGGGGGCCGTAGGCGGGACGCGGGCCAGGCTTGGAGGGTGAAGACACGGAGGACATCAGGGCCAATCGGGGGTTTGGATTCGGGCCATGGCGCAACGCATCGAAGCGCACGTACGTTGTGTTCTGAGGGTAAACTATCGGATCAGGGGTACGGCAATGCGGATCGCGGTTGACATCGACTCGACTCTGCACCACCACTGGGAGACGATCTCGGCG
>DATMPY010000234.1:0-5723 GCA_035566955.1 Solirubrobacteraceae bacterium | reverse complement strand
TCAGGATATGCCCGATCCAGGGCGCGTGTTGGATGAGACGCAGCGCCGCAGCATCGCGCTGCGCTGGCTGCATTTATTGCCGCGCAGCTCGTGCGAGGCAGATTTTTCCGCGACTGGCTAGAGCGGCGGCTTGTTGGCTCCACTCTTGGCGCGCTACGAAGCGGGGAAGAAGCCGTTGATGCCATGGCCAGACGCACATGAGGCCTCGTCCGACGACGTAATCGTCGCCGATCGAAAAGATCCCGCCCGCCCCCGTTTGTCGCGCCAGGCGGCAGTCGAACTCATGCTTGCGACCTACAACGAAGATGTGCCAGCGATGCTTGAGCGTAAGTGGCAGGTACATGTGTATCCGGAGCCGGTGCTTTTCACCTACGACCAGCCGGTCACACCTTGGGGGCCCGAGCTGGCGCGCGGCAAGCCGGTCAGTCTCAAGAACGCCTACGAAATTCGGATTCCGCTGGACCCGCACGCGCGCTGCTGCTTGGCCCTCGGGACGGCCCGAAGGAGGCCACCATTCATCTGTCTGATGTGAGGATCGCGCAGCAGGGCAACTTCAATATGGCCGATTGGGTAACGGAGTGGTTCTTCGATCATCCCGATGGGCCGTTGCACAATGGCATCCGGATATGGCATGACCTCGAGTACCACAACATCGCACCGACTGGTAAGGGTATCCGCCTCCCGCCGACCATCGGGCGTAACGACCCATGTCCCTGCGGCAGTGGCCGCAAGTACAAGCGTTGCCACGGCGGCTGAGGTCATCGCGGGGGAGATCGCCTGGAAAGGCGACCGCTCGCGCGCTACCCTAGAAATGACATGAGTGTCGAAGTTCGACTGCCAGACCTGGCCTGGGTGGTTTTGGCCTCCGACTCGCCCCATGGTCGTGACGGCGGGAAGTTCGTGTCGTGGCACGGTACGGAGGCTAAGGCAGACGCGGCAAGAGCTGCTCTGGAGCAAGGGAGAAAACCGCCCTACTATCACGTCGAACAGATCGCCCGTCCGCATCTAGAAGCATTCCTGAGTCATCCTCCCCCACCGAGCTGACAGAGGCCTTCGCCTGACCCACTTACGCGCCCGATAAAAAGCAATGGCTCAAGAGTTCTACATATCTACATAGCAAGAGATTCCGCGGCCCAGCCGGTCTGGCGATGGCTGGCGAAACCGGCGGCACATGGCGGCCATTGGGCACAAACGGGCACAAATCGCGTTTTTGGCCCCTCCCGCCCCAACGACGAAAGCCCCGCCACCGACCTAAAACCAGTCGATTAGCAGGGCTTTCTAGGACGGGAGCGACGGGACTCGAACCCGCGACCTCCGGCGTGACAGGCCGGCGCTCTAACCAGCTGAGCTACGCCCCCGCGTTTCGCGCGGGTCGGTCCGCCTCCGCGGGCCTGCGCGCCTCCCCAGTATGCCAACCAGTCGCTCCGCCCGTCCCCTCATGCTCACCCTGCGCTCAGCGCCCACAGCCACGGACCCGCCGAGCCACGTCCAGCAGCTGGCCGCGTTTGCTCACGCCGCTCAGACTCACCCATCCGGCCCCGTGTCGTCCGCCCCTTCCGGCAAACTGGCCAGTCAGCCAGTTTTCGTCTAGGCTCCACTGCGCATGCCGCTCGAGTCCCCCGCACGCCTTCGCTCCTACAACCCCTTCGTCGTCCTCATCCAGGACCTCCTCGACGAGCGCTCCGCCACCGTACCCTTCCCGCCCGGCGAAACCCGTCCCTCGCCTGCCCGCACCCAGCGCTTCGCCAACGAGCCCCTTCCGCTGCTCCTGGAGTCCTACGAGCGTTACGGGCCGGTCTTCACGCTGCGGCTCTTCCATGCCAACTCCGTGTTCGCGCTCGGGCCCGCCGCCAACCACTACATCACCGTCTCCCACGCTTCCAACTTCGTATACCGCACCTCCTACTTCCGCGATCTGATCGGCTTCGCCGGCGACGGACTGCTCACCACCGATGGCGACTTCCATCGCACCTCGCGGCGGATCATGCTCCCCGCCTTCCATCACGAGCGCATCGCCTCCTCGCTCGACACGATGGTCGAGGAGACCACCGCCGCGCTCGACTCATTCATCCCCGGCGCAACCCTCGACCTCTACGCCTGGACGCGCCGCCTCGCCCTGCGCATCGCCATGCGCGCGCTCTTCGGCCTCGATCCTGACGGTCCCGCCGCGCGCTCGATCGATGCGGCCGCCCTGTTCGAGCAGACCCTCTCCTTTTACGCCCGCGACTACACGCTGCGCATGCTCCGCGGACCGTTCTCGCCCTGGGACCGCCAGCAGAAAGCCACCCGCACGCTCACGCGCCTGATCTACTCGGAGATCTCCCGCCGGCGCTCCACCGGGGAGCGCGGCGAGGACGTCCTCTCCCTGCTCATCGACGCCTCCGACGAGGACGGCACCAGCACTGCCCTCACCGACCTTCAGATCCGCGACGAGGTCATGACCCTCCTCTTCGCCGGCCACGACACCACCACCTCGACCGTCGCCTTCATGTTCTACGAGCTCGCCCACCATCCCGACGTCGTCGCCCGTCTTCTCGCAGAGCAGGATGCCCAGCTCGGCGGCTCTCCCCCTTCCCCTTCGCAGCTGATGGGCGATGGTTTGCCCTACCTGGAGCAGGTCCTCGACGAGACCCTCCGCCTCTACCCGCCCGCCTGGGTCGGCCCCCGCCGCTCCATCGCGCCCTTCGAGCTGGCGGGCCATACGGTCCCCGGCGGCGCATTCGTCAACTACTGCTCATGGGCCTCCCACCGTCTGCCCGACGTCTTCCCCGATCCTCACTCCTTCCGCCCCGAGCGCTTCGCCCCGGAGGCCAAGGCCGCGCTTCCGCGAGGCGCCTACATCCCCTTCGGCGGCGGCTCGCGCACGTGCATCGGCATGCGCTTCGGTCAGCTCGAGATCCGCACGCTCGCCACGCTGATCCTCTCCCGCTTCTCCCTCTCGCTGCCTTCCGACTTCCGGCTCACCATCCGCCAGATGCCCACGATCAGCCCGCGCGAGGGACTCCCCATGCTCGTCGCGCCACGGGCCGCCTCCGCGCCGGCTCCGCTCAGCAGGACCGATCCTGAAATCGCTGCATTCAGCTGACGCGTACCGCAACGGACTCGGCCGCTCGACGATCGGAGATCCGTCGATCTCCGATCTCCTCCCCGCTCACCGCAGGCTCGCCCACATCGACAACTCGTATCTCGCCCCTTCTCCCGACCCGCTTTCCAGCGCGCGCGCTTCCACCCCTTCCACATACACGCTCGGATTTTCGAACACCGTCAGCTTCAGCCCGCTCAACAGCAGTCCCGTTGGTCGCGCCACAAGCTTGCCGTCTTCCGCCTGCGCCACCGCGTCCACGCTCGCGCTCACCCCGAACAGCCCCCCGCTCGCGCGCACCTCGACCGTCCTGTGTTCGCTCTTCACGAGCGCCACTTCGAGCCCTTCCGGCAGCGCCCGCTTGATGTCCTCTTCGCTCACCATCCCCTGCGCCCGCAGCTCGCTCCCGTGCTTGCTCAGGCTCGCATTCGTCAGCCGCAGGCCGCCCATTTCCACGCTTTCCACGCTCGCCCGCACGCGGTCGGCGCCCTTCGCTTCCTTCAGCAGCGCCACCGCCTGCTCCGGGCTGACCTTCAGCCGGCCCGCGCTCACCCTCACTTCGTCCGCACGCCGCCACGCCAGCTCGATCGCCGGCCACGCCTTCACCTCCACGCTCTTCACACTCCCGTATTTCTCGATCTTCTTGCGCACCACCCTCGCCGCGATCCCCGGCGCCACCAACTGCGCGAGCACGACCAACACCACGATCGCCGCTCCCACCCCGATCGCGATCCGCACCACCCGCCTCGCCCTCCCGTCGCTCACCCGCTTAGCTTCGCACTTTCCTCGTCCCACCCGACGCTTGCGCGCTCCCGGATCGCGGCCGCGCTTCGCTAGCCTTGAGCCTCCGACCTCGGGCGCGTAGCTCAGCTGGCCAGAGCACCTCGTTTACACCGAGGGGGTCGCCCGTTCGAGTCGGGCCGCGCCCATCTCCACTCGATCGATGACCGATTCCTCCTCCCCAGCCGCCTCCCTTCGCATCGCCGTGATCGGCTCCGGCCCGGCCGGCTTCTACGCCGCCGGCCATCTCCTCGCCCACTCCTCCGAGCGCTTCGACGTGGACATGTTCGAGCGCCTGCCCACCCCCTGGGGACTCGTCCGCTCCGGCGTCGCGCCCGACCATCCCAAGATCAAGTCCGTCACCCGCATCTACGAGCGCACCGCCGCCCACCCTCGCTTCCGCTTCTTCGGCAATATCACTTTCGGCGAGCACGTCTCTCGCGAGGACCTCCTGTGCCACTACCACGCCGTCGTCTACGCGACCGGCTCGCCCTCGGACCGCCCCCTCGGCATCCCCGGCGAACACCTTCCCGGCTCGCACGCCGCGACCGAGTTCGTCGGCTGGTACAACGGCCACCCCGACCACACCGATCTCGAGATCGACCTCCTCTCCGCCTCCCGCGCCGTCGTCATCGGCAACGGCAACGTCGCCCTCGACGTCGCCCGCATGCTCGTCCTCGCCCCCGCCGAGCTGACCCCCACCGACACGGCTGACCACGCCCTCGACGTCCTCGCCCGCTCCAGCGTCACCGAGGTCGTCGTCGTCGGCCGCCGCGGGCCTGCCCAGGCGGCCTTCACCAACCCCGAGCTGCGCGAGCTCGGCGAGCTCGCGGACGCCGACGTCATCGTCGATCCCCACGAGCTCGAGACCGCCCTGGCGGTCTCCGATCCGGACGCCCTCGAGGACGCAACCTCTCGGCGCAACGTCGAGCTCCTGCACGCCTACGCCGCCCGCCCCCCCTCTGGCCGCCCCAAGCGCATCGTCCTGCGCTTCCTGCTCTCCCCGACGTCGCTCCTCCCCGGCGACACCGGCCACCTCGGCGCGGTCGAGCTCGTCCGCAACCGTCTCATCCCCGCCCCCGACAGGCGCCTGCGCGCCGAGCCCACCGACGAGCGCGAGACAATTCCCGCCGGCCTCGTCTTCCGCGCGATCGGCTACCGCGGCATCCCCCTCCCCGGCGTCCCCTTCGACGAGCGTGCCGGCACGATCCCCCACGACTCCGGCCGCGTCCTCGACGCGGCATCCGGCGCACCACTGCCCGGCGAGTACGTCGTCGGTTGGATCAAGCGCGGGCCCTCCGGCGTGATCGGGACCAACAAGAAGGACGCCCAGGAAACGGTCGACGCGATCTTCGCCGACCTCTCATCCGCCGACGACGACTCCACACTCGCCACATTCTCGCTCGCCCACACCCCCGACACCCCCGACCCTTCCGCCATCGAGGCCCTCCTTCGCACCCGCCAGCCCGACCTCGTCACCTACTCCGGCTGGGAATCGATCGACCGTCACGAGCGCGCCCTCGGCGAGCCTGCGGGACGGCCGCGCGTCAAGCTCACACGGATCGATGAGCTGCTTCGCGTCGCAGCTTCGGAACGACCCTCTTCGTAGGCACCTCGCGCCGGGCTGATCGCCGCCCGCCCTCCCCGACGACCTGGCCTTTTGCGTTCGAGCCATCCCGCGGCGGGCTCGGCGGGACGCATCCCCACGCGCACCCCTTCATGTGGCAGACTGACCGCCGCTGGCCCCGTTAGCTCATCTGGTAGAGCGCCGGACTTTTAATCCGGTGGGGCGGGTTCGAGTCCCGCACGGGGCATCGCGTTGATCGCGGGCACGGCGTAAGTTCAAGCGGCCGGCGCTGAC
>DATMPY010000233.1:0-7394 GCA_035566955.1 Solirubrobacteraceae bacterium | reverse complement strand
CCGCGACGCGGCGACGCTGCGGGTACGGGCTCGCTGAGGGCGCGGACGCCCAGCGGCGGTGCTTACCCGCGCATAGAATGAACTCATGGACACCACCCCGTCGGAGACCGGCGCTCGCAGCTGGCTGCGCTGCTACCGCTGCTGGTCGCAGGACCTCGAGGTCCAGGTCCACTACGAGGGCATCCACAAGATCGACCCTCGCACCGGCGAGCGCGCGGACGTGATCGACGAGCTGCAGGAGGCGGTGGTGCAGTGCCTGGACTGCATGCACGACCAGCCCCACCTGGGCTTCAACAACGGCCGCGTGGAGCCGATCGAGGACCGCTGGGAACGGATGATCGCGGGCACCCCCTGGGTGGCCTCGTGCACGGTCACGGTGGATGCCGAAGACGTCGAGACCTGCTCCGGCCCGGAGGCCGGGGACGCCCTCTCCTACGCCGCCTTCGGGGACCACGGGGTGCGGGAGTTCTTCACCCACGTGCGCTTCCACAAGCACGAGGACGACACGAGGATCGTGGTGCACCTGCTCGTCGAGCTCTACGCCCGCTCCTTGGAGGAGGCCACCGAAGTGCTGGAGCAGGCCGCCCGCGGGGCGCTGACGATCACCTCACTGGCCGAGGAGTCCCGCCCACCGGCAGCCGCTGGCGAGGCGCACACGCACGACTAGCAGTACGCCGGTTATTGCACAACGCCGCTCGGGGGCCGCTGGGCAAGCGAGGCAAGGACGCAGTGAGGGAAGTGTGCTCTGCACACGACCGATCGAGGACGCAGCATCGCGCCGCTCAGCGGCCCCCGAGGCGCTGTTCAAGCGCCTTCAGCTGGTTGCGCAGCTCCTGGGGGAGGCGCTCGAACTTGCCGAAGTGCTCGTGCAGGTGGGGCAGCTGGGCGCGCCACTCGGCGACATCCACCCGCAGCAGCTCCGCGATGTCGGCGTCGGTGACGTCGACGCCCCTGGTGTCGATGCCCTCCACGCCCACCGGGGGGATCAGCCCGATCGGGGTCTGCGCCGCGGCGCCGTGGCCTGCGCAGCGCGCGAACACCCACGCGAGCACCCGTGAGTTCTCACCGAAGCCCGGCCATAGGAAGTGGCCGTCGGCGTCCTTGCGGAACCAGTTGACATAGAAGATCTTCGGCAGCTTCGCCCCCGGACGGCGGCCGATCTCGAGCCAATGAGCGAAGTAGTCCGCCATGTTGTAGCCGCAGAAGGGCAGCATCGCGAAGGGGTCGAAGCGCAGTTCCCCGACCGTGCCCGCTGCCGCCGCGGTCTTCTCCGAGCTCATGGTCGCGCCGAGGAACACCCCGTGCTCCCAGTCCAGGGCCTCGGTCACCAGCGGCACCACCGTGGAGCGCCGTCCGCCGAACAGCATTGCGTCGATCGGCACCCCTGCCGGGTCCTGCCACTCCGCCGCGATGGCCGGGTCCTGGGCGGCGGAGACCGTGAAGCGCGCATTGGGGTGCGCCGCCGGGGCGCCCGACTGCGGGGTCCAGTCGTTGCCGTGCCAGTCGGTCAGGTGCGCGGGGGTCTCGTCGGTCAGGCCCTCCCACCAGATGTCCCCGTCGTCGGTCAGCGCGCAGTTGGTGAACAGCGTGTTCTGGGCGACCATCGCCACCGCGTTGGGGTTGGTGTGCGCGCCCGTCCCCGGCGCCACCCCGAAGAAGCCCGCCTCCGGGTTGATCGCGTACAGGCGGCCGTCCTCCCCGAACTTCATCCACGCGATGTCATCGCCGATCGTCTCCACCTCCCAGCCCTCCAGGGTGGGGATCAGCATCGCCAGGTTCGTCTTCCCACACGCGCTCGGGAAGGCCGCCGCGATGTACTTGACATCCCCCTCCGGCGAGGTCAGCTTGAGGATCAGCATGTGCTCCGCCATCCAGCCCTCGTCGCGGGCCATCACCGAGGCGATGCGCAGCGCGAAGCACTTCTTGCCGAGCAGCGCGTTGCCCCCGTAGCCCGAGCCGTAGGACCAGATCTCGCGGCTCTCGGGAAAGTGCACGATGTACTTGTTCTCCGCGTTGCACGGCCACGGCACATCATCGATCGGATGGCCGGGCTCAGCTTCCAGGGGCATTCCCACCGAGTGCAGGCAGGGCACGAAGCGTCCGTCCTCACCCAGCACCTCCAGGGCGCCCTGGCCCATGCGGGTCATGATCCGCATGCTCACCGCCACGTACGTCGAGTCCGTCAGCTGCACCCCGATGTGGCTCTTGTCCGACCCCAGCGGGCCCATCGAGAAGGGCACCACGTACATCGTGCGGCCCCGCATCGAGCCCGCGAACAGCTCGCCCAGCGCCTCGCGCATCTCCTCCGGGTCGCACCAGTTGTTGGTGGGGCCCGCTTCCTCCTCGGTGGCCGAGCAGATGAACGTGCGGTCCTCCACACGCGCCACGTCCCCCGGGTCGGAGAACGCGAGATAGGAGCTCGGGCGCTTGGCGTCCGAGAGCCGGCGGAACGTGCCGGCCTCGACCAGCCGCTGGCAGAGAGCCTCGTACTCCTCCGCGGATCCGTCGCACCAATGGATCGTCTGCGGCTCAGTCAGGGCGGCCATCTCCTCGACCCACTCCAGCAGGCGCTTGTTTTCGGTCGGGGCGGTGGCGGTGGCGGTGGTCTCCATGAGGATTAGCGGCTCCTTCGGGTCTTCGCGATGGCTTCTGCGATGGGGTCTTGGCGCCTCCACGCGCCGCGGGCCTCCGTGGCGGCAGCGCACGCGATGCGCGCCGCGCATCGCACGAAAGCGGGATCAAGGAGCCTATCTTACGGCTCCGGGACGTTTGCGCTTCTGGACACACTGGCCCCGATGCGCTCCATCCCTGTTGTCGAATCAACGTTTGAGCGCGCGCAACCTTCCGCGGATGATCACGCGCCCGGGTGCTTGCGCGGCACGAGCACGAGGCGCATGACTGCATCCGGGAGGGGGGCCGGCCCCCCTCCCGACCCCCCCAGTCATAGGCCCGGGTTTTTGCGCGGCACCAGCACCAGCCGCTTGAACTCGGCCACCAGCACACCGTCCTGGTTGAGCACCCGGGTGTGGACCCGCACCGTGCCCCGGTCGGGCTTGGACTGGGACTCCTTCTTCTCCAGCACCTCCGACTCGCAGAAGAGGGTGTCGCCGTGGAACACCGGGGCGGGGTGCTTGAGCTCTTCGGTGGCGAGGTTGGCGATTGCCTTGCCGCTGACGTCGCTGACCGACATCCCCAGCGCGAGCGAATACACCAATGGCCCCACCACCACGTTGCGGCCCTGCTGGGATTTGCCCGCGTACACGTCGTTGATGTGCAGCGGGTGGTGGTTCATCGTGATCAGGCAGAACAGGTGGTCGTCGGCCTCCGTCACGGTCTTCGCCGGCCAGTGCTTGTAGACCGCGCCCACCTCGAACTCCTCCAGGTAGCGGCCATAGGGGTGGGCGCCGCTCGCCTCGCGCGCAGCCTGGTCGGTCTCGAGGGTCTCGACGGTCTGTGTGCTCATGGGTCTCGGTGGTCTCCTCTGGTTGTTCGGCTCTGGTTGGCTCGGCTTTGGGGTTGAATCGGCGCTTACCCGCCCCCGCCGCCCGTGTGGCCCGCGGGCCCTCCTGCACCCTGAACTCTAATGGGGGCGGCCGAGGCGCTACCGTTCTGCCCCCCAGACGACACCAGGAGACCAGCATTGCGCAACCCCCGCGACTTCTTCAAGCCCCTCGCCATCGACGCCCCCGAGCCCGCGCGCGAGATCCCCGTCAAGCCCTCCCGGATGATCCACTTCCTGGACTTCTCCAACGAGAAGATGGTCGCCAAGGTCCCTGACATCGCGCCCACCGTGGACATCCTGCTCGGCAACCTCGAGGACGCCGTGCCCGTCGATCGCAAGCTCGCCGCCCGCGCGGGGCTGATCAAGGTCGGCCGCGAGATCGAGCTCGGCGACACCGCCCTGTGGACCCGCGTCAACGAGCTCGCCTCCCCCTGGGTGCTCGACGACCTCACCGAACTGGTCACCGAGATCGGGCACAAGCTCGACGTCATCATGGTCCCCAAGGTCGAGGGCCCCTGGGACATCCACTACGTGGACCGCCTCCTCGCCCAGCTGGAGGCCAAGGCGGGCCTCGAGCGCGCGATCCTCGTGCACGCCATCCTCGAGACCGCCCAGGGCGTCGCCAACCTCGAGGAGATCGCCGCCGCCAGCCCCCGTATCCAGGGCATGAGCTTCGGCCCCGCCGATCTCGCCGCCTCGCGGCGCATGAAGACCACCCGCGTCGGCGGCGGGCACCCCGGCTACCGCACGATCGCCGACCCCGACCCCGAGAACCCCGAGGCCCCCCGCCCCAGCTACCAGCAGGACCCGTGGCACTACTCGATCGCTCGCATGGTCGACGCCTGCACCTCCGTGGGGGCCCTGCCCTTCTACGGCCCCTACGGGGACATCAAGGACGTGGAGGGCTGCAAGACCCAGTTCCGCGCCGCCTTCCTGCTCGGCTGCGTCGGCGCCTGGTCGCTGCACCCCGTGCAGATCGGGATCGCCAAGCAGGTCTTCTCCCCCGAACCCGCCGAGGTCGCCTTCGCCAAAAAGGTCATCGCCGCCATCCCCGACGGGCGCGGCGTGCACATGATCGACGGCAAGATGCAGGACGACGCCACCTGGAAGCAGTGCCAGGTGATGGTCAAACTCGCCGAAATGCTCGCCCGCAAGGACCCCGAGCTCGCGGAGGCCTACGGGCTCGTGCCAACCGCGGCATAGGCCGCCGCCGTCTTGCGATTTGTTATGCTATATGCATGACGCAGGTGGTGACCCGTCTCGATGACAAGCTTGTCGCCGACCTTGACGGGCTGGTAGCTGAGGGCCATCTAGCCAGTCGCTCGGAGGGCGTGCGGATCGGCTTGGCGAAGCTTATCGAGGAACATCGTCGGCGGCGGATCGGCGAAGAAATCGTGGAGGGATACAAGCGTCAGCCACAGACCGATGAGGAGATTGCCGGGGCAGAGCGGACGACGCGCGCGTCGATAGCGGAGGAACCTTGGTGAACGTCCCCCAGCAGGGGGAGATCTGGTGGGCGGAGGCCGAAGACAAGCGTCGGCCGTACTTAATCGTCACGCGCTCGGAGGCGGTGCCGGTCTTGAACAGCGTCGTGGCCGCCCCGGTCAGCCGCACGGTGCGCGGAATCCCGACCGAGATAGCGCTCGGGCCAAGCGAGGGTCTGCACGTCGAATGCGCCGCGTCTTTCGACAACCTTGAGCCGATCCTGCGATCCGCGCTCACCGAGAGAGCCGGCGCGCTGGGGCTACGGCGCGGGGAGATTTGCGAGACGCTGCGAGCCCTCGCCGACTGCTGAGCGTGTAGGCTTCCGCGCCGCATGAGGTTCTTCGAGTTCGAGGCGCGCGAGATCGTCAAGCGCGCCGGCATCCCCGTCACCGACTACGGCTTCACCACCGACCCCGCCGAGGCCGGCGAGATCGCGCGGCGGATTGGGGGGCCCGTGGTGATCAAGTCCCAGGTGCTCACAGGGGGTCGCATGAAGGCCGGGGGGGTCAAGTTCGCCGACACCCCCGAGGAGGCCGAAGGACATGCGCGCGACATCCTCGCCCTGGAGATCGGCGGGCACATGCCCCGGGGGGTGCTCGTCGACCCCAA
Source organism: Solirubrobacteraceae bacterium (assembly GCA_035566955.1). GTDB lineage: Bacteria > Actinomycetota > Thermoleophilia > Solirubrobacterales > Solirubrobacteraceae > Palsa-744. The sequence goes on along the minus strand of DATMPY010000233.1, from coordinate 1,798 downwards.
GGCCGAGGTCGAGCAGGAGTACTACGCCGGGGTCGTCTGGGACGGGATTCGCAAGCAGCCCGTGATGATCTTCTCCCCCGTCGGCGGCATCGACATCGAGCAGGTCGCCGAGGAGCAGCCCGACAAGGTTGGGCGCCGCCACTTCTCCAACATCCTCCCCCTCTCCGACTTCCAGGCCAAGGAGGCGATCGCCGCCTCCGGCGTCACCGGATCTGCGCTGAACAAGCTCGTGCCCATCCTCACCCGTCTCGCGCGACTGTTTGTCGATAACGACATGGTCCTCGCCGAGATCAACCCCCTCGGGCGGCTCACCGACGGCTCCTTCATCGCCCTGGACGCCCATATGGACATGGAGAACGAGGCCCGCGGGCGCCATAAGAAGCTGCTTGCGGAGCTCGGGGTGGGCGACGAGGAGACCCGCCAGGCCCGCGAGGCCACCCCCTTCGAGATCGCCGGCGAGGCCGTCGACGCCACCGACCACCGCGGCGTCGCAGGCAACGTCACCGAGTTCGACGGCAACCTCGGCCTCGTGATCGGCGCCGGCGGCGGCTCACTCACGCTGTTCGACGCCGTCCGCGCCCACGGCGGGCACCCCGCCAATTACTGCGAGATCGGAGGAAACCCCTCCGTCGCCAAGGCCTGCGGCCTCGCCAAGCTGGTCCTCTCCAAGCCAGGGGTTGACAAGATCGCCGTGATGATGTCGATCGTCTCCAACACCCGCGTCGACATCGTCGCCCGCGGCGTCATCAAAGCCTGTCTCGAGCTCGGCCACGACCCCGCCGAGAAGATCGCCATCTTCCGCATCCCCGGCGCCTGGGAGGAGGAGGGCTTCAAGATCCTGGAGAAGTACGGGGTGGACTACGCCGATCGCTCCGTCTCGCTCAACGAGGCCGCCCGCAGGGCCGTCGAGAAGATCCAAGGAGTCGCCGCGTGAGGAGGGGTCCTTTGGGGCGCATCCGCGCAGCCAGTACAGCCACCGGGCGTGCAGGCGTGGGGCGTCCTGCCCCACGTCCGTGGCGGGGTAGGATGACCGAAGCCGGGAGACACTCGCCTTCGGCTCGCATCCCCGTTTCGGCCAGCCCCCAGGCGCTTGTTGCCCCACCCCGCCGCGCGGACGATCTCAAAAGATCCCCTTTCCAATCATGAGCATCCTGATCGACGCCAATACCACCTTCATCGTCCAGGGCATCACCGGGCGCGAGGCCGTCAATTTGACGCGCGAGTGCCTCGACTACGGCGCCCGCGCCAAGGTCGTCGGCGGGGTCACCCCCGGGCGCCTCGGGCGCGAGGTGCACGGCGTACCCGTGTTCGACACCGTTGCCCAGGCCGTCGCCCACCACGGCTCGCCGATCGACGGCTCCGTCGTCACCGTCCCCCCCGCCTTCACCAAGGACGCCGTGTTCGAGGCGATCGAGAACGGGATCAAGCTGATCGTGATCGTCACCGAGCGCATCCCCCGCCGCGACGTCGCCCAGATGGTCGAGCTCGCCACCCTCCGCGGGGCGCGCATCATCGGGCCCAACTGTCTCGGCATCATCGTTCCCGACGTCATCAAGATGGGCGGCATCGGCGGACCCGCCAAAAACGCCGCCCAGGCCTACACCCCCGGGCCAGTCGGCGTCATCTCCCGCTCCGGCGGTATGACCACCGAGATGTCCTCCACCCTCTCCGCCGCCGGCCTCGGGCAGTCAACCGCCGTGTCGATCGGCGGCGACGCCATCATCGGCTCCACCTACGCCGAGCTGATGCCCCTGTTCGAGGCCGACCCCGCGACGCAGGGCATCGTCATCTACACCGA
>DATMPY010000232.1:0-8790 GCA_035566955.1 Solirubrobacteraceae bacterium | reverse complement strand
CGCTTTGCTGATGAACGTCGCGCCGACCAGATCGACCGTCGCGCCGTAACCCTGCAACACGATGACCAGGCTCGGGAACGCTTCCCCCCCGTGCGAGACGAAGTACGCCGGGCCGGTCAACGGGACAGGCAGCACCGGCGTCGTGGCGGTCGCGTGCCCGATGATCGACGCCGCCGGGCAGTTCGCCGGGTTCGCTTCGAACGTCGCAGCGGTGCACGCTTTCTGCAGCGTCGGCAGCCGCGAGGGCAGTGCCTTCGGCAGTTCGACTTTGACCCGCGCGATGTTCGCGTCATACGGCCCCGCCGGGTACCCCAGCTTGACGGTCAGGCTGGCGCCTCCCAGCCTGGAGGTCCTCCCCGCGGTCGACGCGGTCAGCTTGGGCTTGAATGCCAGCACCGCGCAGTTGGTGATCTGGAACGGAACCGACAGCGCCGACGTCGAGCCTTCGCTCGAGCCGAGGCTCCCCGTGATCGCCAGCGGGCTGCAGTTCGTCGGGTTGAACGTGAACCCGGGACGGTCGATCGAGACGTTCACGTGCTTGATCTGCAACGGGATCCCATCGAGGATGTGTGGGATCGCATACGGCCCCGAGGTGTCCGTCGTGATCGTCAACGCGGCCGTCGCGGGGTCCACTTCGATCTTCGCGCGGACGACGACCTTCCCGAGGTCGAACGGTCCGGCCTTCGCGGGGTTCACGATCGAGAGCCCGTATGGCGCGCCGCCGTAGGGGCCAGTGATGAACACTTCGCCGCCCGTCACGGTGTAGGGGTTCCCACCCAGGCCGACGCTGATGATCGTGTGCCCGATCAGGCTTTCGGGGCCGCATGTCCCGGCGTCCGCCTGCGGTTCCCCGCACAGCTTCACGCTGGAGAGCGTCCCCAGCAACCCGGGGGGCATCTTCAGCTGCACGGACCGCAGGTTCTGCTGGCCGTCTTCGCGGCTCATCGTCATCCTGAACGGGCTGAACCCGCCCGCCTGGATGCTCGTCGTCCCCGCCGTGAGGCTCGGCGCGAACTGCAGCGGGTCATGGCACGGCGCGCCGTTCGGCCCGCTCGTGATATGGAATACCGAGGAGGATTCCACGGGTTCATTGCCCGACCACGGCGCGATCGCTGCCTTCGTCGTATAGGACCCGCACAGCGCCGGAGTGCCCAGCGGCGCGCGGGAGCCACCGAAGAAATGCAACGCCAGGTCTTCGAAGGGCAACTGCGGCGTGTTGTCGAAAGTCGAGACCAACTGGCCCGTCACAGGATCCGGCGTCACCTGCCCCGCGAGCTTCACCAGCACCCCCGAGATCGGGTCCCGCACGACGATATACAGCGCGATCAACGACCCGAACGGGTTCGCGTTCTGCTGCGCGAGGTAGGCCGCGCCGACCAGCCGGTTTGGCAGCAGCGGTGTTTTGACTTCGACGGTCCCGACCTTCGAGGATTCCGGGCATCTCTGTTCCGCCGGGCTTTCAAGCCCGACTTCGCCCAGGCCGCACGCAGACAGGCCGTCCGCTCCCGCCGGATTCAGCGCAATGCCCGCTGGGAGCGTCACCGTCGTATCCTTCACGGTCGACTCCGCCAGCCCAGTCGGGTTCAGGCTCGCGTCCTGCGGAACATGCACGTTGACAGTCAACCCGGTCGGCGTGCTGGCCTGTTGGCCATCGGGCGCGACGCTGATCGACGGTTCGAAGTTCAACCGGTTGCACCCATCCAGCCCGTACGGTTCCCCGGCGCCATTTTGGAAGATGAATTCCTTCGACTCGAACTGCCCGGCCTGCTCCCACGAATCCGCTTCCACGCTCGTACGCAACGGGCCCGTGCACGACGTCGGCAACACCAGCAACGGCTCTCCGCCTTTCTGCCCGGGACAGGCAAGCTCTGCTCCGGATTCGCCTTTGTCGAGGCACGCGCTTCCGCGGGCTGTGTCGTGCCGCGAGTCGCTGGGGTCGCCCCAGAACGTCACCTGGCTGCCGATGAACCCGAGATTCTGGACGATATCGGGGACGGTGATCACGACGCCGTAATCGCTGCCTGTGCGCACCGACGCGTCGAGGATCACCGGACCGCCAACCGTATTGAACCCGAACTTTGCCGGCTCGCCCACCGACGGTACGAGATTGTACAGAGGCGTGTCTATCGCAAACGGCACCTGAGCGGGTTTGAAGGTCATGACGGTGACTGTCGCGATACCCACGGCCGAATCGGCCGGGCAGTCGACGCCACCGAAAATCGCGTGGGTGAACACGTACATGCTGCACTGCGGCAGCGGCGTGGGGTTCCCGACAAGTCCGGGCGGAAGATTGAAGCGCAGATCCTTCGTCAGCCCGAGCGGCTGCACTTCGGCTTTGTGTTCGCTGTCGGCCGGGACCGTCTGCGCATTCAGTCCGAGCGTCGCCGTGAACTGGAACGGGTGCGACCCCGCCTGCGTGTCCAGCGCGCCGCCTTCTTCTTCGGGGCTCTGTTCATAGTTTTGCACGCCGTACGCCGGCGGCGAGTCGCCGAGCGCGAGCGCGCGCCGCAACACCGCCACCGGAGCGCCCCCTCCGGACACACCCACTTCGTTCACGCCATGCCCCGCCCCCGGCGCGATTTTCACCACCATCGCGATCATCAGGCGTTCGTACTCCAGCAATGGTTCGCTGTACGTGCACACGACGGTCTGCGCAACGACCGCACAGCCGAAGGGAGCTGAAGAGAAACCGCCGACTTCGCCGTGAGCCGCGGTGGGCGTCACTCCGGCGGGCAGCTTGTCCACGATCGTCACGGGATGTTCGGACCCATTGACGACCGCGTCACCAAGATCGCTCGCTTCGAGGACGAGCCGTGCTTCTGCCCCGGGCTGGCTCGCGGGCGCCGAAATGGTGTCCAGGTGCCACCACGGCATCTTCGCCGACGCCTCGCTCACACCTACTACGACAGTCAAAAGCAACAACACCGCTAGCGCCGGCGCACCCCTCTTGAAAGCTCTCGCGATCATCACTTGCCACCCCTCATGCTCGCCCTACGGGTACGGAATCCTCCGGCCTTCTTCGCTTTGCGCTTCCTCCGCTTGGTGTGCTGCTTGTGCTTTGGCTTCGACACGCGTTCGACCACGCCATTCCCCGCTTCTTCAACCACATTGCCAGCACCCGAGAACGTCGCGCTCGGCGTGGCCCCGAAGACTTCGGGCTGCGGCGATGGCGCTACCTTGCACGAATCGCCCGATGTGCACGGCGGCGGGGGCACCGGCACACTCACACACGGCACCGCCGCCGAGCACACGTGCGCGTCGTACACATCCAGACTTGTGTCATAGTCCGCCGGACTCAACCGGCTCGCCGTCAGGAAGAACACGTCGTCGCCGCTTTCACTCGCGTCGTAGAACGCCGATTCCTGACTCGACGTCCCCGAGGAGACCAGGCCCACACACCCGTCCGAGCGTTCGCTGAACGTGACACTCGCAGCCGTACAACTGCCTACGCCAGCGGGCTCGTACTCATACACGTCCATCCGCCCATTCGTATCCTGTGGCACAAGCGCATCGGGGCTTTCGAAGAACAACCGCCCGCTATCCGACAGGAAACGCGGTTGATGAAACGCATTGTTGTGAAGCAGCTCCTCCCACCTGGGCGTTATCCCTGCCAGCCACTGTCCGTTGAAGCCGCTGATGCCACGTTCAGCACCACCCAGCAAACGGGTTTCGGAGGACTCTGCGACGGAGGCGAGCACCCCAACCGGCCGCGCTCCTGTGGGGTCGCACGAAGCGCATACCAGCCGATTCGTTACAGCGTCATACAGGTACACCTCCTCGTCGGGCTTCCCGCTATTCGCATCGATGTTGTCATAACTCGTCAGGGAACGACTCGACATGAACGTCAGATAACGCCCATCCGGCGATACTCGAGACCTCACGCCCCCGAGGTTCAGCCCGCCATAGAATGCACTCAAGTACCAGGCGAGTTCATCTTCGCTCGACAGCCTGGCGATATACCTTGTTGTGCCGTCATGCCACACGTATAAGTTGCAAGCGCCTTCTTCGCCACGAGCAAAGTTATCCTTTATACAGTTTCCCGTGGTGGCACCGCGTTCGGCCCCGTCCCCCAGTACTCCGTTGGCGACAAAGTACACCCATGAGCCGTCTTCGCTTGCTCCCAACAGGGCATCCTGCACACCAGCAGTGCTTTCACCGACACCATGATCGGACGTGAGCGCAGTTTGCACCCCGGTAGCGGTATCGAACTCGTACAGTTCTCCACCTATAAACCTAACTGGTAGACCGCTTTGAATACTGCCTTCGAGGAAAAGGATCTTCGATCCATCGCTGCTCATCGTTTGAACTATGGCATTACCCCCACCGATCTTCACGGTCTTCTTTCGAACCATGTCACGGACATACAAACTCGATGGTTCCCCTGGCATGAACACGTTGTACGGCCACCCGAGGGTCCACACCACCCAGCGACCATCGCTCGAGATGGTGCGCGGAATCATTCCCCCATTCAGGCCTTCCTGCCCACCAAGATACGCACCCGGTTCTGTTCTTTCGCCCGTCACTTCGCTGGGCAGGACGTTCACAGGCTGCAACCGCCCTGCGCTCCACTCATATAGATTCGCCTTCGAGGATTTGGCGCCGCCTCCTGCCTGACCCTCCACGGCTTCCGGCGTCAGAGCTAGCCGGGAGCTGAAGATTACATGGCCCAGATCGGGAGTCGCGGTCCCAAAGAAGATCTTTCTTTCAACTTCGTTATGTTCCTCCCGCAGGTTCGTGCCGGGTGGAATGTTCGCAGCCGTGAGAAGCGGCAGGTAGCTTTGCTCGAGATTGTTACGCAGATAGAGTTTTCCTTCCGTCGCTTCGGGCGCCAGTTGTGTGGTCGCCTGTTCATCGCCCTGCCATATCGCGGCAAGCGACAGGTCTGGTGAGAACAGCTGATACTCGTACCCCTCGGCCTGTATTTCATTCTCCCTGGCGAGGCTGTGCGGCAGGCTGATGTCCTGCGACCTCCAGCCACCGGGGCCACGGGTTGAAAGAATCTGCGAGTGGGCGGTCTTGCCGACGGGGTTTTCCCCGATCGCATCGGAGGCCCCGTAGGTTATCCCGCTCCCATCGCTGGCGGCCTGGGTCGCGGTCCCGATGTAGCCTTCGATCAGCGCGCCGCTCTTGTTCGGCGGGGACACCATTTCCCACGCCCGCCCGTCGAGCAGCGTGAGCTCCTGGCCACCGGCGGCCTGCGTGGTGAATGTCCGATCGGCGCCTGCGACCGTCCCGAACACGTTGATCGCGTCGATCCGGTAGTGGTAGGTGGTGTCTGCCTCCAGGCCCTGCAGGTGGTTGCTGATGGGCACCTCGCTCGATCCGTTGCCGACGTTGCCGGTGAAGGTATGGCCGTATGAGGTGCTCGTGCCGTATTCGATGCGGTATTCGGTGCTTGCCTCGGATGGGTCGATCTGCGCGTCGATCGTCGCGCTGGTCGACGCCACGTCCGTCGTGAACTCGGAGCCGACGAGCGGGGGGCCGGGTGCGACGAAGGTCCCGTCGGCGCCTCGGCCGGCACCGGCGGCGTTCGCGGCGACGAGGCGGAAGTGGTATTCCGTGCTCGGCAGCAGACCGCTGACTTCGGCGCTGACCGGCACCGGTCCGCTCCCCGCGCCGATTTCACCCGGCGTCTGCTTGCAGGCGACCGTTTGGCCGTAGGAGGCGCTGGTCCCGTATTCGAATCGGCAACCGGTGATCTGAACGCCGTCTGGAACCACGACGCCGCTGAGCGTCGGTTTGGTCGGATCGGCAAGCGACGCCACGCCGGTGGTGACGTCGGGGAGCACCGCGGCGATGAAGAGATCGATCCGGTTCGCGGCGGCGTCGGCGACGTACACGCTGCCACTGGCGGGATCCACGGCGATGCCCGTGCCGCCCGTCAGATTCCCCGAGCCGAACGAGTCGCTCGCGGCGCAGCCGCCGAGCGGCGCGACGGTGCAGGTCGAGCCGCCGGACCCGACCACGTGCCCGGCGCCGCTGAAGGCGTAGTGAGCCACCGATCCGCCGGCGTCGGCGTAGAGGTCGCCGGTGGCAGGATCGACCGCGATCTCTGTCGCCGCACCAGGCGTCACCTGGCCGAGATCTCTGTTCGAACCGGTGATCTCCTCGACCGAGGAGTCGCCGTTGGTCTTGAACAGGTTACCCGTGGAGTCGACCGCGAGCCCATTGGGGCTCGTGCCACGTTCGACGTTAAAATCGGTGGTGAAGCTGCCGCTCTGCGAGAACTCGAACACCAGGCTGGAGCCGTTGATGACGATCAGAGTGCCGCCCGGGTCCACGGCGACGCCGGCGATCGCGCCGAACGGGCCATTGGTCGCACTCGAGCCATTGAGCTGCCCGCCCGCGCCCCAGCCGCCGATCAGGTTGCCAGCGGAGTCGAACTTCGAAACCAAATTGTCGCCGGTGTCGCCGACATAGACGTCGCCGGCCGATGGGCCGGCGGAGTTGTCGACCGCGACGAACGTCGGGGTGGTGAACTGGCCGGCGCCGGAGCCGGACAGGCCCGCTTGGCAGACGAGCGTGCACGTCTCAAAGGAGGGCAGCCCGTCGGCGACGCCCCAACCCCAGGCGCGGATGAACGTGCCCGACGAGGAGAACTCATCCACTCGGAAGTTCCCCGTATCGGCCACATAGATGTCGTGTGTGGTCAGATCGATCGCGACGCCCGCGGGCGAGGACACCTGCCCCGCGCCAGAACCCACACTGCCGAAGCTGGATGAGAACAGGTGAGTGTGCAGAGCCGATGCTGGAGCACACGCAAACGCCAGAGCGCTCACCAGCCCGCACAGCAACGCCACGACCGTCAACCTGCGCCTGCGAGCAATCATCGACACATCCCCTCCTGTAAGGAACCGACACGAAGCCGACCCGACCCCGGGCAGCACAAAACCGCCGCGGGCAGGCGCCCGGCGGCGGTGGAAGAAAAGGGCGCCTCAGCGGTTAGCTGAAAGGCACAAGAGAGAGAGAGAGAGAGAGAGATGCGGCAGGCTGCTGCCGCATCTAGCAACGGCACCCTCGCGGGGTGCGTGAACCTTCGTCACGTCCGTCCCTCTTGAACTCACGCGGAAAACAGCTCCCTCATACATTCCGACCAGGATCTCCCTCTCCCACATCAAAAATGGCCAAACGCGGCTCCCGCGGGTCTGCCGTGCAGAGCACCCAAAGCCAGGCCTTATGTTTCAATACATGGGCCGGCCGACCCCTTGACCAACCGGACCAGGACGTATCATAGACACTAATAACGTCTCGCGTCAACCCCTACCGGGGAAAAATCTTGAAGGCGCCCGAGCGGACGCCGCGGAATCTCCGGGTGGGCGCCACGCTCAGATCTGTGCGGCGCGGGCGTCCAGCGGACGCCGACGTGGACGTGGACTGGACGCGAACGTGGACTGGACGTGGACGCGGAGAAGCCCCGGCGGGTGCTGGTCCTTTACCCGCGACGAGTCCATCGATGGCCAGCACGATGGCGACGACCCGCGACCGGGCGACGAGGACGCCGGATCTCAGCCAACTGCGGGCCGGTCGCGGATCGCTTCCACGACTTCCCGCCCGCGCGTGGTGAGCGTCCAGGCGTTGGGCTCCCCGCTGGAGTGCCCGCCGCCGGCGTTCTCGATCAACCCTAGGTCCCGCAGGCGGGCGAGCAGCTTGGAGGTCTGCCCCTGGTCGACGATCCCCGCGCCGTCGGCGACCCCGCGGTTGCTCGCGCCGGGCCGCTCGGCGACGGCGCGCAGCACGCGCAGGGTGCGGTAGGTGAGCCGCATGTTCAGCCCGCGCAGCGGGTTGGCCTCCAGGCGCCGGGGCTCAGCGCCGGCCCTGACGGCCTTCGGCACGGGCCGCGCGCGCTCGCGGTCGGCCGCGGCGGCCCCCAGGTAGGGCAGCACGATCATCCCCATCAGCGGCCCCGCAAGGGCGCTCAGCGGCTGCCCGTGCCCAGCGGCAGCTGAGGCCCGCAGCCGCGCGTGCAGCACGGCGAGCACGGCGCCCACGACGCCCTCCGCGGCGAGCGGCCCGGGGTCCCGCCCGCGCCGTGACTCCGCGCGCCCCTCGTCGACGGCGCGCACGAGCCCCTCGAGCACCCGCGCGCGGCGCTCCAGCACCGCCGGCCCCCCGGCCAGCGTGTCGACCACGAGCACCCGCGCGAACGCGGGCTGCTCGTCGAAGAACGCCAACAGCGCACCCAGAGCGGCGCCGATCCGCTCCCGCCACAGGCGCCCGCCCCCCGGAGGAGGAGCGCCCACGACCCGCGACGAACCACCCACGGCCCGCGACGGACTCCCCGCGCTCCGCAGCAAGGACGGACTGTTGTAGGCCTCCACAACCGGCGCCCGCGCTCGCGCGAGCGCTTCCTCGAAGGCGGCCATGAAGCAGTCCTCGCGGTCCTCGAACAGTTCATAGAACGTGCGCCGCGAGATTTTCGCGCGCACGATCACCTCCGCCACCGTCAGCTCCCCGTAGCCGCTCTGCGCCACGGCCTCGATCGCCCCGGCCACGATCCGCGCCCGCTGGATCTGCCCGATCTCGTCCCGCGGCGCCCCAACCTTGTCTCGCTGCACGCCAACGTCCCCCCGCGACACGTCGGCCTCCTCCCGCGGCACGCCAACCTACCCCTTCCTCCCCCCGCCCCTCGTTCCGCCGCGAGCCGACGACCCCCTCAGCCTTTTGTGCACGGCCGCCTTCCTGCCCTTCCCCTTCCCCTTGCCCTTCTTCTTGTGCGTCGCCTGCTTGACCTTCGCGCAGCCGATGACCGCGATCTTCGTGCTCTGGTGCAGCACGACACCGTTCTGCCCC